>JBARXS010000169.1:0-5584 GCA_049647465.1 Erythrobacter sp.
AACGGTCTGAATGTAGTTTCTTGCGTCTTTGGTGGAGGCCGAGGTGGCGGCAGCTTGCTGCTGAACGTCGATCAGCGTGGTGGTGTTCTCTGCCACGGCTTCCAGCAGGGCATCCAGTTTTTGATCATTCATCCTGGGCGGCTTTCTCATCGAGGTCGGACAGCAGGGGTTGGAGCTCTTTCACATCGAGGTCGCGTGTGACCCTTTCGCGCAGCAGCGCCGCCAGCTTTGCTGCGGCGTGCGGGCTTTCCAGAGCAGCCTTTGCGACGACAGCCCCGACAACGATTTTGACGCGGGTGTCGCTGGCCTTCTTTTTGGTGCGCAGCCGCGCTAGTTTTGATTGGGTTGCCGCAATCTGCTGTTCCAGTGTTTTCACTTTTATTCCCTCTGTGGTTGTTCTACCTATTAGGGAAGTCGGCGCTGGCCGTAAAGGCGGGATATCACGTAAGTGCTCACCTATACGTCGCAAGCGACGTGTGAGCGAAGGACCGCTGCGCATCCTTTCGAAACCAAGCCAAGAGGCGATCATGGCGATTTATCATTTTGATGCCTCTGTGATCTCCCGCAGCAAGGGACGGTCCTCGACCGCCGCTTCTGCCTATCGCGCCGCCGAGCGCGTCGTGGACCGGCGCACCGGCGAGGTCCACGACTACACCCGCAAGCACGGCGTCGAGCACACCGAGATCCTTGCCCCCGATCATGCGCCGGCATGGGCGCGGGATCGTTCCGCGCTCTGGAACGCCGTTGAGGCGGTCGAGCGGCGCAAGGATGCGCAGGTCAGCCGCGAGGTGCGCGTGGCCCTGCCCGCCGAGCTGACGCCTGACCAAAACCGCGATCTGGTGCGCGGGTTCGTTCAGGACAAGTTTGTGTCCCGTGGCATGGTCGCCGACATCGCCCTTCACGCGCCGGGGCGCGAGGGCGACCAGCGCAATCACCACGCCCACATCATGCTGACCACCCGCGAAATTGGCCCGGAGGGGTTCGGGGCCAAGAACCGCGACTGGAACGCCAAGGAGCTGCTGGTGGATTGGCGCTCGTCCTGGGCCGATCACGTCAACCAGACGCTTGAGCGCTGCCACGTCCATGAGCGTGTGGATCACCGCACCTTGGAGGCGCAGCGCGAGGAGGCGCTTGAGCGGGCCTACGAGGCCGAGCGCAACGGCGACACGCGGGGCCACGTCGCGGAAATGGCGCGGGCCGTCGAGCTGGACCGCCCAGCCTTGCCCGATGTGGGCGCACGCGGCTGGAGCATGATGCGGCGCGGGATCGCCACACCGGCCTCCGATCGCTGGCAGGAGGTCAAGCAGATCGCCGCACAGGCCCGCGAGATTGCGCAAGAGTTCCAGACCCGCGCCCGCGAGTGGTTGGAGCGGATGGTGGGCGGAATGCAGGAACGCACGGTTGCGGTTGGGCCGTTCGAGCGTCAGCGCGCACCGCAGACCTCGCAGGTCCGGCAGACTGCTTTGGAGCGGTTGCAGGCCGCACGGGAAGGCCGTGCCACAGCAGACGCGCCCCAGACAGCCCTTGAGCGCCTACAAACGGCGCGGGACAGCAGAGACCGCGACACGGGCGCGGACGTGGTGCGCAACGAAGAACGAGCGGGCCGCGATCTACAGCAGCAAGACGCAGAGCGTGAACGTGCCTTGGAGCAGGAACGCGAACGCCTGCTGGAACAGGAGCGAACGGCCGAGCGCGACGGGCCGGAACACAGCATTTGATCAGGCAGGAGCAGATCAGGCCTGCAAATAGCTTAAAGGAGCAATAAGTCCCTCATCAATTCAACTTAATTTCAGGATTTAACCAATCTGACTTACCAATACTTCGAAAGTAACGTTCGATTTCACGTTTATGTTCAAAACGTTCAAGAATATCGTCTTGACCTTGCTTAACTAAGCTTGAAGTCAAGCGATCACGTAAAGTTAGGTCCAAGAAGGCACATAGCTTACTCTCAAAATCTTCGGTAAACATATCACAATATTCAACATCCAAAACTTCATTTTGAAGTCTACCTAACCAATTTTGAAAAATATAATCGGAAAAGTCAAAATCCCGGGCCTGTCGTGCCAACTCACGTGGCCAAGCCTGAAGCACCTCATGATTCACGACAGAGCTGTCAATCGCTGCCCATTGTCGAGTCTTGAGCGCTTTAAACCACGAGGCGCTTTGTGCTAGTTTGTTATCCCTATGAATATATATGATTTTTATGTCTTTCTCTCGTTCGATCATAGATAGAATTTCAGGGTGGTGCCCAATCATAAACTTTGCACCTACGGCTGCGGCTCGGTTTTCGTGCTGCTCATAAAATTCACGAAGAAAAGTGCAGGGAGACTCGTCTCTGGCTACAAGTTTTTGTGGCTCTGTTTCTTTCCATCCAAGTCCGACTATCGCAAACGGGTTGAATATTTCTCCAGCGCAATAGGCATCCGAATGCGAATGAACTAATGTGGCTAGGTACGTCGAGCCACTACGAGGAAGCCCAATAATAAGAAAGCGCACACTCAAGAGGAGTTTTCCTTTTTTGCTATGTTGATCGATTCACAGGCAGTGCCAAGTCGATAACTAAGCTGATCGTAGAAATCCAAACAAACCACGCTTTGTCACCTGCCCTGTCCGCTGATCAGTTAACATTGCGGTCAACTGGCGGCGTTCTTCGCCCTCACGGTCAAGGCGTTCGCGCAAGTCGGCCACAGTTTCAGCCATGTTTTCAGACAGGGTGTTTGCTGCTTTAAGCTCGGCACGTAACCGCTCGATTTCAATGCGGTTTTCGTGGTCATTGGTGGGGGTTAGTATCGGTTTTTCTGACTGGTCAATAGTGGTCAGGGGAAACACTCTATGCAGTTCTGACGGATCAATCTCGTATCGTCCTTGAGCATCTTTCGGTGCGCTCAAGCGGCCTTCTTTTATGGCTTTAAGGATTGTTCCTTTGGCCTTGTGACAGGATTTGGCTGCTTCGTTTAGTGTCATGGTCATGCTCGGTTTTCCTCGTGGTCATTATTGGTTTTCTTGACCGGTTATTACCGGTCAGCGTGACCAGTGTGCCACAATTTCTGAACCAAACAAACTATCGAAAAAAACGGCACATCTACGCATCGTTGCCGCTAGCGCAGGCTGTTCTGCTTCGCGCAATAGGCGACAAAGGCCGCCCCTGCGTTTTTCGGTGGATTGCCCTTGGCCGTTTCCGCCTGTGCGAAGGCCAGCCAATCAGCTCGAAGGGCATGGTAATCCCGACCCTTTTCCCGTGCCAGAGAGCGGGCCTTTTCCTCAGCCCAGTCAGGCAAGATAATTGCGGGCGCGATCTGTGTCTTCGTATTCCGGGGCCTGAAAATCACGAGATCCTCGTCCGTCAACTCGATCCGGTAGAAAGGCGTATGATCGTCGGCGATGATCTGGCGAAGGTTGAGCCGGAATTTCTTTAGTGGGGCGTTGCTGCCGGTCTTTCGTTGGAGATTGGCAAGGCCGATATGCCATTTTGGCTGGTTGCCACAATGTTTTCGCGCAATCTCGTAGAGACGGCGTTCCAGCGGGCGACGCAAGCGGAAGTAGTCGTTCGAGATCGTGACAACCTGGTCGGATTCGATAGCTCGCATTAGCCAGTCTGACAGAACCACCTCGCAATAATCTAACCGCCATGAACCGTCATCACGCATGACGAATCCACCTTCGTCAATCAGGCCAAAAACACGGGTTTCCATGCGATCACCCGTCCGAATGTCGGTCTTGAACGTAGTTCCCCGAAGGCGCTTAAAGGCTTGCTCCAAGCGTTGATAGCCAAGGTTATTGGTTGGCCTATTCGTTGAGACTAGAAGCTCCCGCCCCGTGAATCTGACACGCTTACCGATCTTCTCACCGCGGTTCTTCATGTGCATTAATTGGCTGATGCAAAAGATCAGAATGTCCTTGTCGAAGATGGTCGGCAGACCGTTGTAGGATGGCGTAATCTCTAGGCGAACATCCCCAGCTTCGTAGTGCAGGTGGCGCATGTCTGGCTTCGTCGCCAATGAGAACATCGGGTGTTCCATCGACGCCGTATCGTCTTTCGGAACGACATCGGCGATGTCGAGGATGAAGAAGTCTTTCTGAGGGTGTCGATCAGGGAGCAAGGCCATGCTGAAGCTATAGCAGCAGTTCGCACTATCAGGAACCACAAATTCGCACTATCGGGAACCGCTGTCGCTTCGCACCTTTCGGAACCCAAATTCGCACCTTTCGGAACCCAGATTCGCACCTTTCGGAACCCTGTGGATAGTTTTCCCTTTCAGGCCCGTAAGGTTACGGGAAATTTTTAGGTCCGTAACTTACTCCGTAGGTAACACTATTAACACTAGGCGTTTTCTAGATCAGCCCTTTCGGAACTCAGAAACGGGGACGCACCAAAGTTGCATTGTATTACTTGTTGGTACATACTAGCTGTGCTTAGAAAAAGGATGCAGCTATGCCCCGCAACACGTCCGTGACCCTTGGAGATCATTTTTCCGGCTTCATCAGTGAGCAGGTGGAGGCTGGCCGTTACGGTTCTGCAAGCGATGTTGTGAGAGCAGGCTTGAGGCTTCTGGAAGAGCACGAAACCAAGGTCCGTGCTTTGCAGGATGCGTTGATTGCTGGGGAGCAGTCAGGGACACCGCGTCCTTTCGACAGCGAGGCCTTTTTGAGCCGTATGCACGCGAAACACGCCACCAAACATGCAGGGTAAATCCTACGCGCTTTCGCCACTGGCCGAGGTCGACCTTGAAGAAATCTGGTTTTACACCTTCCAGAACTGGTCACTTGCGCAGGCTGACAGCTACCACCGCGATTTGGTTGCGACGTTCGACGGGTTGGTATCTGGCACCAAAAGGGGCCGAGACGTTGATGTGCGCCCCGATTATCTCAAATGTCCCGCTGGGTCGCATATGGTTTATTTCCGCTACCGTGGCGACCAGATCGAGGTGATCCGTGTCCTGCACCAGCGGCAGGACGCAATGCTCAATCTCTGATCGCCAACGGAGCAGATCGTCCGAACCGGCTTTTCACACCGGATCTTCCTTGATCACGCAGGCGCGGGCGCCATCGATCATGAGGTTTATCCCATCGAGGGTTTTGCAGTCGCCATTGGTCACGTCCTGCTTGAGCGCGGTCCGCGCCTCCCAGAGGTGGTCAAACTTTGAGGCCGGTTCGCGCGCAAAGAAGCCCACAGCGCCACAGAGAGCCGCTATGAGGGCCATCCCGCCCATTCTGCGCCACTTCCCCTGCTCGTGGGCCTCTGCGACCCTCAGGAGGCGCTCTGCGGCAAAGTGGAACTTGTTGCTGGCCTCCTGCTGTGTCTCTGCCGCGCGATCCGCCTTGCGGGTCAGCTCGACTGACAGTCCGCGCATTTCCTGTGCGGCCCTTGAGGCAGCGTGCAGTGCGGTGTGATCTTTTTCGAGAGCGGTGGTCAAAACGGAGGCGATCACCTTGCCGTTCGTCTCCCAGCTTGTCTGTCTGGCAACGGTCTGAATGTAGTTTCTTGCGTCTTTGGTGGAGGCCGAGGTGGCGGCAGCTTGCTGCTGAACGTCGATCAGCGTGGTGGTGTTCTCTGCCACGGCTTCCAGCAGGGCATCCAGTTTTT
>JBARXS010000170.1:0-13140 GCA_049647465.1 Erythrobacter sp.
GGCAAGCTCGCTCACCGGATCATCGACAAGGTCGCGCGCCGCAATATCGGCATCGCCCATACGGTTCACAAAGCTGGTGTTGGCCCCGTTTTCCAGCAGGCGGCGCACCAGATAGGCGAGCAATTCCTTGTGCCCGCCGACCGGCGCATAGATGCGCACAGGGGTGGGGTTGTTGCCCTCAAGCTTGCGCAGGGTCTCGTACACTTCCTCGCCCATGCCGTGCAGGCGCTGATATTCGAAGGGTCTGGAAGCTGCCATCTGCTTGATCGACGCAATCGTGAGCGCGTTATGCGTGGCAAAAGCGGGATAGATCACGTCGTCATGTTCAAACAGGCGCGCGACGCAGGCGAGATAGCTGACATCGGTGGCCAGTTTGCGCGTGAAGACGGGGTAATCGGCAAAGCCGCCCACTTGGGAAAGCTTGATCTCGCTGTCCCAATAGGCGCCCTTCACCAGCCGCACGAACAGCCGCCGGCCGTGCCGCCGCGCCAGCTTTCCGATCCAGTCACACAGCGGCACGCCGCGTTTCTGATAGGCCTGTATCGCCAGACCAAACCCGTCCCAGCGCGATCCATCGGGCCGCGTGAACAGGCTATCATCGGCCACCAGCGCCTCAATTATGTCGAGGCTGAGTTCCAGCCGCTCGGCCTCCTCCGCGTCAATGGTGAAGTGGATATCCGCATCGCGTGCCTTTTCGGCCAGTTCGCGCACAATCGGTACGATGTCACGGCGCGCTTCCTCGGCGTGGAGATAGCTGTATTTGGGGTGCAGCGCCGACAGCTTGACCGAAATACCCGGCGATGCGCCCATGCCAGCGTCAGCTTCCTTTGCCAGCCGGTCCAGCGCGCCGGCATAAGCCTCTCGATATTTGGCCGCATCGGCAAAGGTCATCGCCGCCTCGCCCAGCATGTCAAACGAGTGGGTCAGCCCCTTGGCACGTTCAGGCGCGGCGCGTTTCAACGCTTCGCCAATGTCGCGGCCAAACACGAATTGCCCGCCCATGATGCGCATCGCCTGCAACGTGGCCTTGCGGATCACAGGTTCGCCCAGCCGGTTCATGGTGCGTTTCAGCGTCGATCCCATGCCCTTCTGGTGCGCTTCGGGTTGTTCAAGAACCTCACCCGTCAGCATCAGAGAGAATGTCGCCGCGTTGACGAAGGTGGAGGAACTTTCGCCCAGATGCTCGCTCCAGTCGATCGTGCCGATCTTGTCCTTTATCAGGGCATCGGCGGTCTCGCTGTCAGGCACGCGCAGCAGTGCTTCGGCGAGGCACATCAGCGCGATGCCTTCTTCGGTATCCAGCCCGAATTGCTGAAGGAATGCGTCGACCCCGCTTGCTTTGTGGGCGCGCGCGCCTTCGATCAATTGCACGGCCACCTCCGCCGCATCCCCGCTCACCCGCTTTGCCGGACCCGCCTGCTCCAACCGCGCCGCAATGCACGTCTCCTCGTCCTCGCGATAGGCACGGCGCAGCTCTGCGCGGTCCACAGGATAGGTCGAGTGCCGGTGTGTCCCTTGCGGAAGATTGGGAGTGGTCACGGGATGTTTGTCGCTTTCGCTGGAGTGGGAGCGTGCCGATGCTTTGCTGAGTCGGCCAATCCGGCTGACTTGCACGCGCGCGGGCCGCCAATCAAGAGGGGGGATTAACAGCGCGCAAGCTGCTATTTGCGCTTGATCAAGGCGCGACCGGCCAAAACCACGGAACTGCGTTGCTGCTCACGCGTCACAGTTGACAAAACCCGCATCTTTGGCAAATTTGTCCGGACAAATATTGAGGGATCACACAATGGCTTCCGATCTGCCCCCGCCTTACACCGCGTTGACCCGTCACGGTATGTCGCCGCGCACCACACATGATGAGGCAGCGCGGTTCAATTTTCTGACGCATTTCAACCGTTACCTGTCAGGCAATATCGGCGCGGGGAACAAGCTTGCGTATGAAAAGCGCGTCCTGCCAGCTTTCCAGCAGGAACACGGGCGCGATCCCGAACACCGATATGAGATCCGCGATGCGATGAACCGCGACCCTTGGCATCAGGTGTGGTCTGCGCTCAAACGCAATTCGATGGAGATGCGCCAGCATTTCGGGCGGCAGGTGGTGCTGCGCCAGCTGGACGAACTCGACGGGCAGGCGCGCCAGTATAATGAGCATTCGGGCATGCTCGAACTCGATCCAAGCGTTGAGCAACCGCATTACCAGACCGCGGTGGACATCCACTGCCAGCCGGGCGGATATCACAGCGAAGAGCGCGAAGGCGATGTTGCCATGGGCGCGAATTACGATGTCGGACTGTTCGCAACCGTTGGCGGCGCGCTGGGCGGCTTGAACGATGGCGGCGGACAGGCGGTGGTCAACTGGGCCAAGTCCGAACGCCCCGACTGGCAGCCCAAACGCATCCTCGATATTGGTTGCACCGTTGGCCATAACGCGGTGCCGATCGCTCAGGCCTATCCCGACGCTGAAGTGATCGCGATTGATACGGCGGGCGCTTGCCTGCGTTATGCCGCCGCGCGGGCGGCCTCGCTGGGTGTTACCAACATCAAGTTCGTGCAGGCTTCGGGTGAGGATCTGTCGCGCTGGGACGATGGCTATTTCGACTGGGTGCAGACGACGATGTTCCTGCACGAGCTATCTTCAAAAGCGATGCCGCGCATCCTTTCCCAAGCGAACCGTGTGCTCGCGCCGGGCGGCCTGATCCTGCATGTCGAACAGCCGCAATACACCGATGACATGCCTCTGTTTGAACAGTTCATGCGTGATTGGGACGCGTTCAACAACAATGAGCCTTTCTGGTCTGCAATGCACGGTCAGGACCTGAAACAGGTGATGGAAGAGGCAGGCTTTGAGCGTGCCCGCCAGTTCACCGCAGGGGTGCGCGCGGTTGTCGATCCGGAGATTTTCCCGCCGTCGCCCGATGATGGCGAGGAAGACTTTGGCCGCGCGGCAATCTGGAACGCCTATGGCGCGTGGAAGGCGGACGGGGCCGGGCAGCAGGCGCAGGCCGCATGAGTGAAGAACTGGACTGGGTTGCGCTCTCGGGAAAGCGCGCCAAGGGCAAGCGCCCCGAATATTTCGAGGATCCCGCGCTCGACCGGCTTTATTCCGCAGTCTTTGCGATGGCGGCGGAAATCTCCTCCCTGCGCGACCGTCAGGATACGCTGGAGCGGTTGCTCGACGAAAAGGGCACTGTCAGCCGCGAGGATATCGAGGCCTATGAGCCGGACCGCACCGCCGCCGAAGAGCGCGGCCTGTCGACGCGGGCCTATATCGCGCGGATCATGCGCGGGTTCCAGCAAGAGGTTGAGGCGATGGAGGCCAAAGACCCGCCGATCATGGATGTCGTGACGCGGCTTTCAAAGGAGTGATTGCACGCATTTAGGGGACAGGTGAAAAGCCAAGGGACGGGGGTCCCCGGCGTTCCGCCTGAGAGGGAAAACGGGATCATGGAATTTCTGATTGTGAATGAGCTCAGCATTCTTCGCTGGGTTCACATCCTTGCGATGGTCTATTGGCTGGGCGGGGAGTGGGGCGTGTTCCAGACAAGCTATCACGTGACCAATCCGGCGCTCTCGCTCGAGGAGCGCAAGCGGCACATGGAAACCGCCTATCGCATTGATATTCTGGCGCGCACCGGCATCGTCCTGCTGCTGCCGCTGGGCCTGCATATGGGCAAGATTTATGGCTTTGTGCCCCTGCTTGAGGGCGCTGGCGTGTGGTGGATGTGGGTGTTCTTTGCCGTGTGGCTGGCGATGACCTGGACCGCATTTCTGAAGCGCGAGACGGACATTGGCATCGCGGTGACGCGGGCGGAGGAATTGCTGCGCTATCCCCTGATTGCGGCGCTGCTGATCGCATCATTCATGGCGTTCAATGGCAGCGGCCCGATTCAGTCGGGAGAGGGCAGCGACTGGTATCCGGCGAAGATGGCGCTCTATGCCTTCGCGCTGTGTATCGGGCTGTTCCTGCGCCTCGTCATGCGGCGCTGGACCGAGCGGTTTCGCGTGCTGGCGCAGGGGCCGGACGCCGCTCAGGAAGCCGCGCTCAAATCCGAAATCGCACAGGCGCGCCTTGCCGCCTATATCTACTGGATCACCATCGCCTCGGTCTGTTTCCTGGGCGCGGTGAAGCCGTTCTGAGGAGCCACCATCATGCCAGCCTATATGATCGTCACCGCCGCCATCCATGATCGCGAGGCCTTCATCAGTGGCTATGGTCCGGCAGCCGCGCAATTGATCGAGAAGTTTGGCGGAGAATATCTGCTGCGCGGTCCGGGCGCGGAATTGCTTGAAGGACCGGATTCCGGCCCCAGCTTTGACGGGGCGGGCATGGTGATCTCCAAATGGCCCAGCAAGGATGCGGCCAAAGCATTCTGGAACAGCCCCGAATACGCAGAGGTCAAGAAACTGCGCGAAGGGCTCGCCGATGTTCAGGTGCTGCTGATGGAGGGGCCTGATATCTCAGCTTCATCCTGAGGTTGCTCGCCTCGCCTCCCCATCCGGCCACCACACAATGATGGTTTCATTGGTGGCCGGGTGGGGAGGTGGGGCGGGAGGTGCCCGGGTTCATGCGAATGAACCGCAAGGCAAAGACATCATTCCAGTATCTGGTTGAGTTCGATCAGGATGCCGTCGGGGTCGAAGAAATTGCACCCCATCACACGAATATCCCCCCCGCCATCGCGGCCGGGATAGACCTGGAGGCGCGGCTCTGCGGTAAAGGTCACGCCGGGCACTTGCTTGGCTGCCTCGCACCGCCCCTCGACATCGTCGGTGTTGAGAATGATGACGACATCGCCCGGACCCATCCGCGTGGGATAATCGCCAGCGGGGATTTCGGGTTCGACCCACTCCATCAGGCCGATCCAGCCGACCCAGTCATCATTGGCATTGAGCAGGACCAGCCGCGCGGTCGCGCCCGGCTCGCCAGCGGGCAGGGCAACGCCCGAGGTAGTGACATTGGTGTCGTAATTGATCTCAAGCCCGATCACATCGCGATAAAGCGCAAGGCTTTTTTCCATGTCGCGCACGATGATCGTCGTGCGGCGCACATCGGTGGGGATGCGGCTGCGCGAGGTGTCCACGCCAGCCGCTGCAGGCCCATCATCCCGGGCTGCGGGCGCGCTATCCGGACCTTCATTATCGACCGCGATGATGCATCCGCTCAACATTGCAGCGGCAAGGCAAAGGCCACCGGGCCAAAGAGATTTGATCATGCATTTCCTCCCACAGCGCCCTCGTCCATCAGCGCCTGAACCTTTTCCGTATCGTATCCCAAAGCCTCCAGAACCGCGCGCGCATCATCGCCGGGCTTGGGCAGGGTCTGCGGCGATCCGATCCGCTTTCCATCCATCTCCAGCGGGATCGTGGGCAGGCGCACCTTAGTCCCGTTATCCAGTGTCACATCCTCCAGCCCACCTTCGTTCAGATGCGGATCATAGAACATATCCTGCGGCTTTCCGATGGGGGCAAAGGGCAGGCCGGTCCCATCCAGCTTGGCGATGACTTCGGCGCTGGTCATTTGCCCGATCATTTCGCGGATTTGCGGAAGGATGCGGTCGCGCGCCTTAACGCGCGCGTTATTCTCTCGCAGCGCCTCATCCGCCCACAGATCATCAAGCGCGAACAACTTGCAGAATTTCTCCCACAGGGCATCGGTCACAACACCAATGAAGACGGGTTCGTCCTGCGTCTGGAACACATCATAGATCGCCCAGGCAGAGACGCGCGCGGGCATCGGTGCGGCGGGGGTTCCGGTTACGGCATATTGCGCCATATGCTGGCCGACGAGGTAGATCGTCGTTTCAAACAGGCTGGCGGTGACTTTCTGCCCGCGTCCCGTGCGGTGGCGTTCCTCCAATGCGGCGAGCACCCCGATGACACCAAACATCCCGCCGGTCACATCAATAACGCTGGCCCCTGCGCGCAATGGCTGTCCGGGAGGGCCGGTCATATAGGCAAGCCCGCCCATCATTTGCGCGACTTCGTCCAATGCGGTGCGCTGTTCATAGGGGCCGGGCAAAAAGCCCTTTTCACTGCAATAGATAAGGCGCGGATTGGCGGCATGGCAGCTGTCATAGTCCAGCCCGAGCCGGTCCAGCGCGCCCGGGCGGAAGTTCTCAACAAGGATATCGGCGCCCGCGATCAGGTCTTTGGCAACGGCAATTCCACCTTCGGATTTCAAATCAAGACAGATCGATTGCTTCCCGCGATTGTACATCGGGAAATAGCCCGAACCCGATCCGATCAGCCGCCGCGTGCGGTCCCCGCCGATGGGTTCGATCCGCACGATCTCCGCACCAAGCCCGGCAAGGATGTGGCCCACGGTCGGCCCCATGACCATATGGGTGAACTCGACGACTTTGATGCCGGCAAGGGGCTGTGGGCTGCCTTGCGTTTGGGCGTCGCTCATGCGGCAATCCTGTCCTTATAGTCGAGCATCGGCCCGGCATCGGGCGTAAAGCCATAGAGCGGTTCGTCCGGCAAAGCTTCCGCCAGGATCGCGCGCACCTCCAGCAGCTTTTCCAGATCAATACCGGTGTCATAACCCATCGAATTGAGCATCAGGACAAGGTCCTCGGTCACCAGATTGCCGCTCGCACCCGGAGCAAAGGGACAGCCGCCTAGCCCGCCCAGCGAGGCATCGAAGGTGGTGATCCCTTCCTCCAGCCCCGCAACCACATTGGCGAGCCCGAGCCCGCGCGTGTTGTGGAGGTGCAAAGTGGTGAGCATGTCATCGCCCACGGCGGCTTTCACCTTCCGGGTTAGCCTGCGCACTTGCGCCGGGTCGGCATACCCCGTCGTGTCGGAAAGGCTGAATTCCATCGCTCCCGCTTGCGCCGCTTTCTCGGCGAGGCGGACCACCTGATCCTCCGCCACCGCGCCTTCCATTGTGCAGCCAAAGGCGGTGGAAAGCCCGACGGCGAAATGGATGCCTGCGCCGCGCGCGATCGTTGCAGCCTCGCGAATTTCCTCCAGCATCGCGGGGTGATCCTTGCGCACATTCTTGATCGAATGCGTCTCGCTCATGGAGAAGGGGATGCTCATCCCGTCCACGCCCGCATCGGCGGCGAATTGCGCGCCTTTGGCGTTCGGCACCAGGGTGACGACGGTGAGGCCTGCAATGGTCTTGGCAAATTCGACCAGCGCAGGCGTGTCCGCCATCTGCGGCAGGAGCTTGGGCGGGACAAAGCTGCCCACCTCGATCTCTTTCACGCCAGCGGCTGCCTCCGCCGCGATCCAGCGCTTCTTGGCCTCAAGCGGCATGACCGGCTTGATCGATTGCAACCCGTCGCGCGGGCCGACTTCTGAAATGAGAATTTGCGTCATGCTGGCGCTTTCACTTGCTGGTCCAAATAGACCCACGGCCGCAGCGCGCGATCGGCGGCGGTCCATGTTTCTATCGCGGGGTTCTGGGACATGGTCAGGTCAATCGCGTCGAGCCCCTCGGCCAGCATCTGCTTGGCTTCGGGATCGATTGTGAAGGGATGGGCGGTGCCTGAATGGGAGACGGTTTGCGCGGCAAGATCAATTGTGACCTCATCGCCCGCGATTGCCTCCACAACATCGCGCGGCAGAGAGACGGGCAGCAGGAAATTGCGGATGCAATTGCCGTGGAAGATCGGCGCAAAGCTTTCTGCGATGATCGCCTTGATCCCGTATTCCGCCAGCGCCCACACGGCGTGTTCGCGGCTGGACCCGCAGCCAAAATTCGCGCCGCCCGCGATGATCTGTGTGCCGCGAAACTCCGGCTGGTTCAGTGCAAATGCCGGATCAGGCGTGCGCGCATCGACATCGGAGTAACGCCACGGCGCAAACAGGCCATCGGCCAGCCCATCACGTCCGGTGGAGCGCATTTCGCGGCTCGGGATGATCGTATCGGTGTCGATATTGTCCGTCAGAATCGGCGCCGCGCGCGC
Organism: Erythrobacter sp.; assembly: GCA_049647465.1. Classification (GTDB taxonomy): domain Bacteria; phylum Pseudomonadota; class Alphaproteobacteria; order Sphingomonadales; family Sphingomonadaceae; genus Erythrobacter. The sequence goes on from JBARXS010000170.1 coordinate 7,917, forward strand.
GGTGAGGGGGGAGGGGAATGCAGTCACGCCTCCGCCTCCGTTCGAGCCCGCAAATAGTCGCGCGGGTCGGCGATTGCGCCGGCAATCGCGCTGGCTGCGACCGTTTCTGGCGAGGCGATATGTGTGCGGATGCCGGGGCCCTGTCGTCCTTCAAAATTGCGGTTGGTGCTGGAGATCGTGCGCGAGCCTTCGGGAAAGCCCTCTCCGCCTGCATAAAAGCACAGCGAGCATCCGCTCATGCGCCATTCAAACCCGGCGGCCTCAAACACCTTGTCCAGCCCCTCAGCCTCGGCCTGCCGCTTCACATGGAGCGATCCCGGCACGACCAAAGCCTTGCGGATGCCTGGCGCGATCCGGCGGCCCTTAAGGATACGCGCCGCGCGGCGCAGGTCGGAAATGCGGCTGTTGGTGCAAGAGCCCAAAAAGGCGACGTCAATCGGTGTGCCCGCCAGCGTGTCGCCTGCCTGCAAGCCGATATAATCATGCGCGCGAGTTGGCCCGTGGGGCACGCTCGCATCCACCGCAATCGTGTGTTCGGGGCTTGTCCCCCAGCTGACCATCGGTGCGATGGTGCTCGCATCGATGGTGATCTCGCGATCAAACACTGCATCATCATCCGACCGCAGGCTTGCCCAATGCGGATCGGAGAAATCGGTGGGCGCGTATGGTCGGCCCGAGAGATACGCAAAAGTCTTCGCATCAGGCGCGATGAGGCCGGTCATCGCGCTGAATTCGGTCGCCATGTTGCACAGGGTCATGCGCGCTTCCATGTCGAGCGCGCGCACAGCCTCTCCGGCAAATTCGACCACATGGCCCGCCCCGCCGCCCGCGCCATGCGCTGCGATCAGGGTGAGGATCATATCCTTGGCGCTGACCCCTGCTGACAATTGCCCGGTAAATCGCACGCGCATGCACCTGGGTCGCTCCATCCGCAAGGTGCCCGTCACCATTGCGTGCTCGGCCTCGGATGATCCGATGCCCCATGCCAGCGCGCCGAAGGCTCCCTGCGTGCAGGTGTGGCTGTCAGGCGCGACCAGAGTGAGGCCGGGCAGGACGATCCCCTGTTCAGGAGAGATTACGTGGACGATGCCCTGATCGCGGTCATTCACATCAAACAGCGTGATCCCGGCGGCTTTGCAGGCGGCGCGCGTCTCCGTGATGAAGCCTTCGCCGCCCTTCATCAAAGTTGCCCCCATACCATTGGCACCGCGCCCGATCCGCGTGTCGACGATATGGTCCATCACGGCAAAGACGCGCGCCGGATCGCGCACGTCCCGGTCCATTTCCGCCATGCGTTTCAGCGCAGAGGCGCCGGTGCGTTCATGCAGGAACACCCGGTCAATCGCGATCAGGGATGCGCCACCAGAGGTCTTGGCAACCTCGTGCGCGTCCCAGATGCGATCAAACAGAGTGTGTCCCATACGTCTCCTGTCAGGCCTCTGCGGCCATTTCCGCATCAATCGCGCGCCAGTCCTTCGTCACGAAGGTCTCCTGAATCGCGGTGCGCGTTTCCAGCATACCATTGCGGATCCAGTGCCATGTGCGGCAGCGGTTCTGGCCGTCGTCCGAAATCTGGATCTGCTCGTACAAATAGAGCGAGGGATCGCCAGTGCGCTGCCAGTAAAGCATCATTGTGCGGTTATATTCATCCAAAGCCACTTCCGCAGCCCAGCCCTGTATCAGTTCATTATCCCACCAGATGCGCCCCTCGCGATAGGTCGCCGGGAAATCGCGTATTTCGGTCTTGCCGTCGGGCCAGGTGTAATGGTTGGTCTGGTGATAGGGAATGTCATCCTCACCCGTCATCCGGCACAGTAGGCGGCTGGCGTGCTGATCGATCTTTTCGTCAGCTGCGTTGAAATAGGTGTAGGTGCCGTCCCACACGCCTTCATGGCGCGCGAGCAGCGGCATTCTTTCGGAAAATTCGGCATAGGTTGTCATCGGGCGTCTCCGGCTTTCTGGATGAGGAATTGATGATAGCGGCGCGCGGCGTCTCCGGCACGGATGCGGGCAACGGCGCGGGCGTGGAGTGTGGCGGGGGCGAGCCGTGCGGGGTCAAGCGGGATCGCATTGGCCGCGCTGGCCTCATACCAAGGCGCAAAGAACGCCTCGGCGCGCGCGGCAGCCCACGCGCGCTGGAGATACTGGCCAAAGCGGTCCGGTGTCATATCGGGGTAGAGGTGTTCCGGATCGCCGCGAGGGGCTTTCGGGTGGATGATTTCGCTTGCGTCCAGCGCCTCGGCGGCGGCGGTGATCGCTGTTTCGAAAGCTTGCGCGCTCCCGCGAAGGTGGGAGCCTGTTTCGGAAAGCTCCCCGCCTGCGCGGGGACTCGCAAGAGGATCGGACTGCCCATGCCCCGGCACGTCAATCGCCAATTCGCCCGCCTCGGGCTCAGCCATTTCGGCGGCGGGCGCATGGAGCACCAAAGTGCCGCCTTTCGTTCCTTTCCAGTGGATCAGGCCATGGTCGAGTGCGAGCCACCCTTCATTGTCGTCCTCCGCCAGGTCAGGCGTATCGCCGCTGGCCAAATCCTCTTGCAGAAACGCAAGGCTGACCGCCTGATGCTCCTCGCGTGTCGCAACCTTCCGGGCGGCCCAGCCAGCGGGCATCTCTCCCAACCGGTCAATATGCTCTTGCAAAGGATCGCCGTCATAGGCGCTGATCAGGCAGGGCGGCACATCAGCATCGCTGGCCGGAATATCGCGCGGCGCGCGCAGCACTGCGCCATAGCCTGCTTGATAATCATTGCCCGCATCCAGCATTTCCGAAACCGCCTGCGCCACGCGCGGCACATCGGCATGCGCCACGCTCAGCCGTGCTTCCTCGCGTGTGTCAAACCACGGGAATACCCAGCTTTGCTCCAGCATCCGGTTCCACAACCAGGTGAGATGCTCGCCATAATCGGACGGGTGAAATGGGGGCAGATAGCGCTCTCCGAAAATGCGCATTTCTGCCTCGCTCCAGATCGCATACCCGCCCACCGCCAGCCGCGTGAAGCGCTCGGGATTCCGTTTCAAGGCGGTGACAAGGATGATCCCGCCCGAGTGGAAGCCGTATGCCGGGCAGCGATCCACCCCGAGCGCATCGAGGAAATCGCACAGACCATCGGCAAATGCGTCAATCTCTGGCGGCGCGCCGCCTGCCAAAGCAAGCGGGTCGCTTTGACCGAACCCCGAAGAGTCTGGCGCGACGCAGGTGAAATGCGCGCCCCATTGCTGCATCAGATCGGTATATTCGGCGCTGGAGCGCGGGCTCTGGTGCACCATCAACAGCATCGGCCCGCTGCCACAACGGCGATAATGCACGCGCCGCGCGGGCTGTTTACCGCTGGCGGGTACGGTCAGAACGTGCCTGGTAATCGAGGGTGTAATAGCAGGGGTCAAAAGCGCCTCAAAAGTTGTCCGGACAAATTGTGCTCGACAAGCGCATACGCAACTTTATTGTGGCTTGTCAAAGCACATCAGGGAAGAGGGTTTGAATGAGCGACCTAGTAGGTACGAAAATGGTCGAGGACGGCAAAACCGCCCGCCAGATTTTCGAAGAAGTGATGGCCAATCCGGCGCGCAAGAAGTTCGGCTTTGGCGAGCGTCTGGCGGTTTTGAACGTCGATGTGCAGCAGGCCTACACGCGCACCGATATGTTCAGTACCGCGTATGAGACCGACCCGCGCCAGATCGAATACATCAATACGATCAGCCGCCTTGCCCGCGAAAAAGGAATGCCGGTAATCTGGAGTCGCGTCGCTTATAAGAATGATGCTGCGGATGCTGGTGTCTGGGGCACGCGCACGGATACGCCCGATAGTCTGCAAAACATCAAATATGGCTCGGACCGTCACGCCTATGACCCGCGTTGCGAAGTGCATGATGATGACTTGCAATACACCAAACGAATGCCGAGCAGTTTCTTTGAAAGCCCGCTCGCCAGCTATCTCACATTCCATAAGGTCGATACGGTGGTGGTGACCGGCGGCAGCACATCGGGCTGTGTCCGCGCGACGGCGGTGGATGCGCTGAGTTACGGATATCGCACGATTGTCCCGATTGAGACCTGCGCGGACAAGCATGAGAGCTATCACTTTGCCAATCTCACCGATCTTCAGCTGAAATATGCTGATGTGGAGCCGGTGCAGACGGTGATTGACTGGCTGGAGGCGCGTCCGTGATCGAAGGCGCGCCCGATCCCGGGCTTTACGATTATCACGCCTATCGCGGGCGGCCCAAGCTAAGCTGGCCCGAGGGGAAGTCCTGCGCGGTTTGGGTCGCGCCCAATCTTGAATATTACGAGATTGACCCGCCCGCCAATCCGCACCGCAAAAGCTGGGCCAGGCCGCATCCCGATGTCGTCGGCTATTCCTATCGCGACCATTCCAACCGCGTCAGCCACTGGCGCATGGCCGATGTGATGAGCCGCCATGGCTTTCGCGGTTCAGTCAGCCTGTCAGTGGGCCTGTGCGACCATCACCCCGAAGTGGTCGCCGACGGAGTGGAGCGCGGCTGGGAATTCTTCAGCCACGGCATTTACAACACCCGCTATTCCTATGGCATGTCCGATGCGCAGGAGCGCGCCATCATCGAGGATTCGATTGAAACTGTGCAGCGCGCCACAGGGCAGCGGATACGCGGCTGGCTCGCCCCTGCGCTGACCCATACGCCGCGTACGCTCGATCTGCTGGCGGAGTATGATTTCGCCTACACCTGCGACCTGTATCACGATGATCAGGTGCAGGATGTGAAGGTTGCATCAGGCCAGCTTGCCTCAATCCCCTACAGCCTTGAAGTCAACGATCACTATGGCTTCAACGTCTATGGCATGTCGGGCCGCGAATATGCGGATGCGCTGATCAAGCAGTATGAGCGGCTGGCGGATGAGGGCGAACGCACGGGATCAGGCACAGTGATGTGCATTCCGCTGCACGCGTACCTGATCGGGCAACCCCATCGCATCTGCCCGTTTGAAGAGGCGCTGGCCCATATCGCGGCGGATCCACGCTGCTGGAAAGCGCGCGCGGGCGAGATTGTGGATGCGTGGCGAAATCAAGCGGGGAGGGCGAGCCAATGAGTATCTCAATTTCTTCCGCTCGCCCTGAGCTTGTCCAAGGGCTGTCCTGCTTCTTCGAGATCAGGGCAAAAGGGAAATGCAGGGCTTCGACAAGCTCAGCCCGAACGGAGAGGGGATATTGAAGTGAGCAATCTTCCTCCGGAATACACCCAATACCCCCGCC
>JBARXS010000171.1:0-23327 GCA_049647465.1 Erythrobacter sp.
TTTGCCCGTCGCGGGTCTTGTAGCTGTCCCATCCGTGCTTTCCATCAGCGTCCGCGATTTCCCAGCTTCCAAGAACAGCCGCCGTCAGACCGGCACCCAGCGCTTCGAACCCTTGAGCTGTGTAAAGGTCAGCCTCGACGTTCTTGTTGATCATGAATTTCAGCTGGCGAACGCCCTGCTGATTTTTCATGAGCAGGAGATTGACAAGTTTTTGCGTTTCCGCGTCGAGGTCGTCATTTTCAACTGCGCGGTTGAACATCCCGAGCTCGACGCCGCGCCTGGCCGGATGCAACGCACCGAGAAGGTTGATCTCCTTGGTCATGCGTCGGCCAATCAGACGCGCCATACGGGTCGTCCCGCCCCAGCCCGGCGTGATCCCCCAATCGACCTCGGGCATTCCCCAGCGCGCACGCTCGGTGCAGATGACGAAATCGCAGGCCATGGTGATTTCCAGCCCACCGCCGACGCAATAGCCATCAACCGACGCAATGGTTACCTTGTCGAGCTCTTCGAGCGTGTTGGCCATATGTTGATACAGGCGAACGCGGCGCATCGTCTGGTTGGCATCGCCCCAGGCACCGCTGCCCATTTCGGTCAGATCGTCGCCCGCGCAGAAATTTCCGCCAGCGCCCTTGATGACGACAATCTTGTATTGGTCCGTATCGCGCAGATACTCGACCGCGCGGGTGAGATCAGCAGAAAGCTGGATGGAAAGAGCATTCGTGACCTCAGGGCGATTGAGCGTGATTGTGGCAACCGGTCCATCAGTCTCGAACAGAAGATCGGTGAAGTCTGGCAGGCTCGGCTCGGTGTTGGCGACAGGGTGCAGTTGGGCTGCCATTCTGTATGGTCCTTTTTCCGGTTGCAAAATGCATGAGATCGGTCACTATCGAATCAATAGTCATATGAGTAACTATCAAAATGAAAGTGTCAACAGGCCCTCGAGAAACAGCTGAGAACACGAGAGAAAAAGGTCGCAAGCGACCGGAAGCAGACTCGGTCGAACGCGCGCTTGATCAAGTGGGAGACAAGTGGTCGTTCCTGATCCTGCGGGAGGCGTACTTTGGTGTGAGGCGGTTTGACGCGCTTCAAACAAACACCGGCGCTGCACCGAGTATTCTGACCAAGCGTCTGAAAAAAATGGTCGCTGACGGCCTTTTGCAAAAGCGACCCTATTGCGAGCGGCCCGTTCGTTACGAGTATCGCGTGACACCTAAAGGTCTGGCGCTGTACCCCGCCATCATCCTGTTTATGCAATGGGGCGATGATTGGCTGGGCGACGAGGAGGGTCCGCCATTGACGCTGATCCACAGACCGTGCGGTCACGTCTTCCAGCCAGAGTTGCGATGCAATCACTGCAGCGAGCCCGTCACCGCGCATTCGATGGACTGGCGCCCATCGCGTTAGGCCGGCTGCCACCCAGTCTCATAGAGGCGGTTGTTCGCGAGACTGCGTTTACAAAAGACTATCGGAAAACGCTGGTTTGATCGCTTGTGGCAAGCAGCAAACCATCCTCTCGAAAAACGCGAACTTCCTGGTTGGCAGTGTTGCCATGGATCGCGGCACAGTTTGTCTCAAGGATGAGTTAGTGGTCCGCGCTTCCTGTCTTGGACGCGGCAGCAACGTAGGACAGGTCTGTCTCGCCTCTGACTGCGGCTGCGATATCTGCCGTGGCCAGCAAGCGCGCCTGCTCATTCAATAACTATGGAGCCACATGGCGGCCATTTGTTGACTGGCTGTCAGGTCGGTCCAATCCGGAACGATCGAGCCATCGCTTAGCAAGAACCGAGCTAGACCAATTCTCATCTGATCGTCCATCCAGTTGACGGACCATCAAACCTCCCTCCCCCTTCTATTTTGCTGGTCGAGGCGCCTAAAGCTGCGAAACCGCCGTTAGGGTTGTAGGGGTGATCTTCGCACGATGAGCAGATCTGTTCGCTCGCGGCGGCCTCGGATTCTCAACAGCACGGTTGCAGGGTATGCGGCAGCTATGCGCCCCAATTTCGGACCTGGCTATCCAATGTCTTAGTTCCCGAAAGCGAACATTCTCTGCGGCTCTTCCGGCCAAGGAGCATGACGATGACGTACTCACATTTTTATCCCGCAGCGCAGACCGTGTGCCTTGTAACTTCCGAGCAAAAGTCGGACTTATTCTGAGGTGTCTATTTCGCCTTCGCCCGCTGCGGGTTGCAGATGGACCGCAATTTCTGAAATGCTATCCTGAGTTCCATATCTGTGGCGCGCGCATAGACCTCTCGACCCTTCGAACGGTGCAATCCTTGTACTTCGCCTCAGCGCGATTGGCGGACTCGATGCCATTCGCGGGCAGGTCTGGCTTCCGAGGTCTTTCGGAACAAGACCGGTATACCTTGATTGATTAAACAAATGCTCGAAGAATCCTCAGGCATTGACGTGCCCCCCGCCGCGACGGCTTTCACACTGGTGCATAAAAGTTAGGTTACCTGCCTCCCAAGATGAATACGATCACGCTTTCCACACTCGCTCTCTACTTTCTCGTCATGATCGGCATCGGACTGTACTCATGGCGCAAATCAACAGATACGTCGGAAGGGTATTTGCTGGCCGGACGCAACCTCCCGCCGTCCGTTGCCGCACTGTCAGCGGGGGCGTCAGACATGTCAGGGTGGCTCCTTCTTGGGCTGCCAGGTGCCCTTTACGCGGCCGGGCTTGTAGAGGCCTGGATAGGTATAGGCCTTTTTGCCGGCGCCGCTCTAAACTGGTTCTTCGTCGCGCCGCGACTTCGCGAGCAGAGCGAGCGCGTTGGTAACTCGCTTACAATCCCTCAATTCCTAGCGAACCGTTTCCCCAATCAAAGCTTGTCGCTGCGCGTTGTGTCTGCGCTGGTCGTGGTGGTGTTTTTCACCGTTTACACGGCAGCTGGCCTGGTCGGTGGCGGAAAATTGTTTGAAACCGCGTTCGCAGAGCTTCTACCGGGCCTTGGCGTCAGCGACTACACTCTGGGTATCTGGATCACGGCCGGGATCGTTCTCGCTTACACCATGATCGGCGGGTTTCTCGCGGTCAGCTTAACCGATTTTGTCCAAGGCGTGATCATGATGCTTGCACTGGTTATCATGCCCTTGGTGGTGATGTTCGGCAGTGGCGGCGAAGCGGGCGAATCGATCGCCGATGTGCCGGTTGAAGGGTTTTTGAGCCTGACCCAAGGCCTCACCTTTCTAGGCTTCATAAGCTCGATAACCTGGGGTTTGGGCTATTTTGGCCAACCTCATATCCTCGTGCGCTTCATGGCCATCGATTCGGTCAAAAAGGTCGCCACGGCTCGCAATATCGGGCTGACGTGGATGGGCGTTTCGCTACTGGGAGCGGTTGGCATGGGGATCGCGGGCCGCGCCTACGCGGCGCGCAACGGCCTTGTTGTAGACGACCCAGAGACGATATTCATTGTGCTGTCTGAGCTGTTGTTTCACCCCGCTGTCACAGGGTTTTTGTTCGCCGCGCTTTTGGCGGCAATAATGAGCACCATTTCTTCACAGCTCCTGGTCTCATCAAGTTCATTGACCGAGGATTTTTATCGCGTCTTCGTGCGCAGAGATGCGAGCGAGCGTGAGGCAGTCAATGTGGGTCGGCTGTGTGTAGCTCTGGTGGCGTTAGCGGCGATAGCTCTTGCATCCAGTCCCGACAGTCAGGTGCTGGGCCTTGTCGCCAACGCCTGGGCGGGATTTGGTGCCGCCTTCGGTCCGCTCATTTTCCTGGCGCTGACTTGGCGCGGGATGACCGGCGCTGGCGCATTGGCGGGATTGACAACCGGCGCGTTGGTTGTCGGCTTGTGGATTGCTCTGGGATGGAACGAGTCCCTACTGGGCGGAGAAGGCCTCTATGAAATTGTGCCAGGCTTCATTTCCGCGTTCGTAGCAATCGTCCTCGTCAGCAAAGCAACGTCGAGCAAGTTGCAACCGCTACCGGCTGAATAAGCAGCGAACGGAAAGCTGCATCTGACTATCGTTTCACCGGGCGAATATCACAGTGCATCCCGTGCCGATTCGTCCGGCGCGTCCCAAGCCAGGTGCCGTTCTTCTATGAGCACCATGTTCTCTGGCCGGATGAATTCGGCGTCTGACTGATAGCCGAGAAGCTGGTGCGCCGGCATATCGAGATTGCGCATCAGGATTCGGGCTTCTTCCGAAGTGAAGTCGGAAAGGCCCCGCGCCAGTTCATTGCCGAACTGATCGTAGATATGAAGCACATCACCGCGCGCGAAATCGCCCTGGATGGCAGCAACATCGGAACGATCGATTGCCGTCTCCCCATCAAGGTCGCGCGCTGCATCATCGTTAAGGATCAGACTACCGGCCATTTGCAACCGATCAGCCAGCCACGTCTCCCACAATGAAACCGGATCAGGGTTAGGCAGGCACTTTGTACATTTACGCTCGCCCTTGAGCAGCGAGGATAGCGGATACTCCGCTTCACCGTTGGCTATATAGGTCGTGCAACCGGCGTTCTGCGCCATATTGGCCGCTTTGAGCTTGGTTAGCATGCCGCCAGAGCCAAGCTCACTTACGCCTGAGGCGGCCTCGATGTAATCGCCGACATTTTCGACCTTTTCGACGAGTTTCGCTCCTGGTTCATTCGGGTTGCGATCATAAAGTCCGTCTACGCCCGTCAGGATGATGAGAGTGTCTGCCTCGACCATTTGCGCTATCTTGGCCGCGAGGCGATCATTGTCGCCGACCCTGATCTCTTCGGTCGTTATGGTGTCATTCTCATTAACGATCGGCACAATGCGTGACTCCATCAGCCGAGCCACTGTGTTACGCGTGTTGAGGAAGCGGCCATGGTCTTCGAAATCCCCAAGGACCATCAGAATCTGGGCAATTTCAAAGCCGAATTCGAGCCCGACCTGTTTGTAGGCGTTGAGCAACAGCGGCATCCCACATGCGGCAGCCGCCTGCTTGTCGCGCAGGCCTGCTGTTTCCGGAGTCATTCCGACCGTCTTGAGGCCAAGCGCAACCGCGCCCGATGAAGTGAGAATGACTTCGTACCCCTCGTCGCGGAGCCGGGCCACGTCTTCAAGCAGCCGCTGAAGGAAGCCGAAGCGGGGCGTCAGACGGTCAGGATTGGCAAGCAAGCTTGAGCCGATCTTGACGACGACACGTTTGGATTTGGGCATATTTCTCTCGAGGAGTTGGATTGAGCGGAACAATTGTGCAGTGCGGTAGTTATTTAATTATGATAAAGCAAGGGCAAACATCACGTCCCTTTCAAACCATAATTTCAGCAAAATATGATAAGATTTGACTAATGAGAAGGTCTCATTCGATTTGTATTAAGGCGACACCAGAAAACGGACTGAGATTTATGCCCAAACTGGATAACTTGATGATTGGCTGCGGAAGTATGGGCGAAGCTCTTCTTCAAAACTGGCTCCGAAGCGGTCATGAATTTTCTATTATTGACCCTGTTCTTGATGAACCAATTTCAGGTGCTACTCTCGTAAACGAGGTGAGCGAGCTTTCCGGACACATGTTCGATGCCATTATCATCGCTATAAAGCCGCAATTGATTGATAAGGTAATGCCGACCTTTGCGCCCATGCTTGCGCCAAACGGTTTCGTGCTTTCCATTGCGGCCGGTTGCTCGATCGCGCGTATCAAATCCGTTTTAGGTGATGCTCCTGTTATTCGGGTGATGCCAAACATCCCCGCTGCAATCGGTAAAGGGGTAAGCGCCCTCTGCGCCAGCCCCGATGCGTCGCAAGAGCATTTGTCTTATGCGCGTTCGATCATGGAACTTACGGGCACCGCTATCACGGTCGAGGATGAAGACCAGATTGATCGGTTCACCGCGATTGCGGGGTCCGGCCCCGGCTATATCTTCGAATTTGCTCGCGCCTATGCTAATGCCGCGACTGACATGGGTTTCGACGCAGCATCATCGCGCGCTATGGTTCTGGACATGATTGATGGCGCGATTGCTATGGCGCGTGCATCGAGCGAAGATCTGGCGGAATTGCGCAACTCGGTAACCAGCAAGGGCGGCACAACTGCCGCCGGGCTCGACGCCTTGAACGCGGCTGGCGACCTGAGCGCACTGCTGAAAGCCACTGTCGAAGCGGCGTATGATCGTGCGCGCGAGCTCAAGTAAATCCTACCTTCTCTTCTGAACGAACGGCAAGAAATTCACATGACAGACAACACTCTCGATCCACGCATTCATATTACCCAACTTGGTGCCAATGCACAGGCGGCGGCGCGCATTCTTCGTTCGGCGAGCACAGATCGCAAGAACCGCGCGCTGATCGAAGCAGCCAAAAGTATGCGCGAGGCGACCGACACTCTGATTGATGCGAACACAAAGGATGTCGACAGCGTGCGCGATACAAAGCCCGACAGCTTTATCGACCGTCTCAGGCTTGACGCGGGCCGCATCGCTGCGATGGCGCAGGCATTGGAGGACATTGCCGAATTGCCTGATCCGGTCGGGCGCAATCTTGCGACTTTCGAGCGGCCCAACGGACTCACTATCGAGCGTGTCGCGGTTCCCATCGGCGTCATCGGGATGATTTACGAATCCCGCCCGAATGTCGGTTCGGACGCGAGCGCCCTGTGCCTAAAGTCGGGTAACGCCGTGATCCTGCGCGGCGGTTCGGAAAGCCGCCATTCCACCCGCGTCATCGTCGATAGCATGCAGGCCGGCCTAGAAGCTGCTGGCTTGCCGCGCGATGCAGTCCAAACCGTGCAAACGACAGCGCGCGAGGCGGTCAGCGAGATGCTTGCAGCGGTGGACCATATTGACCTTGTCATCCCGCGCGGAGGCCGCGGCCTTACCGAACTGGTTCGAGACAACGCGAAGGTCCCAACGCTCCTGCATCTCGACGGCAATTGCCACACCTATGTCCATTCTGATGCCGATCTGGACAAGGCGGTTTCGATCGTTCGCAACGCGAAATTGCGACGCACCGGGGTCTGCGGCGCAACCGAAAGCCTGGTCATCGACGAGGCGATTGCCATGCGAGTGATACCGTTGATCGCAGACGCTATGCCCGATTGCGAGCTACGCGGTGATGCGCGTGCCGTGCAGATTGAGCCGCGCGTCAAGGCGGCGAGCGATGCCGACTTCGACACCGAGTTCCTAGACGCTATTGCCTCAATCAAGGTGGTCGCTGACGCTGACGAAGCGATTGCCTTTGTCGCAAAGCATTCTTCGGGCCATACCGACGCCATCGTTACCGAAGATGGCCTGGTCGCCAAGCGCTTCCTGACCGAGATCGACAGCGCGGTCGTAATGCACAACGCCTCGACCCAGTTCTCCGATGGCGGTGAGTTTGGCATGGGCGCGGAAATCGGGATCGCAACGGGAAAAATGCACGCACGCGGCCCTGTGGGACTCGAACAGCTCACGAGTTTCAAATATGTCGTGCTGGGTGATGGGCAGATACGGCCCTAGCGTTCAACATTGATTTGTGTGTGTTCGTTGTCGTCAATGGGCTGTCTTTCCTATGGACAACAGCGAGCTTTGCGCTTCCGGCCCCGTTTTGGTCAATCGTTTGTGACGCGGATGAAGCGGAGTTGGGCTCTTACCTTTCAACCACATCTCTTGACATGGGTGCCAGTTTCGACAGCAGCTTGTTCTGCGCAGCGAAAGGAACGTCGGCCTCGCGCATTGCCTGCTGCAGATTCTCGACCAACGCGTTCAAGTCAGCCTTGTCCACCCCCATCCCTGCGTGAGCTGTGCGCATATCGCGCCCCGAATAGTCGCATCCGGCGTTGAGCAGGTAGCAGAACTGCTCGCCCAGTGTGCGTTTCAACCGGACCATGTCGTGAGCAACAAATATGTCTGAAATGCGCGAATCTGCTTCGCTTAGTTCGACGGTTCGATCAGCGATGCGCTGGATCCCGTCGCGCCCTCCAAATGCGGGAGCGAGGCTATTGGCTTCAAACGGATCAGCACCCGCATTCTCGTTTTTTTGCTCATAGGGCTCTACCGGAAATTCTCCCGTATCCGGATCGCGCATGCGTTCTTCTACGCCAAATTCCTTGTCCCAATCGATATCATCGGCGGGGGTCTGTTGCAGCAGCATCAGTGCCGCGAGGGTTGCGGTAATCAAGTGTGTGCTCCTTAAAATGCCAGCTGCGCTGAAACGAACGCACCGCGCTGGTCTTCAAACGTCGCGATCGAACCCAGATCGACATAGGCTGCCGTCACAGTAAGATTGTCGGTAACCGCATAGGCTGCGAACAGATCGAGCCAGTCATCTTCGCCAAGGCCGAGATTGTCAGGCTTGGTGCGAACTTCTGCACCCACGACTGCGCGGCGCGACAGCTGATAGGCGACAGAGCCTTCGAACTGAAGCGACTGGTCATCCCCGTTCGTGCTTCCAAAACCCAGCAATCCCAGCTGGTTTGCTTCGGTGTAGCGCATGGTTGCGTTGACCAGCAGGCTGTGGCGAAGAAACAGCTTGGATGCGCTTATCGTAAAGTCGGTGCCTTCATCATCCGCAGCGCCAACCGCCAATGCGGCTGCCCCATCCAAATTGCGTTTGTGCTGAACGCCGACGCTCACTTGCGGTACCAGCGGATCGCCATAGACAAGATCGCCGACCAGCCGGATTTTGGCGCCGAAGACATCCTGATTGAGCGTGTAGCCTTCACCAAGGCCCAACTCTGATCCAACGTCACGTGTGTTGAAGTTCTGCCTGGCATAGGACAGTTCAACGCGGTTCTTGATCCCTATGGAGATACCGTGACTTTGCCATCCATAGTCAGGCAATTCGATCACGGTGACATGGCCCGACGCCCCGATCCCGTTTTCCAGTTCTCGTCCCGCAATCGTAGACCATGTCGATATGCCACCGCCGCTGCTGCCCTCTACGGTCGAGACACCGTTGGTCAGGACAAGTTTGTCTCCTTCGAACCAATCGAGCTCCTCAGCACTGGCCGAGCTAGCGCCCATAAGTCCACATGCACAATAGGATACTAGCAATGTCTTTCGCATGCGCAGAGCACTACCGGTGTCGTGGTTAAAGGGCCTTTAAGTCCGCGCCGATGTTTTCTTAACGTGTGCGCCCTATCGCGCTGCTGTGACTATGTTTCGCGCCCTTTTGGCAGTCGCTTTGGCACTCGTTTCAACCGGCTATGCCCTCGCTGCTTCCTCTTCCTCAAGCTTGCGCGTCCAGGTGACAGACGAGCGGGGCGTCCCCGTGCGTGATGCTGTCGTGGAACTAATGCCGAATGACGGCGTCTCGGCCTCGATCAGTTTCCCTTGGCGCATGGCAATGGCTCAAAGGAACCAGCAATTCGTGCCCGGCACTTTGATCGTTGCGAAGGGGAGCACGGTCGCCTTTCCCAATCTCGACCGAGTTCGCCACTCGGTTTACAGTTTTTCAAAAGCAGCGCGGTTTGAGATTAATCTTTATGGCCGCGATCAGTCGCGCTCGCACCGTTTTGCGGTCGCTGGCAGCGTAAAGCTGGGGTGCAATATTCACGATCAGATGCGCGGATACATTCGCGTCACGGAAACGCCATATGTCGGCAAGACGGACGGTAACGGCTACGTCACTTTGCGTTCCATTCCGCGAGGCGCTGCCAAGCTGACCGTATGGCATCCGCAACTGCGAGCCCCGCGCAATGAAACGGCCAGCAAAATCTCGATCCAGAGCGGTCAACAATCTCGCAAACTGAAAGTCCGGCTGCGATGAAACTGGTATTGCCAAGGGCTGGAACGCTGAGGTTCGGTTCGCTTCAGCTACGCATCGCCGTGCTATATGCGGCGTTGTTTGCGATGGTTCTTGCGACAGTTGTGCTTATCGCTGGTGGCGGACTGGCGCGCTTTGGTGAGGCGAGCGCAACCCGTGACATGCAAGCCAATGCCCGCGTTTTCGACGAGATTCTCGATCTCAGGGCCAACCAAATGCGCGACGCCGCCGATCTCTTGGCGCGCGATTTCGGTTTCCGCGAGGCTGTGGCGACGACTGATATCGCGACAATCGAAAGCGCTCTGGAGAGTCTGAAATCAAGGTCACGGACCGATGCGGCGCTGGTAATTACTCTGGATGGTGAGACTCTGGGCCGGGGCGACGCTCCAATCAGCCCTGTCGATCAGCTATGGAATAACCTCGATGAAGGTAAGGATCGCGGCATCATCATGGTTGGTGAGCAATTGTCGCTTGCAGCTGCCGCGCCCATAGAAGCCCCTGACTTGATCGGTTGGCTGGTGATCGCGCACCCGCTGGATCAGGTCGAGCTTACGAAGCTGACCGAACTTGCTGCGATCGACATTGAGGCGAGCGTTGCAACCGCATCATCACTGCCTGAGAGCTTGCGCGCCGCGTCAAACGGTGAGGTGTTCGAGCTAGAGGCTGAAGAGCGCTATCTCTATCACCTCTCCGCGTTGCCGGCGCTTGATGCTGGTCTGTCGCCGCGCCTGTTGCTGCGTCACTCTCTGACTGGTTCGCTGGCTGAGTATTCGGGGCTGCAATGGCTCCTTATCGCCTTGGCCGCTGGTGGGATTGCGCTCGTCATTGGATTGAGCTGGCGCGTTGCTCAAACAGTTACAACGCCGCTCCAGAAACTCGACGAAGCAACCAGACTCATTGGTGAGGGGCGAGATGTGGAGTTGCCGATTGAATCCGAAGATGAGATCGGACGGCTTGCTGGCAGCTTTAACCAGATGGTAGCGGCGATTGCGGAGCGCGAGCGCGAGATCATCCATGTTGGACTGCATGATGATCTGACCGGCCTGCCGAACCGCAAACTGTTCCTCGAACAGCTGAACAGAGCGCTTTCGCGGCTGCGCGAAGGCAATCAATTGATGGTCGTTTACGCCGATCTCGACAATTTCAAGGTAGTGAACGACACGCTTGGCCATCCCAGCGGTGATGCACTGCTTCGCGATGCGGCGGAGCACCTTTGCGACTTGCTCCCAAATGCCCTCATCGCGCGGCTTGGCGGTGACGAGTTTGCCATGCTCTTTGATGAATTGTCAGACGAAGAAAGCCTCGCTTCCATTGCTGACCGCATCCAGAGCTGCTTCGTGCGGACCGTTGAACTGGAAGGCCAACAGGCGGAATGCAGCGCGAGTATCGGAATTGCGGTGGCGCCTGGCGATGGAGCGGACGGTACGACGCTGATGAAAAATGCCGACCTCGCGCTCTATCGTGCGAAGAGTGAGGGCAAATCGACGTATCATTTCTTCGAACCATCGCTGGATGAGCAAGCCCGCGCAAGGCGGCAGACAGAACTGGATCTGCGCAGGTCGCTTCGCGATGGCGATTTTGAACTCTACTATCAGCCGCTCTACAGTCTTACCCAAGAGGCTCTGACCGGCTTTGAAGCGCTGATCCGTTGGAATCACCCTGAACGTGGCCAGGTTAATCCATTGGATTTCATCCCCTTAGCCGAAGAGACTGGCCTGATCCTGCCCATCGGGGAATGGGTGATCCGTGAAGCGTGTCGCCAGGCGGCGGAATGGCCCGAGCATGTCTCTGTCGCGGTAAACATCTCGCCCAAACAGTTCGCCTATCCAGGCCTCGCCAACACCATACTCCAGGCACTTTCGGGCAGCGGGCTGGAAGCCCATCGCCTCGAACTGGAGATTACCGAGAGCATCTTCATCACTGATGTCGAAAAGACGCTTTCGATGCTTCACGGTCTCCGTGATCTGGGCGTTCGTATAGCGCTGGATGACTTTGGTACAGGATACTCCTCGCTCAGCTATCTGCGATCCTTCCCGTTCGACAAGGTCAAGATCGACCGCAGCTTTGTCGAAGATCTCGGACGCGGTGGTAATGCGCACGCGGTTGTTCGCGCGATCACAACGCTGGCGGATGCGCTGGGCATGGACACGCTCGCAGAAGGTGTCGAAGTCACTGAGCAGCTCCAAGTGCTTAGGCGCGAGGGCTGCAGAAACATCCAAGGCTATCTCTTTAGCAAACCGATGTCCGCGAGCGACGCAGGTGAGCTGTTTGACGGCAACATGGGGTCGCTTGAGAGCAAAGTCGCCTAATCGACAAAGACTTTTGGGTCAGTTCCAGTCCGGCTTCGTCCAAAAACCGGACATACCGCAATCGGCCTAGTTTCCGTCGCTGTCCGATGAGCGAGTGTGGGCGTCAGAGTGATTTGGCTTTGAAGGTCGTAACGTCGCAAGCCGAGAACTCTTCTAGATCGGTCTGCGAGTAGGAGGCACGACTACTTAAAACCGCCGCGCTGCACACCTCACCCGAACACCGGCTCTGTCACACTAGATTTCGCCCATGAGCGATAGGCCGTTTTGGTGCCCATCGAGTGCTCAGCGGGGGCTCGCGACCATTGGCACAAGATTCGGATCGAAAGCTCCAGATCGTTTTCGCCGGCGCGATTATGCCTGGCCGTTATGTTTGGCGCGTAGCTCCAGCGGTGTTTTTCCAGTCCATTTCCGAAACGCGCGTTGAAAAGCGTTTGGATCCCGATATCCGACCAGGTGGGATATCTGCTGGTTGTTCAGATCGCTTTTTTTGAGATAGCGCAAGGCGACGTCCCTGCGTGTCTCGTCGAGCAGAACCTGGAACGTCGCCCCCTCCGCCGCCAGACGGCGCAAAAGCGTGCTCCGGCTCATAGAGAGGCGCGCGCAGACGTGCGCCAGTGTCGGATCCCTGACGGAAAACGCCTCGAGTATTACCGCGCGAACGCGGTCAGCGACGTCGGCCTCTTTGGCCTGGATTAGCGCCTGGCTTTGTAAATCCGCCTCCGTCGCGTCCCAAAGATCAGGGTTGGCCGAGACGAACGGAACCCGTGCATCGGACAACGCGTAGCTAAGTGTTGAGGGGCCATCGTCCGGTACGGTGCCGAAAACATCTTTGAGCTCCTCACGTTCCGTTCTCGGCAAGGGAAGGCTCACTTTTCGCGGAAGGAAGCGGTGGCGGGCCAGCGCCATTGCCTTCGCATGCAAGTAGACGATCTGCGGGCTACTGAATGTTGGAGGCAGCGAGAGGTTTTGCTCGTGCGGCAGTACGCTGACTGTGAACGCGTCGCGCGTGCGGTCGAGGTCAAAAACCATCGGTCCGAACAGGCTCTTGTACGCCGACAGCCGTGTGACCCCCGTTTCAAAATCGGGTGCACTGGACATGGCAAAGAGCACCGGGATTGCCGGACCGCTGGCCATGCGCAGTCCCAAAAGTCTGGCGACGTCCTGCTGACGCGACAGGTCCATCATGGCGGTCCAGAGCTGCAGATACTCAGGCGCGGAGACCAGGAACCCATTGTCATCGCGGTCCTCCATACTGAGGCCCGCACGCGCTATAACCATGTCCCAGTCGAGGTTGAGCATCGCGCAAAGTGGCCCAGAGAGTACCGCTGATGTGTAGGCGGACATGTTCGACGACTCCCTGAGGCAAAGTCCAGCGGCGGCGGCCACCAGTAATTAGCAAAAGCGGTTTCGATAAAAACGCGCAAGTGGGTTGGTACTATCTGCAAGTCAATGGAACGATCTGCAAGCCAATTCTCGTAGTACGTCTTCAGGACACACGCCATGTTCGGAAACAGCCAAGGCTGCACCCAAGGCTGCAGAAGGACCGCGCGCGTGAAACTCAACGAAAAGATCGTACTGGTTACTGGAGGTGGGCGCGGCATCGGCTTCGAATTCACCCGGCAACTTATCGCGCTTGGCAATACCGTCATCATGACTGGTCGCAATGAAGCGACGCTAGAGGCTGCTGCTCAGGAAACCGGAGCGGAGCCAATGCCCGGCGACGTGACATCGGCAAAAGATCAGGAGCGCTGGATCGAGACCATCAAGTCACGCCATGGCCGGATCGACCTGCTCATCAACAATGCGGGCATTCTGTTGCCGTACGACTTTGCGTCGGACCGCGATACGCTCGACAAGATCGAGCGTGAAATTGCAACCAACTCGGTCGCCCCGCTGACGTTGACCCGGCGTGCTTTGCCGCTGCTTAAAGCGAGTAGCGAGCCCGCAGTGCTGTTCAGTAGCTCAGCAGCTGCATTCGTCGCAGCTGCGGCCACGCCGGTATACTCTGGCACGAAGTCTCTGGTGCACCATTCCGCCCAAGCCCTGCGCCATCAACTGGCGCCGCTCGGCATCGCTGTATTCGAAGCGATGCCGCCCGTCGTCGACACCGACATGGGAGCAGGTCTCAAGTCCGATAACTTCAAGAAGATGGCACCAGAAGATCTGGTGCGCGAAATTCTGAGAGGTCTGCGCGACGACCAGCCCGAGATGTTGCTGGGCCAGGCCAAGCAAGTGAAATGGCTCAGCCGGGTCGCACCGGGCTTCGCCTTCCGCCAGTTTTCCAAGACCGAATTCCATTGAGTCCTCAGGAGGTCCAGTACGTGTCATCTCATCCCTATCGCAACCGCGTGAATGCTCTGGCCATCATCACGTCAGCCGCTTTCGGCGGTGCCAATCTCTTCATCGGTGCGTCGATGGGGGTTTACTGGTTGGGTCTGGCTCCAACCGAATTTGTCGCGCAATTCTTCCCTCAGTTCAGCAACTTCCTGTATACGATCATGCCGTTGTTCCTGCTGATGCCGGTGGGCCTGATCTTGTCGGCGCGGGTCGATTGGGAAAACGCGCGGGCGCGGCGCAATTGGATGATTGCGCTGTGGCTCTATCTTGCGGTTTCGCTTATCACGATCTTCTATCACATGCCTCTCAACGTGCGCCTTGCAGCGGCGGTCGGGTCGCCCGTGGGCGACATGCTGGATTTCTACAAAAACATCGCGCTGACCGGTCCAGTGACCGAAGAAAACTCGGGCACCATCCGGACGCTTTGGTTGCTGGGTCACATCCCGCGCATTCTGGTCACCCTTGCCCTTCCCGTCTATGCACTTCGCGCGATGGCGGCCAGTAAGCAGAGGTAAGCCCATGAGACCCTCCCCCAAGAAAGGACGCCGACGATGACGATGACGGCCAAGCCTCCCCAACCAAGCCAGAATGCGCATTCACGACATATCGTGATTGTCGGTGCTACCGGCCTTGTGGGATCGGAACTCTTCCGAATAATCGATCATGATAAGTATCGAATAACAGTTGTCGGGCGCTCTGCGGACAGGCTTAAATCGGCTTTCCCCGATGCCTCCGGCCACCTGAACTGGGCGGCCCTTGAGGAAAGTGATGCCGCGCCATTCGATACGATCATCAATCTGGCTGGTTCCAGTGTGTCGGACCGTAAATGGGATGAGGCCTATAAAAGGGTGATGATCGATAGCCGTATCAAGGCGACACAAATGTGCGTAAGGAAATGTGCTGCAAAGCCAGCACTTCACCTTATCAATGCCTCCGCTGTCAGCGCCTATGGTTTCTACAACGACCAGGGTCCGCGCTTTACCGAGAATGATCGAGACAACCGCAGCGGGTCGGCCTTTTTACAGGATTTGATCGACGAATGGGAAGCGACCGCTCTGGACGCCGAAGCCCTCGACAGCAATGTCACGCTGCTGCGAACAGGAGTAGTCTTCGATCTCCACGACGGCGCATTTCCAGCTTTGATGAAGCCGTTCCGCATGTTCATCGGCGGCAAGATCGGCACCGGACATCAGATGCTTTCCTGGATCAGTACCCGTGATGCTGCGCGCGCTATCGCATTTCTGCTCGATCATGAGGATCTGACCGGCCCGATCAACCTGACCTCGCCCGGCGCGGTTAGCAACCGCGCCTTGTCAAAGGAGCTTGGCAAAGCGCTCGGCAAACCGAGCTTCTTTCCTACGCCAGCTTTCGTCATTCGTGCGGGCATGGGCCAGATGGGTGACGAGCTGATCGTAAAAGGACAGCATGTCTTTCCCGAGAAACTCCTCAATGCAGGATTCAGTTTCGCTCACCCTACAATTGAAGCGTACTTGTTTGATGTATTCGGAACCTGAGCGATGGCGAGCGCTGTACCAGTTTACGCACTCTGCGCACTGGCCGCCCAAAAGCAGGAGCACTCATGATCCTTGAATTCTGCAAAATTGACGGCCTTCGGATCAGATACGCCGCCGCGCGAAACCCCGGCAAGCCTCAGATCGTCCTCACTTCGCCGCAACCGATGAGCATCCTGACCTACAGCGCGTGGTGGGATCAGTTGGCTCAAAATTTCGATGTGGTTGCAGTGGATTTGCCGAACCATGGAGGCTCTGATGCGGCACGCCATGTCACAACGGTCAGCCAACACGCAGGATTCTTCGGCAAGATCCTTGATCATTTTGACCTGACCCATCCGCACTTTATCGGGCCTGATGTCGGCACACCAATGAGCCTCAGGTTTATGGCCGACACGCCCGATCGCCTGAAGTCTGCCACACTCGGCGATGCCGGATGCGTCGGCGTGGTGGAAGGGGCATGGATGTTCAGGCAACTGGTTCACTCACGCGCAATGCGCCTTGTCGTGCTTTCCGCAGGCGGGGCCGTTGGCGGTCGCATCTATTGCGCCGTTGCGAACGCGATCGGGTATCGTCTCAGTCGCCCAACACCGGATGGCAAGGCAGACTACCTTGCCGGGTCCACAAGGTTTGCAAAACTCAGGGGGCAGGTCGGCTTCCTGGGAAGCTACCCGGACGAGACGCCGTCACTCCAGAATGACGTAGTAAAAATCGAGACCCCGATCCAAGTTCTGCACGGCGAATTCGATACCTTCGTATCGGTCTCCAATTCGAAGCGGTTGGCCGATCTACTGCCCAACAGCCGCTTCGCCATCATAAAGGGTGCCGCCCATTATGCGTGGGAAGACGCGCCCGAAGATTACCTCGCGCGTGTGCTGACCTTCATTGCCGGTATCGAAGAGGAACGCGGAGGCATGACCCAATGACAATTGAAGTCCTTGGGCGGCGGTGCCCCGACCTGATCTCAATCTGCGCATACTTTCGGGAACTAAGGCCAGGTCTCAGGTGGCGAGGATGACACGAGGCATCGAAGAACAAGCAAATGCGATCCGGGACTGAATTGCCTTCAGTCTCAAGCAATCAGCTTTCCGACCCATTCGCTTTGGCAAAGACTGACAACCTCGTCTCGACAAGAGCGAGGGCCTCTCGCGCAAATTGATCGAGCTCAGCAACGTCGTCCATCGATCTCGCATAAGACCACAAGCCCTGCGATGCGATCGAGAGGAAGGTGGCGAGGTTATCGACTTCCTCCGGCCCAATCTTGTATCCGGAGTGCCGTGCTGCTCGGCAAAGCGCGGTTTGGAAGCCCTGATGCAAATCCGCTTTGTGGGCCAACGCCTGTTGATGCACCGGTTCGCAATGAGGCGCGACTTCGGTCATGACATTGGCCATGAAGCATCCGGGCCCAGGCATCCCATGCTTACGGTGCATGCCGATAAAGTAGTCGAAGTATCCTCGGATCGCCTCCAATCCATCTTCGTTGCGGTGAAGTATAGCGATCGCCGGATCCGCAATGACTTCGCGGTAATGAGCGAGGCAGTTTGTAAGGGCTTCTTCCTTGCCTCCGAACTCGGAATAGATGCCACTGCGCGCCACGCCGGTAGCCTTGACGAGGTCATCAATCGACGTCGCGTAATAGCCCTTGGTCCAGAACACCCACATGGCGTTCTGCAGCAGGTTTTCCCTTGACTTCAAACGAGGCCGTGGCATCCAACACCTATTAAGGAACGATCGTTCCTGAATTATCCGGCAAAGCGCTTGCAATAGCAAGTCGGATGCAATCCAGGCGATTTTTTGGGAGCCAACAATGCAAAACAAGGCGGTGGTATTGGGCGCAGGTCCACCAGAAGGGATTGGCGCGGCTGTTGCGCGCCGCTTCGCGCGCGAAGGCTTGCATGTCTTCGTTTCAGGCCGGAATATCGAGAAAGTCGAACAGAGCGCGGAGCATATCCGCGCCTCCGGTGGTTCAGCCGAAGCGATCAAGGTCGATGTGACATCGCAAGCTGAGATCGAAGGCCTTTTCGAACGCGTGTGGGAACGTGAGGGCGCTCTCGAAACGGTCGTCTTCAATGCCGGTGGCAATACGCCAGACGCTTTCGAAGAGCTTTCAGTTGAAGCCTTTGAAAATGTGTGGCGGGTGTGCTGTTTCGGAGCGTTTCTGGCCGCAAAGCAAGCGCTGCCAATTATGCGCACTCAGGGATTTGGTACCATGCTGTTCACCGGAGCTTCGGCCTCACTTCGGGGAAAGCCAAATTTTGGGCAGTTCGCCTCAGCGAAAGCTGCCTTGCGCAATCTCGTTCAGGCTCTGGCGCGCGAATACGGTCCGCACGGGGTCCATATCGCGCACATCATCATCGATGGCCTGGTGAACGGTGAACGCGCCGGTGATCTGTTTGGCGAACACTTGGAAAAGCTCGGCCCCGATGGTGCGCTAGAGCCTGACGACATCGCTGATGCATACTGGATGCTTCACAAGCAGCCGCGATCGACCTGGACTCACGAACTCGACCTGCGCCCATACAAGGAAGCCTGGTGAATGGCTGTTAGCGCTCCGGCACGGTGGTGTTTCGGCATCGCAGCGACGGTTTGCATTGCAGCGATGCTCGGCCATGAATTGCTCGGCAGCTCTAAAGTGCTCGATCCCCTGCATCGGGTTGATCTGCGAGCAGACGTCGTATGGCTGCACCACTTTTCCTGGCACGTCGGTTCGGTAGCATTGGTAGCGATGGCTGCGATGTTCGTGCTCGCGGCCCGCAAATCGGAGCATTTGATCCTCGGAGGTTTCGGTACTTCCATCAGCATCGGCTTCGCGGTCCTTGGGGTAAGCTTGGCGGTTTTTGGCGACGCCGCGCTGTGGCGCACACCTGCCCCCTACCCATGGACGCTCTCGGCGGCATTCGGAGGCGCGGGCATTTATCTTTCACGCAAAGGAACGCGCCCATGACGACAGTCGACTGGACCTTTGGCGGTGAGTGGCCATTCGAGCCGAAATGGTTCGATACTCCCGAAGGCAAGCTGCATTACATTGACGAAGGCCCCCGCGATGCGCCGCCGATCGTGATGGTGCATGGGAACCCGACATGGTCCTATCTCTATCGCCGCTTCATCAGGGCTGCGATTGACAAGGGATACCGCGCGATCGCGATGGATCATCTCGGCTTTGGCAGATCAGACAAGCCGTCTAGCGAGGCCGTCTATTCCATTGCTGACCATGCAGATCGCTGTGAAGCGCTGCTCAAATCGCTCGGCATCACCAACGCGATTATGGTCGTGCAGGATTGGGGCGGCCCGATCGGGCTGACATTTGCGGCCCGTAATCCTGAGCGGGTTGCAGGCTTGTTTATCCTGAACACGTTTTTCTCGCGGCCACTGAAGAAAGTCCCGCTCCCTTTGATCATTCGCGCATTCAGGGCTCCTGTTCTCGGCGATCTGATCGTAAAAGGAGCTCATGCCTTCGTTCGCGGTTTTCTGTTCAAGGGCGGGTTGGCCAATCCATCGCGCCTCAGCGATACTGACAAGGCCGCTTACCTCGCGCCGCACCCGAACTGGTCTTCTCGTGCTGGAGTCCTTGCGTTCCCACGCCAAATCCCGTCGGGACCAGAGGGGGCACTGAGTGACTTCGTGGCAATAGAAGGCGCAAAGCTTTCCGCCGCCTTCGCAAACAGGCCGGTCAAAATCGTCTGGCCGATGAAGGATGTCGCTTTTTCAATCGAGACACTGGAGGGTATGTGGCTTCGAGATTTCCCCGACGCAGACGTGGTCCGCGTTGAGAATGCCGGCCACTACATTCAGGAAGACGCGCCGGAGACGGTGATTCCGCACCTTATCGAGTTCGCGGACTTTGCGACCGGCGGAACGGTTTGAGGTCTTGAACCTACGCCTGCTCAGCCTGGTCTTCGCACCCTTCGCGTTTGGAACGAGTGCGTTTGTGTTCATCGGGCTGATAGAGCCAATGGCGGGAGACCTTTCGGTCGGCATTCCGACTATCGGACAATTGCAGACTGTCTTTGCCGTGGCGTGCGGCATCGGAGGTCCGGTTCTCGCCCGGCTCGTGGCCGGGTTCGATCGCAAGCGAATGTTGCTGGGCGTGATGGCGATCCTCGCTGCCATGAACATGGCGACTGCGCTCGCCTCGTCATTCGAACTTATCGCTGCCATCCGTTTTGCTGGCGGCCTGTTTGCGGCGCTAACCCTTCCGCTCTCGACCACGATCGCTGTTAACTTGGTTTCGGAAGAGCAGCGCCCCGCAGCGATTGCGACAGTGCTCGGAGGTTACACGCTTGCATTCCTCATCGGTATGCCATTGGGCAGTGTGCTGGGCGATATGTTCGGGTGGCAGGCTGCGTTCTGGTTCGCCTGCGCGATCTGCGTTGTGGCGCTGGCGATCCTCGCGCTTGCCGCGCCCGACGGTATCGAGGCACCCGATATGGGCAAACAGAACTTCGCCTCGGCGCTGCGCGGGGACAATGCGCTGCTGATGGGTGTCACAATGCTTGCATTCTGCGCGACCTTTGTAACGGTCAGCTTCATCGGACCAGTCATCACGGCGGCGACCGGCCTGACGGGTTCGGCCATCGGCGCGGTTCAGGTCGCGACCGGAGTGGGTAGCATTTTGGGCCTTGGGCTGGGCGCTTGGCTGGCGAAGCTTCCTGCGCGGAAAGGACTCGGCATCTTGGTGGCGACCACTGCCATAACCCAATTGCTGTTTGCTGTGGTGATGTTGAATGATCTGGGGGTATTGGCGCTTGCAACCCTGCTCGTTGCGATGGTGGCTGGGTCGGCGGCTTTGTTCGCGACCTCCCCGATTATCCAAACCAGCCTTGCCAAGGCTGCAGGATCAGCCGCTACGATTGCCTTCGCGCTGAACGGCTCGATGCTGTATTTCGGGCAAGGGCTGGGCGCTGCGCTGGGTGGCTGGGTCACTGCGCAGTTTGGCCTGGCATGGGTTGGGATAGCGGGCACGATCATCGCCGTGACTGCACTCCTGATCATCGCCAGGCTTGGCCGGGAGGCGGCCTGACACGCTTTAGGTTCGATCTATTTCTGGGGGTCTGCAAAATCCGCGATCACATCGCTGCGAAACAGCATCGCCAATGCAATCAACTGGCACACCATAAAGATGCCGATCCCCAAATAGACCGTGGTTGCAGAAGCCATTTCGGCTGGCATCGGGTGAGTCCATTGGGTTGCCAGTCCTGTCGCATAATCGAACGCGCCCACCGCGTTGTAGATGACCAACACGCCCCAGACCGCAACGCCGCGGCCCAGCCAGAAGAGATAGACCATCAACGGAACCACAAAGCCCAGAACAGCATCGCTGAACCAAGGCGCAAGCCACGCGTCAGGCGCGATCCCTCCGAACATTTCAACCGTCGGCAGGAAAAGAACGGTTTGCGCCCTGAAAACCGTGGCCGACATGAGCACCGCTATGGCCCAGCGGACTTTTGCGTTCATCACGCTTGCTCGCCTTTGCCGAATTGCTTAACCATTTGCTTGAACAGGAAGCCCGGCGCGATCCGGCTCATCAAGCGCAGCTGTTTCGAGGCACCGGCAGGTATCTCAAACTTGTCCTTCCGCATTCCGCTCATGAGTTCGGCGACCACATCTGCAGGCGGGGTTTTCTTGAAGCTGCCAGTGTCCATCCCCTCGGCCAGGGGCGTGTCGGTTACCGGTGGGAGCAGTTCGAAGACCTTGACCCCAATCTTCGCAAGCTGATGGCGCAGAGCCATGGCGCTGTGATGGATCAGCGCCTTTGTTCCGGAATAGGCAGGAGTGCTTGGAAAGGGGATATAGGCGAGTCCCGAGCTGACAAAAACGATCGCTGGCTCCCAGGCCTCGCGCATCAGCGGCAGGGCCATATGAGTGAGGCGCAGCGGCGCGACAGCGTTGATCTCTATTTCATTCTGAAGCCGTTCGGATGTGTCGGCTTCTTCGGTAAAATCATACATCATCATGATTCCGGCGCAGTTGACCAGCACGTCGATCCGCCCGAATTCGGTTCTAATTTCGGCAAGCATCCTCTTGCAATCCGAAACAGCCGAAATGTCGCAACGGATCGGATGGACATCAAGAGTTGCCGCGGCGGCACTGAGTTTCTCTTCGTTGCGACCGCAAATGATGACCTCGTTGCCCAATTCGCGAAATTGCCGCGCAATCTCCGCACCGATGCCGGAGCTTCCGCCCGTCACCAGAACAATTTTGTTTTCTAGTATCATATTGCCGCGTCGATCCTTTTGTGAGACGCGCTCATCGGGCCGCGCGCCCGCGCAGGGTCGCCAGAAGAGCAAAGGTGAAGGTGAGGTATCCCAGCGCAATCCGGACCCAGTGAACCAGCACCCAGGTGCCGACCACACCGGAAATCTCGGAAGCCGAATATCCACCCTGCATTGACGTCCAGACGACCGGGAAATGGTAGGTTGCCGTGATCCCGCAATTGATGAGCCAGGTGATCAACGAAATCGCCCAAAGCTTCCTCCCGGGTTCGTGTCCCCACGCAAGATAGAGAGAGAGCGGGATGACGATTGTTTGCAGCAGCGCGAAAGGAATGATCGTCGTCGCGATGTTGATCCAGTCAGCTGAGAATGCGTCGACCAGTTCCGGGCCAGTCATCTGGCTCCATTGCAAGCCGAAAGAGACACCGATCATCAATTGCGCGCCAGCAAAAGTGCCCGCAGCAAGTGTTGCGACCACGTCAGACTTGGCTGTCATTGCCTGAACTCCTTGGACACTCGCTGCGGGCAGTGGGCATGGCGGTACGGGGGCGTCGTTCGAGCCATGCTTTCGGAGCGCAACTTTTGTTTCCCGCGGGAGAGATCATTGCGGGAAGCGGACGTCGGCGCCTTCCGGAAATGAGACCGACACGATGCATTCCTCCGGCCCCAGGCAACTGTCGTAATGCAGGTTTTCGCCCGGCTGATAGAAATGCGCTCCCGCCGTCATGATTGGCCCACGATCGGCATCGCCCTCTTCCCAGTGCTGAAACCGGCCCGCGATGAGGACGGCATAATAGCCGCTCGAATGCGAGTGCGCCGGGAAGGTCACACCGGCCCCAATTTTACCGAGTTGGAGGGTCGGCACACCCTGATCGATACCACCATACAAGAACGAGACGGACACGCCGGGGAAAAGCTGCTGGTATTGAACCGCGTCGGCTGTCGTGCGTTCAAACTGTGCTGCGGAAACCGGCGCGGCAGCGGCTGAGGCGTTCATTTGGGGGCGCTCACCACCATCCGCTGGATAGCATCCCGCCAGCATCAACAAGGCGGTTGGTGCAAGAATTTTCGATCGCTTCATGATTGCTCTTTTCTGTCGCGGCATCCGGCGGACGCGCCTAAACTGGTCGCATTGGCGGATGAATGCGAGTGACCAATTCGGTCAGCCGGTGATGAATTCGGTCAGGTGCCGAGCGCTTGTGGCGCGGCGCACGCAAATGTGAGATGCCATGGTCAGAGGTGAGAATGCCCAAACACTCCATCGCAATCCTACTGAACGCCG
>JBARXS010000172.1:0-1753 GCA_049647465.1 Erythrobacter sp.
ATAATAGCCAAGCTGGAGTTTTCTCCAAAAATAATACCATTCGGATTTATTAAGTACAGATTTGCCTCGCTTGAGAACCGCTGAAAGTTCTCAGAAATCTCTAATGTACCCAGTACACCTAGTATTTCTGAAGAATTTTCGCCTGTTACTCTTGCAAATACGTTATCAATGAGGCCAATAGGAAATGTAAAATAAGCGCCGTTGAACTCATCAATATTAAACTCTTCAAAACTATGGAATAAATTCTCTCCTCTTTTCGCGCCACCTAAGATAAAATCTACATCTTCCCGAAAAGATTGCACTACGGAGGTTTCTTCACCCAAACTGTCATCAGGCAGGATGACATTCTGAGCAACGGCGCTTCTGCTAGTCATAACTATGCCAGCCACGCTCAACATTCCAAAAGCCAGTATTCTAATTATGACTCTTAGGCTGTAGCGAGTCATTTCTATACTTCTAAAAGTTAAACTAAGCGATGAACTAGACCCCAAACAGCTTCGGTCTAGGAATACTGAGAGATTCTCAGCTAACGTGGTGAGTTAGGTAAAAAGTTGAGTTTAGATGCCAGTGGCAATTGGCAGTTCACATACTGAAATAAGCATGCGTAGCATAACTTAGTCTGATCATGGAAAGACTTTGGCATCTAGAAGTTCTAAACACTTCATATCGAACGATTTTTTAATGCTTTAGAGAGTTTCTCACACATACAAGCTATCAGGGCAAAGCATAAAGTTTCCTAAATTTTTTTGTATAAACATCTTCAGAATTGAACGCTAAATTTTTGTAGCCCTGTATGCGAGCTATAAAGCAGTCACATCTAGAGCAGTAGAGAATAGCGGACAACGAATCCTTTATTCCCTCGCTACCTTACAGTCCGCAAGGTAGCAAGGCGTTAAGCGCGATAGGAAAGGCTGCGATTACTGCTTCAGATACTACCTAATACTCTGAAGCAGTAAAAGGCGAATTCTCTATACTGTCATAGCGCCATCCCCGTCTCGCGGTTATAGCGTTTCGCTTGTGTTACCTGCTGCTGTGCTTCTTTCCTCTCCGTCCGCTTCAGCGCTTGCGCTACCGCCCTTGCAGCACTCCGCCCACCTTTTTCCAAGGCTTGCCCACTCACGGCTTGCCGTGCTTTGTCATCAGCTGCCTTGCTATCAGCTGATCGTACTCATTAGGACGCCCGCCTAGAAAATTCGCCATGCGCTTCTTAGGCACCTGACGGGCTCTGACAATGCCTATGTCGTTTCGGGTCTGGCCACGCTGACTCAAATTCCTAGTGAGCGCTTGCTTGTGACCGACCTATATACCATCTATGAGCCGTCCAGCCCCAGTCTTCTGAGCTGCTGCAAAGCCTCTGCCTTCAGAATGGGATCGTCAGAAGCGGCCCAGGCATAGAGCTGAGCAATCCTGTCGGTCTGACCGCCATCCTGCTGAGATCTCGCTCCATCACCAGCCCGCTGTGCCCGCTGTGCCGCTTGATTCTCCCGAGTATCCTGCAACATTTGCTGAATATCGAGAATTAACTGACGGGGTGGCGGCGCAAACGCCTCATTCGACAGCAGGTAGTCAGTAGAGCGATCGCCAGAATTACGCCCCTCCTTTCCAGCATCCTCATTTTCCGAGGCCAAAAGTGGGTCAGAAGTACCGTCAAATAAAGGGTTACAGTCACCACCTACCAATAAGCTCGAGGCCCAGGGTGTAGGAGATGCGCCCCCAGCGCTAGCTCCTACGACCCCGGCAGCAGAAGTAGGGG
>JBARXS010000173.1:0-20926 GCA_049647465.1 Erythrobacter sp.
TGGAGGGCTTGTGGAACTGTCTTGGCCCGCAGATGCGAATGTTTGCGCAGCAGGGGAAAGGAGCAATCGTCAACACGTCGAGCGTCATGGGTTGGCTGGGTGCGCCCGGCCTTGCGGCATACAGCGCCTCCAAACACGCCGTGATCGGCTTGACCCGCAGCGCTGCGCTTGAAGTCGCGCCGGCCAATGTGCGCGTTAACGCGGTGTTGCCCGGAGCCGTCGAGACGCCGATGCTGACCGAGCGCGGGTTCAAGCTCAACCCCGAATTTGCCGAAGCTGCTGCGGCGTCTCATCCGATGGGGCGGATCGCCACCGCTCAGGAAGTCGCCGAAGCGGCGGCGTGGCTCTTGAGCGACAAGGCAAGTTTCGTGACGGGCCATTGCCTCGCGGTGGATGGAGGGCTGTCGGCGCGATGAGCAAGAGTAAAGCTGTCATTCACCGCCTGCTGCGCGACCAAATCGAAGGCATCTGGGGCCGCGGCGAAACCGAACTGGTCGATGCCAATTATGCGAGCGACATCCGTGACCATATGCCGGTTCCCGGTCAGCCGACCGGGCGCGAAGCGCTGAAGGACGTGGTG
This sequence comes from Erythrobacter sp., assembly GCA_049647465.1. Taxonomy (GTDB): domain Bacteria; phylum Pseudomonadota; class Alphaproteobacteria; order Sphingomonadales; family Sphingomonadaceae; genus Erythrobacter. The sequence goes on from JBARXS010000173.1 coordinate 581, forward strand.
CAGGATTTTCGCGCAGGCATTCCCGATTTGCGCATAAAGTTGCATGCTACCCTTGCGGCTGGCGATGCCGGCGTCGATGTCTGGACGCTGACTGGCACGCATGGTGGGCCGCTGCTGGGCAAGAAGGCAAGCGGGCGACCGATTCATATGTCTGGGATCGACATGATCGCTGCAGCCAATGGTCGCATCACGGATTTATGGCACGTCGAAGAGATGGCGCTTCTCATCGCTCAGATTGACGAAAGCCCCATCACCTTTGGCGCGCCATCCGATGCCTATCCCGACAATGCAGAAATTCCTTCGCCACAGGCACAGCCGGGCGAGAATGCGACAGTGCCAGGCGAGGCTGACTTTTCCGCGCTCGAACGGCGCAATCTGGCAATCGCGCGGCGGCATATTGAGGAAATCTGGGCGGGCGGGCGGTCCGAGCTGTGTTGGGAAATGTATCATCCCGACGTGGTCGATCACAACATGGCCCCCGGTCAGCGGCCCGGCATCGAAGGGATCGTCGACGTGCTGCAATGGCTGCGCGAATCCGTCCCGGACCTGGCGATGGAAATTCAGACTTACGTGATTGACGGCGATCTGTTCGCCGACCGCTGGATCATGCGCGGAACGCATACCGGCGCGCCTTTGATGGACGTTCCGGCCAGCGGCAAACGCTTTACCATCAACGGCATGGACGTGGGACGGATCGATGAGGACGGACTCATTACCGAAATCTGGCACGCGGAGGAATTTCACCAGTTGCTCCTTCAGGTCCGCTGATTGTTTCAGGGAGAAGTGCAATAACAAAGTATCTGGTTTTCGGAGCGACCGGACATATTGGTGGCCCTTGTGCCAAGGCACTTGGCGCTGAGGTTGGGGCGGCTGTCGTCAAGGTTGCCAGTCATCGGTCAGAAGGCGTTGCGCAGCTTCGCGAGAGTTTTCCCGATTCGCAGGCGCTTCACCTTGACATGATGTCAGTCACGTCGCTGCGCAATGCTCTCACAGATGTCGCAGCCGTTTTCATTGTCACGCCTGACTTTTTTGATGATGAAACGGGCGCGCACGCGGTGGTCGAGGCCTGCGAGGGGTTGGCGACGCCACCCCATGTCGTGAGAATTCAGGCCGAAATACCCGGCGTCGGTAAAAACGATCTCACCGGTCTGCTGGCCAATCGGATTGGGCGCCTCGGCCATATCGTTGCACGTGAAGTCCTCACGGATTCACCCCTTCCGGCGAGCTTTCTTAACGTACTCGGCTATTACATGGACGACCTGTCCATCCACTTTGGCGAGGGCATCCGGCAGAGCGACATGCTGCTTGTGCCTTATGATCGACCGATGTGTTGGATTGATCCAGCCGACCTTGGCGAAGCAGCGGCGCGCGTCATGCTGTCTGCGCCGCCCGACGGGTCGCAAACACTTCACCTCAACAGCGGCGCCGCACCGCTTCTTTTCAGTGAACTGGCTGACTTGCTTTCCGCGAAACTGTACCGCGAAATTCAGTATGCTGATGACGAAAACGACTTTCGCAAAATGGTCGGACCTGCTCTTATCGACTTTACAGGCGATGAGAACGCCGCTGAGTATTTGTTGGCGGATTGGCGATCCGAACGGAAGCACGCGGATGCCTATCAAGGCACGCCTGATCTGGCCCAACTCCTCGGGAGAACTCCGACACAATTGGCCGATTGGATTACCTCAAATCGACAGGCCTTGACCTGATATCCTAATCCAAAGTGTCGCAAAAAGACCGCTGTCAGCGTAATATCTTGCAGCTACGTTTAACGGAGAACGCATTTTGTATTGCTCGCTATTTTCGGAATTCGAAAGCTGATAGTACCGCTGTCGATCTCCCCACAATGAACTCTCGTGGAGGCAGTACACCTTGATCATCGATACCGCCCTAAACGATGGGACGCCGATATGTATTCGGCAGGTGAAGGCCAGTGATGAGCAGCGACTGAAGGATGGGATTGCGGATCTTTCGAAGCGCTCGCGGTATCTGCGATTCTTTTCAGGGATGAAGGAAGCGCCGCAAAGCGTGATTGACAAGCTCATTTCGGTCGATGGATACAATCACATAGCTTGGGGCGCGTTGCGGACTGATTTGGACGACAGTCCGGCCTTGGGTATCGTCCACGCCTTTCGGGACCAGCATGACGCCATGAACGCCGAATATTCGGTCGCCGTCGTCGATCAATATCACGGTCGCGGACTTGCGAGGCTGCTCACCGCGGTGCTGCTGCTGGATTGCTACCGCGAGGGTCTTCGGGAGCTAACAGTCCACATTCTTGCAGAGAACGAGGCAGCACTTGCGCTGACTCGTTCTCTGGGTGGAGAGAGGCAGGGATGGGACGGCGGTGTGACAGAATTCGATATCGAGATTGGCAATGCTATCAACGCGCTAAGGGCAGAGCATGACGTGCCCGGCCTTGCTGATATTTTTGAGCGCTTTGAGGAACGTGGGGCTGGCAACTGACAGAGCTCCAACATCCTTCCCTCAATGCGATGCGGTTGGTCGCCGCGCACGAGTAAGATATTTTGGAACATGCGATCTGCGGTCCCGTTGGTTTGGAAAGACTCGCTGAGCCCCCTCTCTTGCGGAATAACCGCCAGAATTGATCTTGGGAATTTTAGCTGGTCTGCAAGCGAAAGCGAGCCATGACTCAAATCCAAACCAGCAACCCTGCAACCAGGGAACCGCTCGAGACCTACAACCTTATGTCAAAGGAAGAGGCATTCGAGAGGATCGACGCCGCTCACGCCGCGTTCGGCGATTGGCGCCAGCGCAGCCACGAGGCACGCGCGCCCATCCTGCGCAAAATCGCTGAGGTTTTGAGAGAGAACACTGACCAGCTGAGCGAGCTCATGACCCGCGAAACCGGGAAGCTTTTGCGTGATGGAAAGACCGAGGTTGAGCTTTGCGCGCGTCTCTTTGAATACACAGCGGAGCATGGTCCCGCCGAGCTGGCTGACGAAGAGCGCGAGCATTCAGGGGGCAAGAAGCGCGGCATCGTGACCTATTCCCCAATCGGCGTAATCTATTCGGTGCAGCCGTGGAACTTTCCGCTCTATCAGCCTGTCCGTGTGCTGGCCGCCAATGCCATGGCCGGAAACGCCGTTATCCTGAAGCATGCTTCGATCTGCACCGGGAGCGGGTTGCTTCTGCGCGACCTATGTCTCGAAGCCGGTTTGCCCAAGGGGCTGTTCGACGTAGTTCTCGTCGATCATGACGTTTCCGATGAAATCATCGCGCACGATAAGATCCGTGCCGTGACGATGACGGGCAGCGATGGTGCAGGCAAACATATCGGAAAAACAGCCGCCGCCGCACTAAAGAAGACTGTGCTGGAGCTCGGTTCAAACGACGCATATCTCGTTCTCGAAGACGCCGATATCGAACTCGCGGTCGAGACGAGTGTCAAAGGGCGCTTATACAATAACGGCGAGACCTGCGTGTCGGCCAAGCGCTTTATCGTGACCGACGCGGTCTATGATCGCTTCGTTACCGCCTTTGTTGAGCAGATGAACGCGATTAGAATGGGGGATCCGAACGACGAGGATACGCAGCTCGGTCCTGTTTCAAGCCAGGAGCAGTTCGATACTCTGGTCGACCAGGTATCGAAAAGCGTGGCGAACGGCTGCACGCTGCTTTGCGGCGGCGATCCGGAAGATGACCCCGAGGGTTGGTACTATCCCGCTACGGTACTCGCCGATTGCGAGCCTGGGTCACCGGCCTATGATGATGAGCTGTTCGGCCCTGTTGCTGCGGTCATCCGGGCGAAGGACGACCAAGATGCTATGCGGATAGCGAATGACAGCCGCTATGGCTTGGGAGGCGGCATTTTCACCCGGGATCAGGACAAGGCCATTCGCCTGGCCCGCGATCATTTCGACACCGGCATGGTCCGGATAAATTCGTTCGGTGCGGCCGATCCCAACATGCCATTCGGCGGGGTCAAGAACAGTGGATACGGACGCGAGCATGGCGGGTTCGGCATGAAGGAATTCGTCAACACAAAGGCGATCTTCCTTCCCTGATCACCTCGCGAAATCCGACCCGGACACTACTGGAGATATCAGATGAAAATACTAGTCGCCGGAGCGACCGGCAAGACAGGCGTTCGCCTTGTCAAAGAACTCTGTGAGCGGGGTCACGATCCAATCGCGCTTGTGAGGTCTTCGTCGGACACCTCCGAGCTCCCAGAAAACATCGAGACCCGTCTTGGTGACCTCACCGATCTCGATGATGGGGTCACGGAGGGCTGTGAGGTGGTCATTTTCGCTGCTGGCTCAGGTGGCGGGACAAGTGACGAAATGACGAACAAGATCGACCGGGACGGCGCCATTCGCCTCATCGAGCTTGCCGAGAAAAGCAATGTGCGGCGTTTCGTGATGCTGAGCACCGTGGGCGCCGGTGACCCCGATCCCGAAAGCGAGCTTGCGCATTACCTCGAAGCTAAGCACGCCGCGGACGAGCGCTTGAAGAAAAGTGATCTCGAAATCGCGATATTGCGACCGGTGAGCCTGACCGAAGAAGGCCCGACGGGCGACGTGCAATTGGGTGAAGGAGTCGATCCAAAAGGCAAGGCCACACGAGGAGACGTTGCAATCATGTTGGCCGATGCCGCTGAAAAGACAGAATGGGTCGGGAAGATCGCACTCATGGAAAGTAACCGATAGTGTGGCCAAAAGCCGAACCGTCGTTTCTCAATCTGTCTATGTGGCCAGCCTGAGCGACACACCCACGAGCCGTCGCGCACTCGTCTGTCATCGCAGCATCGTAATAAACTATCCGAGTTTGATGGAACTCTGATTGGCGGCTGCGCGTACCAAACCACGCAAGTAGATGAGGATCGGCAGGTCTGCTGGATCAAGAAAGCGGAGGTTTCAATGAACGGTTTTGACGAAGGCACCAAGGTCAAGTGGAATTGGGGAAACGGAACAGCCCAAGGAAAGGTTGTCGCCCGATACACCCAGAAGCGAACGCTGAAGATCGATGGAAACGATGTCACGCGTGATGCAAGCGAAGACTGCCCCTCTTACAAGATTGAACAAGGCGACGGGCAGGTGGTTTTCAAAAGCCATTCCGAAGTCAGCGCGGCATAGCTTCATCGACTGATAGGCTGGCGTTGAAAGTCACATCAACACCGACTGCGGCGAATGTCGTTTCGTTTGCTGTCCCTGCCGAAAACAACCAAGATAGTGCTTCCGTCGGCATTCCTGTCCAGTTCTTGGCGACCTAACCAAGCGGCACCGAGTCCTTGAATGTGTGGGTGACGTAAGGAAATGGAATCTCGATTCCCGCCTCATCGAGTTTGCGCTTGATTGAGCGTATTACCCTGTCCTTGCTTTCCCACCCATCGCGCGGTGTTGCGCCTGCCCACCAACGCACCACAAAGTCGACGCTGGAGGAATTGAATTCCTGTGCGAACACATCAAGTCCGCGCTCCACATCAATATCGTCGACTGACAATACCGCGTCACGTATGACTTTTGCGGCATGATCCAAATCCGTATCATACGATACTCCGATCACCACATCGTGGCGGCGTTGTTGCTGATCGGTTAGGATTTCGACGGGGTTTTTGAACAAGACGGAGTTAGGCACCACAGTAAGTTCGCCCGACAATCTCCGAACATGCGTTTCGCGAAGCGACACATGCTCGACTTTGCCACCAATGCCCTCACACTCGATGACATCACCAATGCGCATTTTTTTGCGCAGCATGATCAGAACGCCGGCAAGAAAATTCTCGAAGATATCCTGAAACGCAAAGCCGATCGCGACTGCGCCTATGCCTAGGCCAGCGAACAAGCTTCCCGGAGTAACACCGGGCAACAAAACCATCGCTGCGATCATGGTCCCAACGATCCAAACCGCGAGGCGCGTGAGGGTTACTCCGAGGTCGCGCAAGGACTGCCTGAGTTCGGTCTTTCCCGTAACGAGATCGACGATCCGGCTGGAGAATTTCGCGACGATTGCAGTGAGCCCAAGCACCACCAGCGCGATGATGAGAGCCGGAATTGAGGCAACCAGTGAGGTCGCCATGGACTGGAGTTGTTCGGTCAACGTCGTGAGCACTATTTGAGCCCCTCATATTTTTTTGTTTTCATGTGATGAAATGCCCCATCATGTCCGTCATGGAAAACCGCCCCTATTCGTCTTCCATGATGAGACGGTCAGCGGTCACACCTCTTTCCTTCAGCAATTCCGATACGGCATCTTCCATGGGTGGCGGGCCGCACAGGTAAAACGTCCCGTCAAAATCGGGCAGTTTCCGGTCAAGAAACTCTCCGTCGACACGCCCATGGTGCAAGCCATCCACGTCTTCGTCGCTGAGCAGAAAGTCGACCTCCAGCCCCGGCATAGCTTCAAACTCCCGCCTGAGGATTATGTCCCGCTCACTTTTGTTCGACAGGATCAGCCGGTATCCATCCAGGTTCCCCGCTTCGCTCATTCTCGATCGCAATATGGCGATAAACGGTGTGACACCGGCGCCGCCGGCGATAAATGTGCCCGCCCCTTGATCGCTGATCGCGCCCCACGGTTCTTCGATGACAACGCGGTCTCCGGCGCTCATCTTTCCGATCTGTTCAGTCACACCGTCGTGATCGGGGTAAGACTTGATCACGAATTCAAGAGTGTCTTGCGCTGGCAGCGATGTGAATGTGAAAGGTCTGGCTTCGTCTTTCCAACCCTCCTTTTGAAGCGCCAGGTCTGTCGCCTGACCCGGCTTGAAATCGTAGCCGTCCGGACGCTCAAACACGAGACGGTTCGTATCGTGCGTGATTGCTTCAATGAGCTGAAGTCCGAGTTCGTGGGCCATGTCCTGTTCCTTCCAAAATTTGTTCTGTTCTGATGCCAATGGCGACAGTCGTCCCACACCCATCCGGCTTCGCTATGCGTGGCTTTTCGAGTATCTTTCGGCTGCGATAACCCCCGCCAGAAGCCCGTCAGCGACCTCGGCTTGTGGGTCGCTGGAATGCAGCACGGACACATCTCCAGTGGTCTCGGCGATGACGAGCGCCACCTGCGAAAAGTTCAGCACATTGGCTTCACGCAGCTTTGCCAGGAGATCGGCTTCGGTCATTCTCGCTTTCTTGAGCTGATCGTGCTGAATTGCCTCCCCGATCATTATGAGACGTGGTTTGTTGTCTGCGAGGATGCCGACGATGTCCCATCGGCTCCGCAACGCGGCAAACCCGATCTGAAGCGCGAATAACGCGGCAAGCGCAGCGAATCCACTTGCGACCGGCGGGTCTTTTGCAACGATGATGGAAGCGAAAACCGATCCGATGGCGACGGTGACCGCGAAATCGAAACCACTCATTTTCGAAAAGCTGCGAATCCCCGCAGCTCTCGTAAGGCCTATCAGAACGAGGTACATACCCGACGCAGACAGCGCGATGAGCGCTACATTTGTCCACGGCGTCAAAATCCATTCTTCAAGCATCGTGAACCTCTCCTGGTTTAGAACCATGGCATTATGAGACTTTGGAAATCTCCACTGGCTTTCGCTTGTCGAACTCTGCCAGTAGCTCCTCGGAGCGCGCTTCGCTCAGGCCTTCTTTCGCTGGAGGGAAGATGTCTTTCTCCTCTTCTTCCATATGGTGCTCGAGCCGGTGCTTGAGTGTCTTGAAACGCGTCAACCAGCCGGTATCGCTGAAGTCTTTCTCGGCCAACTCAGCAAAGTAATCATCGATTTCCTTATGCTCTGCGACCGAGTGACGACCCTCATCCTGCAGCTCCGGACGCGCCAGCATCTCGGCATAAAGTGATTGCTCTTCCGCATTCGCATGGGCTGAAACGTCAACGCGCAACTGTTCGAAGGCTTTCCTGCGTTCTTCGCTATCGCCACTGGTATCAGCCACACGATCCAGCATTTCGCGATATTTGTCGTGGTCTTCTCTAAGGCGGGTGAAGATGTCAGTCATCAAGGGCTCCATTGTTGGGCTGTCCTGTTGCCAACGTGCGATCCGGAAAATTGTTGCATGGCATGTATCGCAGCCGCCTACCCGTAAGAAAGCACCGCGAGCGAATGGCGGTTCTCGCAGGCCAATCGAGATCAAAAAAAGGCCGAGCGATAGCCCGGCCTTTTCGCTTCTTTGATGTGCCCGAGATCAATCCTCGGACGGCATCTCGACATCAACATCCGGCACTTCGACCGTCACTTCTTCAGTGTCGACCGAAATGTCTGGCGTCTCGACATCGACTTCAGGAAGCTCGCCAGCATCGCCGGAAACGTCCACGTCCATCGACGGCAACTCTCCTTCGTCGGTAACCTCCGCTTCGCAGGCGGCCAGTGACAATGCGAAAGCCGCGATCGCGACGCTAGAAATCTTTTTCATTTTGAACTCCCTCATCTGGTTCAGCGCGACCTACTCGCCCCGCGAGCCAATGTTCCAAAATGAAGGCGATAATCTCAGTCGCGTCCGAGACGCATACGAAAAGCATCGAGATGAAAGTAGCTTGGGTCGAACTCGCATATTTCGGCGAGGCGATCGGCATTGGTAAAAAAGATCGCGTCTCGCGTTCTCTTGATCAGTTCTTCGCGCTCCAATTGGCGAAGCGTCCGGTTGGTGTGAATGGGGCTGAGCCCTAATGCATCAGCTATCGTCGTTTGCGTGAGCGGCAGTTCAAAACCGTTCTTCGTGCCCTCATCGGCGATCTGCAGTCGTCGGTGCAATTCAAGCAGGAAATGGCCAATCCGCTCCCGCGCCGTTTGCTGGCCATTGCGGACGATCTGTTCTCGCAGAAACGCCTCCTCCTGGACCTGCATCCACCATAAGGCCAGAGTAAGACGACCGGATTGAGTGAGCAGGCGCCGAAAGGATTTCGGTTCAATCGAAAGAGTTTCCAGATCGGTGATTGCAGACACAGAGTGATCAGCCTCAGCCGCGACCAAAACCTGCAGATCGAATACGTCGCCCGGCAACAGGACATTCAGAACCTGCCTGCGGCCATCTTCCAAGGTATTGTAACGGATTGCCCAGCCGTTTTTGACGATCAGGATACTCTCAAGATGCTGACCCGCGTCAATAATTGCCGATCCCCGTTGGAAGCGCTTCTCCATGCCTTTCAACTGCATCACGACATCTTTGTCGTCATCATCCATGTCTGCATAAAACGAGATCCGCCGGAGCAGTGCTTTGCGAGCCATTGGTCTGCTCCATTCGCCGAGAGAGTGCTTGCTTGCACCTGCCCTTCTACATGACATCCGTTCGCAAACGCCAGCACAATGGAGTGTGGGGGCTGGGGTTTGATCAGACCGAAGCATCTCGTTTTGGTCGGCCAACAATCAGGGGGTCCGCCAACCTCGACTGCGCATCGGACCCGCAAATGCGCGACGGAGCAAACTTAAATGGAACAACACTTTGATTGCTCGCGTTGGCGGCGAAACTTCAACTCACATGTACAACGCAGGAGCAGCAGCGATGAAGAAAGAAGACCGCGAAGAACTGTACGATCTTATCGATGATGTTGGCACCGCCATGCTGGTGACCGATCGAGCCGGCGAACTTCGCAGCCGACCAATGAAAGGCCAGCTCGACAGGGATACCGGAAAAATCTGGTTCCTCACAGAAACGCCAAGCGGCAAAACAAACGAGATCGATGCGGACCGATCAGCAAATTTGACATATGCGTGCCCGGAAAAAGAAACCTACATATCGATTACCGGTCGGGCACAGGTCGAGAAGAGCGCCAGCAAGATAGATGATCTTTGGGGACCATGGGCAGCCGCATGGCTCCAGTGCGAGAAGGATCACCCAAAGGTTGCCACCGTATGCTTCACTCCAGATGTCGCCGAATACTGGTGCTCGCCAGAATCGTCGATTGTTCAGACGTGGGAACTGGCAAAGGCCAATCTGACAGGTGAAAAACCAGAGCTAGGCGTAAATCGCACGCTGAACATGGATTGATCCAGCGTCCCCTGCTCGTTCGCGCAGTGTGACGAAAGCTGGTTTACGAAGCGATCCTGTCGACCGCGTCCATGATATCTTCGAGAGAACTCACTTCCGGTTTAGGGAGGCCTTTGGTGGTTGCGGTGAAACGACCTGTGCTCAGAACGTGTACAAGACCCTCACGAGCTCTGGAAATGCGACTCTTGATCGTCCCGATGGCGCACCCGGTAATGTCAGCCGTCTCTTGATAAGAGTATCCTCCGGCCCCGAACAATATGATGGCCTCGCGTTGATTGGCCGGCAATTCCATGAGAGCCCGGTGCAAGTCGGACAGATGAATAGCATCATGTTGAGTGGCCGGAGCTGACAGCAACCGCTCAACCGCAGAATCATCATATGGCTCTGTGAGCTTCTTTTTGCGTAGGGCCGAACGGAACGTGTTGCGCAAGATCACGAATGTCCACGCTCGCATTGACGTGCCAGCAATGAAACGCTCGCGGGCCGCCCACGCCTTGAGCATTGTTTCTTGGACCAAATCATCAGCGATGTCGGCTTTGCCTGAGAGGCTGCGTCCAAACGCCCGCAGGTGCGGAATTGCCTTTTGAAGCTCCGTCTTAAACTCCGCATCTGACAGGGTTTCGTGCTCAGTATGGGACAGTGACCTGGCTTTATTCCCGCTCAGATCATCGAGCTTGCGCGACGCCGTATATGGAAGCTTGGTGGCAGAATCCTGGCGCACGCGTATTTCCCAGCTTGGTGAAGCGCGAACCAATGCACAGAGCATCGCCGCCGACGACCAAGCCAAATAAAGCTGTTCTGATCACCGCGCACTAACATAGGTTAGTATGCGCTGTTTCACTCGATTGGTTGGGCCTCATCGAGCAGATCGGCGTCGCTTTCTGACGCGCGCTCAACCTCGACCAACTGATCGACGTGTCTCTCGCGAGAGGTGTCCACATCAGCGCTCGTGTCAGTGTTGGCTTTCCTTCTCGCTTGCCGGGTTGAGGGCTGCTTCGCCTCGACATCCCTTGCGTCCATCGGGTTGGAGCCATCGAACCGAAGGCGATAGATTGGCTCGGGCAAGGCAAAGCCCGAAGCTTCAAGGATATTTTTGACAACCCTGATCGCCGCACCGCGCGCTTTGTAGAAATCGCTTTCGCGTTGATCAATCCATCCGTGGAACGCGATGATGATGTTGGAGTCTCCGACTTCCTCGATTTCGGCAGTGGCTTCAGTCTGATCGAGAATGAAGGGTTCCGCATTGAGTGCCTTCAATCCAACCGCAATCGCCGCAGCTGGGTCGTCGTCTGCGTCAACACCAAGCTTGAAAGTGAAACGCCGCTCGTCATTGCGTGAGAAGTTGAGGATCTCTGCTTTAAAGACCGTCGCATTTGGAATGCGCAGATGGTTTCCGTCCAATGTCATCAGGATTGTCGCTCGCGAGGTAAGCCTTATGACTCGCCCCTCACGATCACCGATCAGAACGTGATCGTTCGCACGAAACGGCTGTCTGATGCTTAGCATTATGCTCGATACGTAATTGTCGACTGTGTCGCGCAATGCGAAGCCGACAGCCAAGCCAATGACCCCGGCGCCGCCTAGCACTGCTCCGAGCACAGCGGTGGCACCCAGAATATCGAGCGCTACGAAGAGGCCCAAGGCGAAAAATACAACACGAACGGATGTCGCGACGAGCTCTGCCAAGAAGATGTTCGGCGTGACCCGCTTCCAAAAGCCCATAAGGGAGGCGAACAAGTGTCCCACAAGGGCGATCACGAATGCCAGTATCAGCGCAATTGCGACCAGCGGCAGGGCCGCAAGAAATCCACCAAAGCTGTCGCCGATCTCTTCGACGAACGGTGTTACATTTGATCCAACTGATAGATCGCGCTCGAAATCGACTTCGACTGTCACCACCCCTGAAACGCGTTGAGCAATGGCTTCGGCGCGATTGGCAGATGTTTCATCAGGAATTGATCCCGACAGGCTGACAACCCCCTCGTCAACGGCAACAGCGACATTCTCAAGCCCGCCAATCTCCTGAAAAATGCCCTTCAATCGTTGCGCAATCGCCGCGTCATCAGCGGCTGCTGGCGCCGGTTCTATGATGGTTTCGGGTGGAGCACCGGTCTCGGGCTCCGACGCCTGCGTCACGCTCGCGACAGCACCAACGCGGTCCGGCGTGACGATCAAGACTGAAAGCATCAAAGCCATCAGTGTGAAGTGCAGCGTGATTCTGTGCATCGCGATCCAATCAAAACGGGCGATACGCAACTTGCGGGCTATTGTTCCAAAATACGAATTAAAAATACATTGGAACATCGGGGCAAAACATGGGGTTGATGCCGCGTCAATTCAAAAGACGAGGGATACCATGACCAATCAATCTTCGATCGACATTCTAAACGGTGTGCTTGAGACCTTAATCGATTCCGCGGACGGCTACAATTCTGCAGCGGAAGTCACTGATCGTGATACGTTCAAGCAATTCTTCATCAAGCGCGCAGCAGCTCGCCGGGCGATGGCCGCAGCAGTCCGCAGCGAGATAGAAAGCCTCGGCGGTACGGCCGAAGATGATGGCACCATCCTAGCGGGCGCGCACCGGATGTTTATGAAGCTCAGCGCAGTCGTTCAGAACAATGACGAAGCTGCGATTGAGGCGGTCGATGACGGGGAAGAGCACCTTCGCGAGAAAATCGCGGACGCCATCAAAGATGACGATTTATCACCGGCGGCGAAAGCTGCAATCGCTAAGTTTCAGGGTGAGTTGCAAGCAGACTGCCGCATGATCGAGCACATTGAAGACGCTGCTTAATCGCCACCAAACTCAATCTGCTTTTGAAAGGAATACCACATGGAATACGGAATTCTCGGCTTGGCCATCCTGTTACTGGATATTTGGGCGCTCTATAATGTGTGGACCGGAGGCGCTTCGTTCGGATCGAAGATAATCTGGTCTGCATTGATCTTGATCTTGCCAGTGATCGGGCTGCTTCTTTGGTTCTTCTTTGGTCCGCGTGGAAGCGCGTCGACTGTCTAAACCACCAATGCGTTCGCCTAGCGGCGACATGGACCTCGATGTTTCTTTTCAGCGAGTGGCATCGAGGTCCACTCCCAAATCCGGCATCTGGAGCTGAGCAGTCTTACCGACCGCTATCGGTTGCCGGACTGATCGGTCACAAAAGCGAGAAAAGGCCAAGATCATGAAATTTGTTGTGAGAACGATTGCTGCAGGCGTGATATCGATTATCGCAAAGATCGTCATTCAGAAAATCCAGCGCTCCAATCGCGAGAAGAGCAGCAGCTGAATTTTTTGATAGCGGTGCAGCGTGAATTCGCGATGTGGCGTCAAACGAGGCCGGCGAAACTATCGTCGGCTTGATTCGGATCGAGAACGTCATTGGTGGCCAGCCATTCTTCAACCGCATTCAAATCAGGAACTCGGTATTCTGTGAGCGTGCGGCCATTTTTTGAAGGCGCTGAATTGCGGCGATCAATGATCCCGTGCTTCTCAGCGCGTCTCCAACACTGTCTCGCTTCGCGCCCAGATGCTCGGCGACAAGATCATTGCGGGTAGCGTCCGTGACACGGCTACAAAGCAGTCAGAGAAGTCGGCAGAGGCCCTGTCTGGCCAGCAACTGGATGACGACGTGACTGGCCTGTTCAGTTTCCCACCGGCATCCCGCCAATGAGTTTCCGCAAAATCGGCCAGCGCATTCGCGACCGGTCCCTGGACCATCATGGCAGCGTCAAGCCAGGGGCCTGCATCTTCGCCGTCGGGCTGGCGTCGCAATTGATGCGTGCTTTCATGATCTCTGGTGTCCCATCGATCATTTGCAATATCGATTCCGCTGCAAAAGGCGGTATCTCTGTCGATGACGATAACTTTTTGATGCTGTGCTGCTCCCACCGGATGATGGCGATCCAGATGGTCTGTTCCATTTAATTGGTTCAAAAGGCGCGCACTGCGGTGTCACCAAGCAGCGATATGGGTTTGCCAGTGCTCCCGGCGCCCAAAGGGCTAATCGTGCATTGCATCTATCGATTCGAGAGCGACAGCAAAGTCATATGCAAGGATAACCAAGTGCTAGAATTAAAACAGAAACTGTTGCGGTTGCCGGAGAAGATATGGTTTCGGGCTATGCTCTTTTGCATGGCCGCCATTCTCGCCGCCGGTTCGGCAAACTGGTTAGGTCCTCACATTCCCTATGGCGACGATCTTGAACTCGTCAGTGGTTCAGTTGGGGAGCTGCTCACAATTCTTGCATCGAGCATGCTGGCTGTGATCGCCTTTTCGGTTTCGATAATGGTTTCATCCTATAGCTCCGCGACGGGAATGGCGACGCCGAGGACAATAGCCCTGATGCTGGCCGACGACCGGTCGCAGAACGCGCTCTCGACGTTCTTGGGAACTTTCCTGTTCAGTATCGTCGGCATTATCGGACTGTCTGCAGAATTTTACGATGACCGAGGCCGAATTGTCCTGTTTTTCGCAACGATAGCAGTGATTTTCGTGATTACCGGGACGTTGCTCAATTGGATCCAGCAATTGTCCACTTTCGGAAGGATGGGCGATCTCATCCGGCGGGTGGAAGACGCAGCGTGCAGCGCCTTGGAATGGCACGGCACACACCCTTGGCTAGGTGCCCAACCGCCAATAGACATTCCCGCAGACGCGGTACCGATTTGCTGCGAGGACCGCAGCGGGGTTGTGACGACAATCGACATGGATGCTCTGCAGCAAACCGCAGAAAAATATGACGTGACAGTCCATCTCGCGATCTATCCGGGCAAACTTGTATATCCGACGCGGCAGGTGATGCATATTTCGGGCGCCAATCCGCTCGAGATAGATCCTCAGGCTTTTCGAGATTCGGTCTTGGTTGAGCGTGATCGCAGCTTTGAGCAGGATCCGCGCTTTGGCCTGGTTGTTCTGTCTGAAATCGCTTCGAGAGCGTTATCCCCGGCAGTGAACGATCCGGGCACGGCGATATCCGTGCTGAACAGTGGCTTGCGTTGCCTAGAGCGCTTTGCCGAAGCCAGAGACGAACCGGAGAAGCCAACCCATTCAAGAATCCACGGGCCAGCGGTCACCGTGTCCGATTTATTCTCTGACTTCTTCCCGAAGATCGCGCGAGACGGCGCGGACAATTTCGAGGTTCACAAGCGGATACAGATGGTGCTCCTTGCTCTCGCTCAGACCTGGCCGGAAGCGTTTGCTGCTGCGTCAATCGAGGCATCCCAAAACGCGCTCGAAAGAGCCGCGTCGGCTATCAAGTTCCAGCCAGAAATCGAGCTTCTCAAGGAAAGCTCCAAGAACGTAAAACGCGCTTGCGGGTAAGCACAACAGGGCGATTAACGACCGACCAATGTGGTGCGTGATCCTGTAGGTCTTGTTGCGGGCTTCGCTTTGAGGACGGTTAAAAAAAGTCTCAAACTCAGAATCTTAGATGAATGAATTCGATGCCTCTTCTCGTCAGAAAGGGGATCGTCCGGTTTTGGCGTGTGCTTGCGTGAAGCAGACATTCTTGAGGTGGTGACAATGCGGCCTTTAGTAACATACAAAACGCTAACTTGATGATCCATACCTTGCTTATGATCGGGTCAGCGCCCGCTGAGAACGTCACCAACCTGCTCCTCTCGGCTCAACGCAGTCTGGGTCTAGCTCAATCGGAATTCGAACCGAATAGGATGCCTAGGAATGCATTTCGCAACCCGAGACGAAAGACCGCAGAACCCCGCCCCAGCCGAGCGTTCATTCACCACCAAGAAAAATCCAAACCTGCATTAAGGGCGAACCTTGATTCAGCCGGCCCCTCGGGGATGCCCGCGCAATTATGACTCGCGAACTCGTGACCGGCAGCTGGCCAAGAACAGTGCCAAACCAACCTCAATAGCACTTGCGCAACGAGATCTTACTCGCTTCGACCAAGACTGTTTGACCCCACTTCACCCTGCGGACAGATCGCAACTTGACCTTCCGTATTGCATGCTATTCACACAGACAGAGTGGCAACATGGGTGACGTGCCAAAGTGATGGTTGAGATTCAGACGATTGGACCGTTTGAGGTCCATAGGTCGGGTAAGGCCATCACTCTGCCGCCCTCGCGCAAGACTCGTGCGCTGCTAGCATACCTCGCGATTACGGGAAGGCGGCACACCCGCCAGTCTCTGTGCGAGCTATTCTGGGACAGCACCGATGATCCGCTGGCGGGTCTGCGCTGGTCGCTGTCGAAGCTTCGCGGGATCCTCAATATCGACGGGGTCGAGCCGCTTCAATCCGAGCGGGACACGGTTTGGTTCGATACCAGCCTTGCGCTCCTGGACAAGGACGGATTCAACGATCTGGCCAACCGCGCCGAAACTGACGAAAAGACAGCTGACGGGGTTTGGAAAGCCACCACTGGTGTGCCGTTGGAGGGGTGCGAATTGCCTCGCAATTCCACTTTTATGACATGGGTCGAGGGATACCGGCAGGATTACAAGCGCCTCAGAGGAGTCGTGGCGCGACGCTTTGCCAAGGATGAAACGCTTGCGTGGCCGATCCGAGACAAATGGTCAGAGCGATGGATCAAGGTTGTGCCGTATTCTCGCGGAGCGGCGTTCATGGCGTACAAAAGCAAGTACTTTGCGGCTGGGCGTGCGGCAGCAACCGGGCTGGCCCGAAATCTGGAAAAGTCGTTCAAAGAAGCAGGTATTGCTCCGCCGCAATTCGAGATTACTGCCGAAACGGAAGTGGAAGTTGGGCGCCGGAACGAGATTGCTCCAGCAGAGCAGCAAATCCGTTTTGTCCAGGGAGAAGACGGGGTCAGCATTGCCTGGGCGAGCGTGGGCGACGTCGATAGCCCACCCCTCGTCAAAGCGGCAAACTGGCTCAATCACCTGGAGCTTGACTGGGATGCGCCGGTCTGGAGCCCGCTGTTCAAAGAGCTTTCTAGGTCGCACCATTTCGTCCGATATGATGAGCGCGGGTGCGGCTTGTCCGACTGGGACGTGGACGAGATCACCTTTGACAAGTTCGTCGAGGACTTGGAGCAGGTCGTCGATGCCGCCGGGCTGGATCGCTTTCCTCTCCTGGGCATAAGTCAGGGTGCGGCCGTGTCGATCCGATACGCCGCATTGCATCCGGAACGCGTTTCCAAATTGATCTTGTTCGGAGCCTATGATCAGGGCTGGCGATATGATGCAACGCCCGATCAGGTGCGGGAACGCGAGGCCGTGATGGTACTTACCGAAACAGGTTGGGGAATGGACAATCCTGCCTATCGACATGTTTTCTCACGCACCTTCATGCCCGACGCCGATGCACAGGAGCTTGACTGGTTCGATGAATTCCAGCGGCTGACGACGAGTTCGCAGAATGCTGTCCGGTTTCTCGAAGCCTTTTCGCATATCAATGTTCGCGATGATCTGGCGATGATCCAGTGTCCGACGCTGGTGGTGCACAGTCGCGACGATTTGCGCATACCCTTCGCCACTGGTCGCTCGCTCGCATCGCGCATTCCTGGCGCGCAGCTCGCGAGTGTCGACAGCCAGAATCATCTGCTGCTCGGCAGGGAAAGTGCATCGGTGCGATTTGTAGATCTGGTACAGGATTTTCTGAAACCGTCCTAAAAACCGGAATTCCAACGCCAATTGCGCCAAATACAACGGTATTAACACGTAGGCTACCACGCTGGCTCAAACACCGGCATGACATGGCCGACCCATCTGGAAGCCGCTTTTCGGCAGCCATTGAAAGGGTCAGACATGCAAACCGCCGCAACACCAGTGTATCCAAAATCCGCATCGCAAGCGCCAGCACAGTCCGCGCAAAGCGTTACGGCCAGCCAAGCGTCGGTCAAAGAGCCCAAGGCGGAATACTCGCTTTCAGGCGGTATGATCGGCCGGCTTCGCGAGATGAATGCAGCGCTCGCCTTTACCTCCTACCAGTCCGGGCTCCTTTATATGCTTGGCGGAAACGCGCAGGGCAAAGCGCAGCTCCATCAATCGGGTATGCCCAAGCCAATGGGCCTCGGGGCAGACGGAAAGGGCCGACTGGTTCTGGCAGCCGGCGCGCAGATCATGCGGCTCGAAAATGTGCTGGAGCCCGATCAGCGGATCAACCAGACTTACGACGCATGTTTCATGCCGCGCACACAGCATGTCACCGGACAGCTGGATGCACACGACGTGGGCGTCGATTCAAACGGCGAAATCCTGTTCGTTAACACGCGCTACAATTGCCTTGCCAAGGTTTCCGCGCGCCATTCGTTCGAGCCCGTCTGGACCCCCGATTTCATCAGCGAGATCGTTGATGAGGATCGCTGCCACTTGAATGGCCTTGCGATGCGCGATGGCAAGCCCGCTTTTGTTAGCGCCGTTTCGAAATCCAACACGATTGATGGCTGGCGTGACCGGCGCGGCGATGGCGGCGTTATCATTGATGTGGAGCGGAACAGGGTCGTGTGCGAGGGGCTGTCCATGCCGCATTCGCCGCGCTGGCACGACGGCAAGCTGTGGGTGCTGAATTCCGGCACGGGTGAACTGGGCATTGTCGAGCTTCCCAAGGGAAAAGCGAAAATGGGCAAGCTCAAGCCGGTGGCGTTTTGTCCCGGCTTTGTGCGCGGTCTCGCGTTCCATGGCAAGTTCGCTTTCGTCGGCCTTTCGCGCCCACGCTACAAACGGTTTGAGGGCCTTGCTCTCGATCAGAGGCTGCAAGACGCCGACAGTGAGCCGTGGTGCGGGGTCCAGGTGATCGACACCGAGACCGGCACCTGTGTCGACTGGTTCCGTATCGATGGCACAATCGGCGAGCTCTACGATGTGGAGCTGGTGCGTGATTTCCGCTGCCCGATGACAGTCTCGCCGACCTCGCCCGATGTCGCATCGCTCATCACGTTCGAAGCCATCACAGAGAAATAGACGGCGCGCGACCAGCGCCCCGCCTGTGGTCCCGCTTTCTCGCTCCTTCGAGAGCGCCGGGCCACCTCAGCTTCCTTCCCAGAAACACCGCGGCCGCATCCGGCCACAACGAAATCCGAGGACCATCATGTCACACACCGATCACACGCAAGCCAACAAGCGCACACTTGAGCAATCAATCGAAACGCGGGCCTTTGGAGCCGCCAATTTCCTGGCTCGGAGCAAGTCGGCCATGATGCGCGGTGGCCGCGTCACGAAATTCAAAGGCATCGCAGCAAGTTGTGCGCCTCAGCTTGGTATCGTCACCGACGTGCCAGGCGCTGTGGCAGGCGGCGGGCGAGGATCGACGACCCTTTCTCTCGCTCGTCGTTTGCTACGCTGGTCAGCGGCGCCAGTTGCTCTGCTGGCTGCGCAGTCTCCTGCGTTTGCGCAGGCGCAGGATGAATGCGTTCAGGTTAGCCCTGGCAACTTCGTTTGCGAGGACAATGGTGATCCCGCGACAAGCGAACAGGATTTAAGCATCGGGGATGTGGATGTGACTGTCCAAATTCAGGATGGCTTTGAAGTCGATACTTCCGACGGCGGTGAGAACGGCGATGGCATCAATATTCAGGGAGCCCAAAACGTCGTAATCGAGCAACAAAGCGGCTCAAGCGCGATTACTGGAGATGGCTATGGTATTGATGTTTATAGCGCTACTGGCGACATCTCGATCACCACTGGTGGTGATGTAACTGGGATTTCAAACGCAGGTATCTACGCCGAGACCGATGGCGATGAGGCAGCAATCGATAGCCGCGCCGGTGCGGTATCAGGCGGCTCAAACGGTATTGACGCAAGAGTATATGGCAGCGGTGCCCTTAATGTTACGACCGCCGATGTTACCGCGTCTGGTGGTTATGGGATTTACGTTAATGGCTCGGGCAGCGCGGTCGTTATTGATAGCACAGCCGGAGCGGTCACTGGCAGCGTTTCAGGCATTTATGCGAAAAACCAAGGCACGGGCGACCTCTCGATCACTACGGCGGTTGTGACTGGCACTAACGGTGATGGAATTTACGCCAATAATTATGATGGGTCAGATGCGCTCATCATCGACAGCACCGCAGGCGCGGTGACGGGCAGCAACGACGGAATCAATGCACGCAACGAAGGCAGTGGCGATACCTCGATCACCACATCTGACGTGACCGGCACAACGGGTAACGGAATATATGCGCGCAGCGGTGGGGTATTTGGTTCTCTTCCGATTGATTCAGGTGACCTTTCAATCGACACAAGTGCGGGCGCGGTAAGCGGCGGCGATGATGGAATCGATGCTTCGGTCAACGGTGGCGGCAATCTGTCAATAACCACAGCGAACGTAACTGGCTCCAGCGATGATGGCATTAGCGCGAGGCTGACCAACACTGACGGCGATTCGACGATCGATACCACGGCAGGCGTTGTGACCGGCGGGTCCGATGGGATTGATCTACTCAATGATGGTGACGGTGATTCCTTCGTAATAACCGGCGATGTGATTGGCATCACCGGCAATGGCATCGA
>JBARXS010000174.1:0-9384 GCA_049647465.1 Erythrobacter sp.
TCTTACTGGCTGATCGAGCGGGTTGCTGGGTTTTAACCCGCGTCATCTGCGTTGGCGGTGTCGGCTCTCGCCATATCTCCACCCAGCGCCTGCCACAAAAGCACCCGCGCACGGTTCGCACGGCCTAACGCTGCTGCCGCGCGCTCGCCGCTTGCATCGGCGGCGCGGCGCGCTTCGAGCACTTCGAGGAAGCTCGCAAGCCCCGCGCGATAGCGATCATTGGCAAGGCTGGCCGCGCGCTTCAATTCGTCGCGTTCCTTCAGCGCCAGATCGGCTTCGGCATCGCTCGCCGCGATCAGGCCATAGGCGGCTTCTGCATCGCCCAGCGCCTGAAACACTGCACCGCGATAGGCGGCGAAGGCGGCGCGCTTGTTTGCTGCCGCGCTGTCGATCTCCGCTTCGATCCGGCCAAAATCGAGCAGCGGCCCGGCTATGCCAGCGGTCAATGATCCGATCACGGAATCCTCTTCAAAGATATCGCCGGGATCAAAAGCGAGCAGGCCCAGCACGGCCGACAGGGTGATTTTCGGAAAGCGCGAGCGCGAGGCGGCGGCAAGGTCGGCATCGGTTGCCGCGAGCTCTGACGCAGCGGCGAGGACATCGGGGCGATTGGCCAGCAATTCGGATGGAAGCGCGGCGGGGGCACCTGTGCGCTCGGCGTCTGGCCCCGTCTGCGCCAGCGCGGCTGCAACGCTCGCCGCGCCTTCTCCGGTCAAGGTGACGAGCCTGCCGACGATCCGCACCCGCTCGCTTTCCAGCGCGGCAAGGCGTGAGCGTGAGGCGCTGGCGGCGGCTTCGGCGCGCACTAGGTCAAAGCCGGGGGCAATTCCCGCATCCTCACGCACTTTGGCCAGCGTGGCGAGGCGGGTGGCGGCTTCGACATCGGCTGTCAGGGCCTCGGTGCGCGCCGCCAGAGTGCGCCAGTCGATGACGCTGCCTGCAATCTCCGAAAGCAAGGCATTGCGCACTGCGCCAGCAGAGGCGCTCGCTGCGTCTATGCGGGCGATTGCGGCACGTTCCTGAGCGCGAAGCTGGCCGAAAATGTCCGGGTCCCAGCTGGCGATCAGGTTTGCGCCGTAGAATGTCTGTGTGCTCGGGATCAGCCCGCTCGCGCCTGCATCGCCAAACTGGTTGGGGTTGATCCGGTTACGCACAATGCTGGCATCGCCGCTGATATTGGGCAAGCGATTGGCGCCAGCCCGCGCTGCTCTGCCGCGCGCGGCATCCACCCGCGCCAGGGCTTCCGCAAGACTTGGAGCGTTTTCCAGCGCGGTTTTTGAAAGGGTGTCAAACGCCGGATCGCCGTTGGGTAACAGTGCCTCGACACTCGCTGCGGTTGTCTCGTCGGCTGCATAATAGAACGCCGCAGCGAGCGCGGGAGCGGGCGTCGCAATCTCCGGCGCGGGCGCGATGGCGCAGGCTCCCAGCGACCCGGTCAGACACAGCGCAAGCGCGAGGCGAGGTAGGCGGTTCATGGCGCTCACTCCTCGTCATCCTTGGCCGGGATGAATGCATCGACCTGCTGGCCCACCCGGAAGATTTCGCTGGGCGGCAGCGCATATATCAGCTGGAGCACGCGC
Source organism: Erythrobacter sp. (assembly GCA_049647465.1). Taxonomy (GTDB): domain Bacteria; phylum Pseudomonadota; class Alphaproteobacteria; order Sphingomonadales; family Sphingomonadaceae; genus Erythrobacter. The sequence goes on from JBARXS010000174.1 coordinate 1,581, forward strand.
ACATCGACCCGCTCTGCTGCACTGTTTGTCAATTGCCGCTTTGGCACGACCTGCGGTTCGGCCCGGACAAAGGTGGCTTTGACTTGCTGCGATGCTGCCCCGCGCGGGCTGACAATGGCTTGCGCACCCAGTTTCACGCGGACGGCCTCGTTTTCGTCAATGTCGACACGCACATGCAGCGGGTTGGTTTCACCCATCTGGATGAAGGGCTGAGAGCCCCCGCCACCCATAGTAGAGACAAACTCGCCTGGACGGATGTCAACCGCCAGTATCTCTCCGGCGATCGGAGCGCGCACGGTCAACCGGCCCAGTTCCGTGCGGGTTGAAGAGCTGCGCGCCTGCGCTGCTTTCAACCGTGCTCTGGCTACCGAAAGCCTACTGGAGGCGGCATTAAAGTCGCCTTGCGCCCGGATCACCTCTGCCCGGCTTACGGCGGCGGGATCATTGAGGTCATTATAGAGATCAAGCTGTTGCTGCGCCGTTGTCTTCGCGGTTTGAGCCTCCGCAATGGCGGCCCGCGCTTCGCCGATGGCAGCGTTGGCCTCGCTCAGTTGCGCGCGCACCGCACGGTCATCGACGAGGAAGAGCGGCTGGCCCTTTTCGACGCGGTCACCCGGCGCGACCCGCACATCGGTGATGAGACCGGACAGGGCAGAGCCGATATCGATGATCTCGCTTGCCGGTTCCACTAGGCCTGACCCCGCGACGCGCGCGGAATTGGCAAGTTCACCGCTGGCCTTTGCGGGCTGGTTCTCCGGCTCGATCAGTTCACGATCCGGCGTTGCGCTCAGGATGTACCATGCTCCCGCGATCAGCCCCAGAATGGCGATGATCGGCAGGACCTGACGGGAGAAGCTCAGATTGGGAGGGAGCAGAGCCATTGTTACCTCGGAAGTTTGAAAAGGGCGTGTGAAAATGGGGGCGGCGCTTGGCCGGTTAATGTCCGTCGGGCATGTCAGTGCCGTCATGGGTGATGCGACCGTCTTCAAGGACGAGGATCCGGTCGGCGAGATCGAAAATGCGATTGTCATGCGTCACGATTATGCAGGCGCGGTCTTCGGCGACGGCAACTTCGCGCAGCAGATCCATGACGCGGCGGCCTGAATTCGCATCGAGCGCGGCGGTCGGCTCGTCGCACACCACAAGGCGCGGCTCATGCACCAGCGCACGGGCGATGGCGACGCGCTGTTGTTGACCACCAGACAGCTGGCGCGGGAGTTTTTCCGCCTGATCGGCGATGTTCAGCTTATCAAGCAGCTCTTTTGCTTTTTCGCGGGCGGGTTCGATATCCATGCCCTGAGCAATCAGGGGAACCGCGGCATTCGCAGCGGCGTCAATCGACGGGATCAGATTGTATTGCTGGAAGATAAAGCCGATATTCTCGAGGCGGAAATTGACCAGCTCTGTGTCTGAAAGCGCGTAAATATCGGTTCCGAAGACCTTTACCTCACCCTGCGTCGGCCACAGGATGCCGCACATGATCGAGATCAGTGTCGTCTTGCCCGATCCGCTTTCCCCGACGACATAAGTCATCTCGCCCGAGCGGATGTCTGCATCAATGCCGTGCAGGACGCGGATCGTCGACTGGCCAGCCTGAAAGTCGCGGATGATACCGCGCGCGCAGATTGCCGAAGTCGGATCGCAGCCGCCAATCGCGCTTGTATCCATCGGGGTGCCTTCCGATGCAGTTTGGGTGTCGCTCATGCCTGGCTCTTCTATCACCGGAACACCGAGGCGGGTTCGGTTTTGAGGACGCTGCGCAGAGAGATCCAACCAGTCAGTGCAAGAATAACGATCACCGCGACCAGACTGATCAGCGGAATCTGCCAGGGAATATAGAACCCTTTGAACTTGGGATTGGCATCAAAGCCCCAGACGAACAGGACAGTGCCGATGACGCCGAGTGAATAGCCGATGCTGCCGACCAGAGAAGCCTGCGCCAGCACCATCTTGGCGATCTTGCCATTGGTCACTCCGATTGCCTTCAATGCGCCAAACTGCTTGATGTTATCGCGAATGAAGAGGCTGAATGTCAGGCCGACAATGGCGACCCCGACGATAAAGCCGAGCAGCACAGTGATCCCGAAATTGAGCGGGATGCCGGTGTTCTCGATAATGAAGTCGACCCCGGCCTGAGCGATTTCATCGCGGGTTTCAGCTTTCAGTCCCGTTTGCGCTTCGATCCTCTCGGCCACCGCTGCAACGTCCTCGCCTTCGCTGATGCCGGCCAACACGAATGATAGGCGATTGCGCGTGCCGGGCACGTAGTTCAACGCCTGGGAGTATTTGGTGTAGAGCATCGCCTGGCCGCTGAAGGCGGGGATCGCATCGGTAACGCCGCGAATGACGGCGCGTTGATCGTTCAGCTCCAGCCTCTGGCCGACCGGCTCCTCGCCATTCTTGAACATGTTGGTCACGCCCACATCGTCAATCACGACCGTATCGGGCTGCGACAAGATGCCTTTGTTTGCTTCGATAAACCGCTTGGGCAGCCCGATCAGGGTTGCGTCATCGACGCCGATAATCGTTACACCCTCCAGATCGCCGGTGCTGGTGCGAACTGCGGCGGTCGCGCGAAGATGGGGGACGGCCCATTCAACCCCTTCGACAGAGCGCACTTCGTCAAGCGCGGTTGCGGGCATTTCGTACTTCACTTCAGTCGTGCGGCTTACCGGGTCCATCACCCAGACCTCTGCTTCGGGTGTGTTGTAGACACCGCTTGCGCCGCGCTCGATCAGATTGACGAAAATCGTCAGCTGCTGCGTGATTAGCAGGGTCGAAAAGGCGATGCCGAACAGCAGTCCATAGAATTTCTGCTTGTCACCCGTGAGCATTCGAATGGCGATCCAGAGCATGGCAGACGGAACCTTTGTATCGCGCGGGGGTTGCTGAAGTGAGGGATTCGGATATTATTGAACGGTATCGTTTAACGGGCCGGTTAATTGAACGGGGTCGTTCATTTTGTCAACTGCCGTCGTTCAACAGGGTTCCATCACTTTGAGAAAAAAGCCCGGACGTCCCTCTGATCAGGCAAAGCGCCATGCGATTATCGAAGCGGCATCGCGCCTGTTCTTCAACGATGGCTATGCGGCGACTTCGATCGAGCAGATCGCGGCGGATGCCGGTGTGTCGAAAGTCACCATTTACAACCACTTTGGCGACAAGCGCGCCCTGTTCGGGACAGCGGTTGAGCTGGAATGCGAAAAGATGCGCGACTATTTCTCGATCGAAGAGACACCCGCAGGCTCAATCCGTGACCGTCTCACGCGTATCGGCGAGGCAATGTCGGCGTTTCTGTCACGCCCGGAGATGATCAAGTTCGACCGCAGGATCGCGGCTGAAACCGAAGTCGACCCCACTATCGGCCATGCATTCCTGAAAGCTGGACCGTGGCGTATGCGAGCGGACTTTACGGCCTTTCTTAGCGACGCTCATAAACGCGGCGAGCTGAATATTGCAGAGCCTGATCTGGCCGCTGAGCAGTTCGTGGCCATGTGCAAGGGGATGGGCGATCTAGATCAGCGGTTTGGCGCACAGATCTCGGAGTCGAAGAATGCGCAGCGGATATCGGGGGCGGTCGATGTGTTCCTGATGGCTTATGCGCCTGAGGCAACGGACAAGACCTCGGGCTGCAAAGGATGACATTGGCACTGGCTGACATGGGTCTGCCCACTTGAGCCTGACGCGGCCATCCGTTCCAAAACACGCAAGTGCCACCAATGCGCGCATTATCTTGCCATTCATCGCTGCATTCCTACATTGATTGCACACACGAAGGAATCACTTCATTATGAGCGACCAGAACGATCCCCAGCAGCAACCACCCGAGGGCCAGAACCCGTGGGTGAAGCAATTGATGATTTGGGGCGGTATTTTCCTTGCGCTGCTTCTGGTGGTTTCACTGTTCAGCAATGCTGGCCAGAACCCGGGCACAGAAATCAATTATTCGGATTTCCGCGCGCAGGTCGAACAGGGCAAGATTGAGGAAGTTGCGTTGGGTGAGGATGTCATCACTGGCACCTACAAAAACGGCAAAGCCTTCACGACCATTCCGATTTCCACCGATACGAAGATCACCACTCTGCTCGAAGAGAATGGCGTGACCTTCACAGGCAAGCAGCGCGAGCAGCCCAATATGCTGCTCTACATCCTGCTCAATTCCCTGCCCTTTATCCTGATCCTGGGGATCGCATTCTTTGCCCTGCGTCAGGTGCAGAAAGGCGGCGGCGGCGGCGCGATGGGCTTTGGCAAGTCCAAGGCCAAGATGCTGACCGAGCGTTCTGGCAAGGTTACGTTTGAAGATGTCGCTGGCATTGATGAAGCGCGCGAAGAGCTTCAGGAGATCGTTGAGTTTCTGAAAGATCCGCAGCGCTTTTCAAAGCTGGGTGGCCAAATTCCGAAGGGTGCATTGCTCGTCGGTTCGCCCGGCACCGGTAAGACGCTGCTGGCGCGCGCAATCGCGGGTGAAGCGGGCGTTCCGTTCTTCACCATTTCAGGCTCCGACTTTGTCGAGATGTTCGTCGGCGTCGGCGCAAGCCGCGTTCGCGACATGTTTGAGCAGGCCAAGAAAAACGCCCCATGCATCGTCTTTATCGACGAAATCGATGCTGTCGGTCGCTCGCGTGGCGGGGGCTTGGGCAATTCGAATGACGAGCGCGAGCAGACGCTGAACCAGTTGCTGGTCGAGATGGATGGTTTTGAAGCCAATGAAGGCATCATCATTATCGCAGCGACCAACCGTCCCGACGTTCTGGACCCTGCACTGCTGCGCCCGGGCCGTTTCGACCGTCAGGTTGTCGTCCCCATTCCCGACATCGATGGCCGGGTGAAAATCCTCGAAGTTCACATGAAGAAGGTGCCGTTGGCGCCTGATGTGAATGCGCGCACGATCGCCCGCGGTACGCCCGGTTTCTCCGGTGCGGACCTCGCTAACCTCGTCAACGAAGCGGCCCTGCTGGCTGCCCGCCGGAACAAGCGTTTGGTGGCAATGCAGGAATTCGAGGATGCCAAGGACAAGGTGATGATGGGTGCGGAACGCCGCTCCATGGTGATGACCGAGGACGAGAAGAAGATGACTGCCTATCACGAGGCTGGCCATGCGCTGGTTTCGATCAATGAAGAGGCATCCGACCCGATCCACAAGGCGACGATCATTCCGCGTGGCCGCGCGCTGGGCATGGTTATGCGCCTGCCAGAGCGTGACAGCTATTCCTATCACCGTGACAAGATGCACGCGAACCTTGCGGTTGCGATGGGTGGACGCGTGGCTGAAGACATCATCTTCGGGCATGACAAGGTCTCAAGCGGGGCATCGGGTGATATCCAGTATGCGACCGACCTGGCGAAGAATATGGTCACCAAATGGGGCATGAGTGAAAAGCTCGGCCCGCTGCAATACGAGCAGCAGCAGGAAGGCTATCTGGGTATGGGCCAGTCTGCGCGCACCATGGCCGGCGCTGATACAAACAAGCTGATTGATGCGGAGATCAAGCGTCTGGTGGAAGAGGGCCTGAAGCGGGCAACCGATATTCTGACGAGCCAGGAGGACAAGCTTCACCTGCTGGCACAGGCGCTGCTCGAATATGAGACGCTGACCGGTGATGAGATCAATACGCTGATGGAAGGCGGTTCAATCGACCGTCCTGAGAATCCCAGCGGCTCGACCACGGTCCGCCCCGCGCATGGATCGGCGGTGCCCAAGGCTGGCAAAAGGTTTGGCTCCAGCGGCGGAGAAGCTCCGCAAGGCGCCTGACCGCTCTTCAGACGAGACACAAAAACGGGCGTCGGAGCAATCCGGCGCCCGTTTTGTTTGGGCGACCTGCCCCCTTAAGAATGTCAGCGTCAGAATGTCAGCGTCAGAACGCGCCGAGTAAGAGCAACGCTTGCAGGAACAGCGCTATCACGATGACGATAAAGACCGTGAGCAAGGCAAACCGCCAAATCGTCGAAAGGCGCGAAAGGCCATAGCTGTGGCGCAAGTGTTTATAGATATGCAGCGGCGCGATTGTGGCGAAGATCGTGAATGCCCAGCCGCCAAATCCGTCCAGCGAACTCACCGCGACCAGCGAAATTACGATGAACAAAAGTGACATGAAGCTTAGCGAATAGGTCACAAAAACAGCGTGATCATAGGCTCTGAACCGCCGCTTCCACGCAAATAGCAGCCATACGAAGGGAAGCGAAAGCGGGATCAGCAACCAGCTGAACTTATAGGCATTCGCCTGCATCTTATACAGCATCAGCCCGGGGTTCTGCTGCCACTTGGCAGCGAGCTTTTTAAGAAAGGGCAGGCCGATATCGCCTGAAACCTTTACTGGCGGCCCCTCGGGCTCAACGGTTTCAACACCATCAGCAATTTCCGGTTCTTCGCCTTCCGCCAGACGGGATGCGATGCTGTATGCAGTCAGATTCCCTTTGACCTCCTCCAGCCTGTTCGCGATCGCACTTTTCTCTTCAGCCGTCTGAGCGTTGGCCAAATCCGCTTCCAGATCAGCCCTGTCGCGTTCCAGTTTCGCACTTTCTTCGCTGATTGCCTGCGCCTGTTCTTCATCAATCATCGGGCCCAGATCGGTTGGCGTGCTGATGCCGGCCATTTGGAACACGGCGAACATCGCAAACACGCTGAACAGGAACATCGCCATCGGGCTGACAAATGTGGCTCGTTCGCCTTCGATATAGCGGCTGGTAAGCTCGCCGGGCTTCAGCGCCAGAAGCGGCAGCGTTTTCCAGATCTTTCCGTCGAGGTGCAAAACACCGTGCAACAGGTCGTGGCCTATTGCGGAAAGCGTGCGGTGGATGTGTACCTTTTGTCCGCAGCTCGAACAATAACTGCCGCTGACAGTGGCGCCGCAATTGGCGCAATCACCCGGGTGTGCGTCGTCTTCGGCACCTTGGCGTTTTGCGGCATCACCATCGGTCGGCTCAACCGCATTCGCAGCGAGCGCGCCTTCGATTGCCGCGCCAAATCCTTCGGCAACATCGCTCATTGTGTCCGCCCAGTCTGCCCTGTCAGTCTTTAGCTTACCCGACGTGGCGGCACCCTGACAATGGTGCGCGCGTGACAGCGCGAACCGGGCGGCGTGTTATGTCGTGGCAAGCTTGCGTTCAATCGCGGTCCACAATTGCGCAAAGGCGCGTGCAGCTGGCGCTCGCGGAGCAAAGGCAGCCACCGGCTTGCGCTCCACCGCGCATTGCTCAATCGCGCTTGCCAGCGGCACGATCGGCCATTTGGCATTGGTCTCGCGCGTTTCCCGGTGCAGCGTGCGGCGCATATCCACCATAGAGAGGACCGGCAGGATCGGAGGATGACCCTTGCCGCTTCCCCGGACTTCCTCAACCACCAGATCAAGCGCGCGCTTGGACAGGGGAGAGGGTGGCAGCGGTACAATCACCAGATCGGCCGCCCGCATCACCTGAGCACTGATTTCGTTCAGCACCGGGGGACAATCAAAGATGATGCGGTCATAGTCCTTACCCAGCGTCGCGGTGAGCTTTGACAGGCGCTTGTTCTTGCCCATGCGGTCAAACTGCCGGTCCAGCGTGCGGATGCTCTCATCGGCAGGCAGCAGATCGAGGTTGTCGTAATCGGTCGACTGAATGAGCTTTTGCGGCAGGCGATCATTGGCAAAAACGCTGTCAGCCGAGCGCTTTTTCTTGGGGTCGACGCCCAGAAGAAAGCCCGATCCGTTTGAGGCGTCCAAGTCCCACAGCAGGGTTTTGCGCCGCGAAATATTGGCGGCACACCAGGCAAGGTTTACCGCGAAGGTGGTCTTACCAACCCCGCCTTTGACGCTGTAGACTGCAA
>JBARXS010000175.1:0-27051 GCA_049647465.1 Erythrobacter sp.
GTACTGTCATTATCATCCCTAGTAAAAGAGCTTTACAACCCTAAGGCCTTCATCACTCACGCGGCATTGCTGGATCAGGCTTTCGCCCATTGTCCAATATTCCCCACTGCTGCCTCCCGTAGGAGTCTGGGCCGTGTCTCAGTCCCAGTGTGGCTGATCATCCTCTCAGACCAGCTATAGATCGTCGACTTGGTAGGCCGTTACCCCACCAACTATCTAATCTAACGCGGGCCCATCTGAAGGCGATAAATCTTTGGTCCGAAGACATTATCCGGTATTAGCTCAAATTTCTCTGAGTTATTCCGAACCTAAAGGCAGGTTCCCACGCGTTACGCACCCGTGCGCCACTAACCCCGAAGGGTTCGTTCGACTTGCATGTGTTAGGCATGCCGCCAGCGTTCGTTCTGAGCCAGGATCAAACTCTCAAGTTTGTGTCACATACTAAACAAGCATGGGGATAACCCCATTGACCTGCTTGGCATGAGCTTCAAGGAGCCGATAACCTGCTGTCAAACGTAATGGATACGAATGAACATGCATCATCAAGGTCGTGCGTGGTGCACTTCCAAGACTTGGCAATCGGCATAAGTTAACCGGTATCCGAGGCCTTAAAACCCTCGGACCGGGCGCCGTCGCCCACATGTCCCTTCATCATAAACCAACAATGTCAAAGAACCGCCAGACAGTAATAGCGGACAGCTAGTGTTTCCCCGATTTACACCGGGGGACCGGCTATCCGATTATGTTGGCGACCGATGCTGCGGGGCGGTTGAAACCGTCATCGCCGCGTCGGTGGAGCTCATCTAGGCGTGGTCTGAGATTCGGTCAACGCCTTTTTGCAATTTTATTTCACTCTCGCGCACAAATCCCAGTTTTCTGCGGGATTCAGCATCGCCAGAGCTCTTGAAATGGGGCTTTTCTGCGGATTTTCAAGCTGACCACACAGAGACTCCAGCCGAAAAACGCCTACTTGCACTCCTCAACACCCGATTCATCATGTCGATTCAGACCAGATTCTTCATGTTTTCGGGCTAACTCGCCGGGAAGATGACTGCGCAGCCTCCTTCATTCCCCCCCACCGGTGATTCCTTTGACGATTCGGGTCGCCCTGATTCGTCTCCCATCACCCCTTTAGGTGACGGGTTCGCCGGGCGTGTACGCAGCGCGGTCGCATGGCGTTGGGGCACCCAGTTCGCTGCGCAGCTGATCACTTGGACCTCCACCATACTTGTCGTACGTCTTCTCGACCCCACCGACTATGGCCTGTTCGCCATGAGCCAAGTGGTCTTGACCGCCCTCGCCTTTCTCAACGGGCAAAGCTTCGCGACCTCTCTGGTCCAGACCGACAGAGTGGATGAGCGGCGTATTGGTCAGATCTTTGGCCTGTTGCTGGTGTTCAATGGCGGACTTGCTGTCACCCAGTTCCTCTTCGCCCCCTATGCCGCCGCCTATTTCCGCGAGCCGATGGTGGCCGACATGCTGCGTGTTCAGGCGTTCATCTTCCTTACCGTGCCCTTCTCCGCACTCCCGTCAGAATTGCTCGCACGCAGGCTTGAGTTTCGCAAGCAGGGCCAGATCAACATGCTCACCGCTATTGTCGGAGCGGTGCTGGCGCTCGGGCTCGCATGGGCGGGCTTTGGCGTTTGGGCGCTCGTCTATGCGCCGATTGCCATGTTTGCGACGCGGGCCATCGGGCTCTCCATTGCCGCGCGCCTACTGGTCAAGCCGGTGTTCGATCCGCGCGGGGCGTGGGATTTGGTGACCTTCGGCGGCACGCTTACCTTGTGCCAATTGTTCTGGATCGTCCAAAGCCAAAGCGACATCGTGATCGCGGGCCGTCTGCTGCCAACCTATGATCTGGGCCTGTATTCAGAGGCATTGTTTCTCACCCTGATCGTGACAGGCCGGTTTATCCCCCCGATCAACGAAGTGGCGTTGGCCGCCTATTCCGAGTTGAACCGGGACGGCAAGCCGCTTGGCGCCTATTTCCTGAAGACTGCGCGCATGGTCATGATCGTCAGCGCGCCGATCTATGTAGGCCTTGCGCTGACCAGCGAAGCGGCTGTGCTCACCCTGTTTGGAGAGAAGTGGGCCGGCATCGTCCCGATTGTGGGCGGATTGGCTTTGGTTATGCCCGCGCTTGCGCTGCACCTCATCTGCTCGCCGGTCACCAATGCGATGGGCCGCCCACGTGTATTCCTGTTCACCAGCATTTGCGGCGCGATCATCATGCCGTGTGCTTTCCTATTGGGCATTCATCTGGAAAGTGGCGGATCGGCTCTGGAATCGGGCACGGCTGCGATGGGCCTTGTCCATGCCTGGTGGTTTGCCGCACCCTTGCTGTGCGCAATTACTCTTGGCGTCACTCTGCCCCGCATTGGCGTGAGCCCGTTGATGCTGGCGAAGGAGCTTGCCCCGATTGCGCTGGCCTGCGCGGTAATGACATTCGCTGTGCTGGCCGTGCAGACATATGCGCCGATTGGTGTGCCTGTGCTCGATCTTGCCTGGAACGGCGTGATCGGAGCGGGCGTCTATGCCGCGACCTTCTGGTTCGTATGGCCGAATATTGTCAAAGAGGCATGGCGGATGCTGCGACCCCTGCCCCAAATCCAACCCTCCAAAGAAAGCTAAGCCTCACGCCTTGGCGGTCCTGCGCATGCGCCGAAGCGCCTGACGGTCAATCCACCACCAAACCGGATGGCGTCTCTCGGAAAACTGCGGGAGCCATTCGCCATATTGGCTCGCCAGCGTGCGCGGCAGGGCCGTTGGCCCCGGCCCGCGCATGATCTGCGTGACGATGCGGTTTTGATGGTGACGCACCGAGTAATTGACCATGCGCGTATATTGTCCGCTTAAAGAGCCAAGCGAAACGCGCGTCGGCTCGCACAAAAAGCCCGCCCCTTCGCACACGACCACGCGGTCATCGCGCCAGTCATCCTCATTGGCGAGGTCCGTTTTGGCCAAGGCCCCGATCAGGCTGTCATCACCGATCAGATCATCGGGCAGGCGGATCCCGCTGGCCCGCATCCGCTCCACAAAAGAGCCGCGCAGGGCGTAGAGATCGCCAAACAAGCCGTTATCGCGGATCATGGCTGCGCGATAGGCATTAGCCCCGCGTCCGTTGCGCGGCATGCCCGCCACAGCATTAGCGTGGGGATTTACGTCCAAAGCTTCGATTAGAGCATCGATGGAGCCGGGCGTTATTTCGGCATCCCCATCGACAAGGATATATGCGCCTGCCGGGTCCACCTCATCCAGAACGAAGCGGTTCCAGCTGCGCGATTTGCCGCCCTGCTTATACTCGTGGACTTGCACACCTGCGAACTCGCGCGCAATTTCGGCGGTACGATCGGTGCTGCCATTGACCACGACATGTACGTAGATCCCCGCATCTCTCAAAGGAAGGCTGGCGAGGCATCTGGCAATCCGGCGCTCTTCATTATGCGCCAGCACCACTATCAGGGCGCGTGCGAGACCCGGGGCCGCGTCCATTATTCCGGCTTTCGCGCAATCGCCCATACGGTGACGGGAAAGTCAGGCTCATTCGGAAGCCGCCGCTGCCAGCCGGTGCGCGCCCAGCGGTTGAAGTTGGCCTTAACCGCCGCACGGTTGCCCCAGCTGCCTGTCTCGACACTGTCAGGATCAAACCCGGCATCGCCAAGAAAATGGCGCATGCCCAACTCGGTCCAGCGGGTGCAATCATGCGGGATCGGATGGCGGCGGATCAGAAACGGAGTGATGTTGATGAAGATACCGCCGGGCTTCAGCATTTTCAGCACATGCGTCGCGGCGCGATAGGGATGCAGCAAGTGCTCCCACACATTATCCGCAATCGCGATATCAAACTGCCGGTCCATGACATCCTCGCAGATGTCATGGTCGGGCCAGTTCATCTCGGTAAAGCTGGCCCAGTTGCGCTGACGCCATTTCCAACCCGCCGCGATTTCCAGCGCGTCCATCCCGCCAGTGGGCAGGGTATCAAGAAACGCATCGACCTCGCGATAGGCGACAGTGCGCGTGACATGGGTCTTGTCATATCCCACACCGGCGGCGACCTTTTCTGCGATCCTGAGAGCGGTGTCTTTCATATCCGGCGCCATAGAGCATTACGGTTAAGCAAATCTGTTCAGCCTGTGTCTGGCGGGCTCCGACTGTAGCGTACTATTCGATCAAGGCATTTGGGCGCGCCACCATTGTCTGATAGCGTCATATAGATCGGGGCCAAAAAGCGCGGGCGGGATCAATGATCCACCGTAAGAATCCGGCGCAAACGGGACAGGATACGGATAATGGTTATGTCATGGGCACTGCCCGCACTCTCTCTCACATTGTCGCCTGCGCTGGTCGCCGAAAGTGCGGCAACAGTCGCGGTTGAGCCTGTCCCTGCCGCCAAAGAACAATCCATCGCCCCGAGCCTCGCAAATCCGGCGACCGATATCCTGGCCCTGGACGAAGAGCAGAACAAGCGCCTGACCGTCCCTGTGATGATCGACGGAACCGGGCCATATGACTTCATGATCGACACCGGCAGCCAAGCCACCGCCGTTACGCATGAGATCAACAATTCGCTGGGTCTGGCATCGCTTGGCACCGCCACACTGGTGGGCATGGCCAGCCGTCGCTCTGTCAACGTGGTCGAGGTGGAACAGCTGACCGTTGGCAGCCACGATATCTACGATCTCAAAGCCCCCGTGCTCAGCAAAGTCCATGTCGGCGCGGACGGGATTATCGGGCTTGATACGCTTCAGGATTTTCGCGTCCTCCTCGACTTTCGCGAGGGAAGCATCGCGGTCGAGGATGTCAGCGCAAAAAAATACAGCCGCCGCGGCTTCGAAATCATCGTGCGCGCGCGGCAGGAACTGGGCCAGTTGCTCATCACCAATGCCGAGGTGGAAGGGGTTAAGGCGACCGTCATCATTGATACCGGCGCTCAATCCAGCCTCGCCAACCACGCCTTGCGCGACAAGCTGCGCGCCAAGCGTCAGCAGGAAGTGACAACCACCGACGTGAACGGTGTCTCCATGATCGGGCAGCTCTCCTATGTCCGTTCGCTCAACATTCAGAGGCTGCAATTGCGCAATGTCCCGCTTGCCTTTGCCGATGCGCCCGCATTTGAGGCGCTGGGGCTGAAAGACACGCCGGTGCTTGCGCTGGGTATGCAGCATCTCAAAATGTTTGACCGGGTCGCGATCGACTTTTCCAACCAGCGGATCCTCTTCGATGTGCCGCGCGATGTCGCCCGCGAAATGCGTCGCGCCCGCAAGCAAGGCTTTTCAGTGCGCCGCTACTAGGGCGGGAGTTGGTGGCCACGGTTGTCATAGTGCGCCATCGCGCCCGCGCTTGTTAAACAGGCGCTTCACGCCCACATGGCATCCGACAATGCCACCCGATACAGCCTCATCCAGCGATAGAAATGTGCCCAACGCCGAAGGATGGGAGACGCTTCGGCGCTTCCTTCCCTATCTGTGGCCGGAGGGTAACTGGCCGCTGCGCCGCCGCATAATCGTAGCGCTGACCTTCGTGATGCTGACCAAGGCAATCACACTGGCTTTGCCGTTTGCCTATGCCGGCGCGGTTGACGCGATGAACGCGGACGGGAGTATCGACGAAGGGGCTCTGGTCGCTTTCGCGCTCGTCGCCGCTTACGGTCTGGGCCGCTTCACCGGCGTCGCCTTCGACAATATCCGCAATATGGCGTTTGAGCGGGTTGAGCAAAACGCAACGCTGACCCTGTCCGAAGACGTGTTTCACCGCCTGCACCGTCTCTCGCTGCGATTCCACCTGAACCGGCGCACCGGCGAGGTCACCAAGATCATCGAGCGCGGCACGAAAAGCATCGGCATGATGCTGTATTTCCTGTTGTTCAACATTGCCCCCACGGCAATCGAGCTGATCGCGGTGGGCGTCATTTTCTATTTCAAATTCGGGATAGAGTTGGTGGCGGCGACAACGGCGACAGTCGTCGCCTATATCGCGATCACCCGCTGGATCACCGAATGGCGCACAAAATTGCGGCGCGAGATGAACGATCTCGATGGCCAGGCGCTGCACCGGGCGGTGGATTCGCTGCTGAATTTTGAGACGGTCAAATATTTTGGCGCCGAAAACCGCGAGGAAGCCCGGTATTCCGGTGCCGCGCGCGCCTATGCCGAGGCGGCGATCAAATCGGAAAACTCGCTGGCGCTGCTCAACATCGCGCAATCGGGCATCACCAATGCCCTGATGGCGGGCGCAATGGCCTTCACCGTTTGGGGCTGGAGCACTGGCCGGTTCAGCGCGGGTGATCTGGTGCTGGTGAACACCTATCTGATGCAGCTGTTCCGCCCGCTTGATCTGCTTGGCTGGGTCTATCGCACAATCCGTCAGGGGCTGGTGGATATGGCAGAGATGTTCCGCCTGATCGACACCGATATCGAAGTGAAGGACGTGCCGGGCGCGCCTGCGCTGTCCGTAGCGAAGCCTTCGATCACATTCGACAATGTGACCTTCGGCTATGAAGCGCAACGCACCATCCTGAAGGGGCTCAGCTTTGAAGTCGCCGCCGGAGAAACCGTCGCGATTGTCGGCCCGTCGGGCGCGGGCAAGAGCACTTTGGGCCGGCTGCTGTTCCGCTTTTATGATCCCGCCTCAGGGCGCATCCTGATCGACGGGCAAGACCTTGCCAGCGTTCAGCAGGAAACGGTGCGCGCCGCCATCGGGATCGTGCCGCAGGACAGCGTGCTGTTCAACGATACGCTGGGCTATAACATCGCCTATGGCGCCCCGGACAACGTGACCGCGGATGACGCGATGGTTGAAAAGGCGGCGCGTGATGCCGCGTTGATGCCATTAATCGAGCGTCTGCCCGAAAGGTTTGACACGACTGTGGGCGAACGCGGGCTGAAACTCTCCGGCGGCGAGAAGCAGCGCGTCGCCATTGCGCGCACCCTGGTCAAAGACCCGCCGATTCTGTTGCTGGACGAAGCGACCAGCGCGCTCGACACACGGACCGAGCAGGAAATTCTCGGCACGCTCAAACGCCTCGCACGCGGGCGGACGACGCTGGCTATTGCGCATCGCCTTTCTACCATCGCCGATGCCGACCGCATTCTGGTGCTGGATGGCGGAGAGCTGGTGGAACAGGGCACGCATTCCGCCCTGCTCGCCAAAGACGGGCTCTATGCGGAGATGTGGGCGCGTCAGGCCAGCGAACAGAGCGAGCCGCTGGTGCTGCCGGAAGAAGCGGCAGAGTAAGCAGGCTTACCCCGCCAAGCCAATCATTCAGCCGTCTTGCGCAGGTCACTCGCCGACAGGTCCAGCTCGCCGGCCGGGATCACGTCGACCTCCCCGCGCAGCTCTCTCAGCGGTTCGAGGAATTGCTCGGCATCGCCGACAATCACCAGTGAAGCGCGATCAGCGGCGAGATATTTCTCAGCCATGTCCGCCGCATCATCAGCCGACACATCAGACAATCGCTCGGCAATCTGGAACGCCTCACCCGGATCAATCCCGCGCAACATCAAGTTGGCGACCTGCCCGTTAAACCCGCCGCTCGTCTCCAGACTGCGGGCAATCGCGCCCGACAGATACAGCCGCCGTTTCTGCAGCGCGTCTTCCTCCAGCGGCATGTCTGCAAGCAGTTCAAACTGTTCGAAAAAGACCGAAGCCACTTCATCAGCGGTTTCATTCTTGGTTTGCGCGCGCGCTGTCAGCAGGGCAGCATCAAGGCTCTGCCCAAGCCGCGAATACGCACCGTAGGAAAGCCCGCGCTTGGTGCGCACTTCCTCAAACAAGCGACCGTTTGAGCCTGAGCCCAGAACCGTATTGGCGAGCCACAGCCGATAGAAATCCTCATCTGACCGCGCAATCGCACGCACCCCTGCGACGACTGCGGCCTGCCCGGCATCGGGCATATCGATCACCACGGTCCGCGGCGTAGTGCCATTGCCCGCCGGGTTGGAAATCATCGCTGGCGCGGGCGCCTCGCTCGTCCAATCGCCAAACAAGTTCTGCGCCAGAGCAGCGGCTTCATCGGAGGAAATTCCGCCGCTCACCACCAGCTTGGCATTGGCCGGATGCCACCATTTGGCGCGGTGCTCCATCAGGTCTTCGCGCGTTATTGCGGTCATGCTGACCGGATTGCCGACGCGGCCATAGGGCGCATCACCATACATCACGCGGGTCGCAACCAGACTGGCCAGAGAGCCGGGATCTTTCAGCGTGGCGGAAAAACCATCAAGGAAACGCTTACGCTCACGCTCCAGTTCATCGCTGGGGTAATTGGCATTCTGGATTACATCGACCAGCACTTCGCCCGCCGCAGCCAGGTTGGCCTTGGGCGCAGTGATGCTGGCATAGGTTCCGTCGCGGCCGCTCGATATGCCGATACTCGCACCCAGCGATTCCAGCGTCGCCGCGATTTCGGTCGCGCTGCGCGTCGTGGTGCCGTTATCCGCCAGATCGGCGGCCATTTGCGCCAGCCCCGCTTTGGCCATGGCATCCGTCGCATCTCCGCCCGGCATCACCAGTGTCAGCGTCGCAATCGGCACGTTGCTGGTCTGCGCGCTGACAAGCGGGATACCATTCGCCAGCCGCGTCTCGACAAAGCCTGCGCGCACAACCTCGGGCGCATCGCCCGGAGGCGGCGGCGCCATGCGCTCGCCTTCGGGCAGAACCTTGCGCGGTTCGCCGGTGGCGGGCGGCACGCTGCCATATTCAGGGCGTGGATAGGGATTGGCATAGCTCTCCGGGTCATCCTCGCCTGCGGTGTAGGACATCGTCACCACCGCGTCAGGGTCCAGCCATTTGGCCGCGACGCGCTGAACATCCTCGAGCGTGACTGCAGCGATCCGTTCCAGCCGCATGTCCGCTGCATCGGGATCACCCGTCGAAACCAGCGCTTCGCCCAGCTCGAATGCGCGCCCGCGCACGGTCTGGCGCTGGGATAGCGCGCTGGAGAAAATCTCGTTCTTTGCCTCGGTCAGCTCCGCCGCGCTGACCGGAGCTGTGCGCACCTTCTCCATCTCGGCATCAAGGATCGCGCGAGCTTCTGCGGGATCGGCGACCGGGCTAAGCACGGCGTAACTTGTGATCGAACCGCCATCCATGGTCGAGGATGCGAAATGCGCGGCATTCACCGCCTTTCCACTACGCACCAATGCCTCATTCAGGCGGCTGTTTTCACCGCCGGACAAAATGGCCGAGAGCACTTCGAGCGCCGCATAATCAGCGTCTGTGACCTTGGGCCCTTTCCAGACATTGCCGACCACAGGCAGCGGCACGTTAGGCGCGGTCGCATTGACCGCGCGGGCTTCGGTGCGCTTTGGCTCCTCAGCCGTGATCGCCAGACTGATCGGATTGTCGCGGCGCGGAATGTCGGCGAAATACTGATCGACCAGCGCTTTCAGATTGGCAGTTTCAAAGTTCCCCGCCACGATCAAGGTGGCTGTGTCGGGACCGTAATAGGCCTGATGGAAAGCGCGCGCATCATCCAGCGTCGCATCGTCCAGCTCTTCAATCGACCCGATCCCCGCGCGCCGCATCGGCAGCACATCAAAGGCGTTTTCCGGAATGACAAAGCGCTGCAACCGGCCATAGGGCGGCGCGAGAACACGTTGACGCAGTTCCTCTTTCACGACCGAGCGCTCTTTTTCGAACACTTCGCTGTCCACCACCGGAAAGGCCATACGCTCGCGGTGGGTCCACAGCATCGTTTCCAGATATTCCGCCGGAACCGTCTCGTAATAATTGGTGCGATCGATCCAGTTGGATGCGTTGCGCTGCCCGCCCACATCCTCTGTCAGCTTGTTTATCATGTTGTAGGGCATGTTCACCGTCTTGCGGCTCAGAATATGCTCGAACAGATGGCTGAAACCCGCGCGCCCCTCCGGGTCGTGCTTGGAGCCGACCTTGTACCACAGCGATGTGGTGACATTCGCAGTCGAGTTATCAGGCAGCGCGATCACCGTCAGGCCATTGTCCAGCGTCCACAGCGTATATTCAATCTTGGGCGCAGAGAGCTCTGCGGTTTTCTTTGCGCTGGTGTCCATGTGCCTGTCCGCCATTGCCGGAGTTCCTGTGCCAAGCGCCCCAAGCGCCATGACAGCAGCGCCGCCCAGCAAGAATGTCCTGATCATGATAGCATCGTCCCCGGTTAGTATGTTTCGCGCCAGATTAAAGCGCGCCCGCGCCATCACCTCAAGGGCTAAGGGGTCGCAAACCCCACAAAACCGTCCTTTTGGTGCTTAATTCTAGCGGTTGGCGTCCATGCTCAGCTTTTGCAGCAGCTTCAGAGCCTCCTCGCGGCGCTCCCATGGCACGAACAGATGATCGTGGTTCAGTCCCGCGACGATGTTGCAGGCAATCCCGTAGGTTGCGAGCGCGGTGGCGACCGCCGCTGTCAGCCCAACCGCCTCCAGATCAGAGTGTACTTGCAGGGTGATACGCGCGAATTGCGGGGTGTCAGCCGAATTGGGAGTTGGCCCGGCGGTGGCGGGCAGAATGGCGCACATGCCCTCTTGTTCACGGACAATCGCGAAGGCCGTCGCCGGGATTATCGCATCGCTCGCCAATTCGGCAAAGACCCAGGCGCGCTTCCCCAATGTGGGGTTCATGCCAAGCATCAGAGCTTTCAGATCGCGCACAGCGCCCGGTTTCATAATGCCCCTTTCAGTTCATGAAAAAGACTACGGCAAGTACCTAAAATATCAAAGAATATATTTGGATAGATCAGAATTACCCGCAAGGCCAGCCAGTCGATCTGCAACATAGGCCGCATCGACTGTGACGGTTTCACCGGCGAATTCCTCGGCTTCGAAACTGACCTCTTCCAGCAGCTTTTCCATGACAGTCTGCAATCGCCGCGCGCCGATATTCTCGACACTCTCGTTCACTTGCGCGGCGATCTTTGCGACTTCGCTGATCGCGTCCTCGGTTATGTCGAGCGTCACATTCTCCGTGCCCAGCAGAGCCTTGTACTGCGCCACCAGATTGGCGCGCGTTTCCGACAGGATGCGCACGAAATCTTCTTCGGTAAGAGCGCGCAGTTCGACGCGGATCGGCAGTCGCCCCTGCAATTCGGGCAACATGTCAGACGGCTTGGCGACATGGAATGCGCCGCTGGCGATGAACAGCACATGGTCTGTTTTCATCGGACCGTATTTGGTGGAGACAGTCGTGCCCTCGATCAGAGGCAGCAGATCGCGCTGCACACCTTCGCGGCTGACACTGCCGCCACGCACGTCGGAGACGGCGATCTTGTCGATCTCGTCCAGAAATACGATGCCGTTCGTCTCCGCATTGGCGAGCGCGGTCTGAGCGACGTCATCATCGTCGAGGCGCTTGTCCGCTTCTTCATCGACCAGCCGGTCCCACGCTTCGGGCACACGCATCTTGCGGCGTTTGGTCTGCTGCTTACCCAGCGCCTTACCCATCATGTCGGATAGGTCGGTCATCCCCATATTGCCGCCCATATTGCCCATATCAAAGGGCATGGAGCGTTCTTCGGCGACTTCGATTTCGACCTCGGTTTCGTTCATCGAATTGTCGGTGATGCGGTTGCGGAAGGACTGGCGGGTCGCCTCACTGGCATTCTGGCCGACCAGCGCATCCAGCAGGCGCTCCATCGCCGCTTCTGATGCAGCCTCGCGCACAGCCTCGCGGCGGCGCTCTTTTTCGAGCCGGATCGATTCCTCGACCAGATCGCGCGCAATCTGCTCAACGTCGCGCCCGACATAGCCGACCTCGGTGAACTTGGTCGCCTCCACCTTCACAAACGGCGCTTCGGCCAGCTTTGCCAGACGGCGGCTGATCTCGGTCTTGCCGCAGCCGGTCGGCCCGATCATCAGAATATTCTTGGGCGTGACCTCATCGCGCAGATCGGCGTTCAGGCGCTGGCGCCGCCACCGGTTGCGCAGGGCAACGGCAACAGCGCGCTTGGCGTCTTTCTGGCCGATAATGTGCTCGTCAAGAGCGGCGACAATCGCCTTGGGTGTCAAATTGTCCATGATTTCTTTTCTTTACTCGCTTGGGCTTGAATGTGGCGTGCGCGTTGCCCCGTTCAAGGGCCTGTTCAAGGATGCATTCAACGGCACATTCAAGGGCGCGTTCAACGGTGGGGCCAAAAGCGCGTTCAGCCGCGCTGTCATCGGGCGCTCTATCCGGGCATGGAACATCCAGCTGACCAGCAGGGTCACGATCATAGCACTGACCAGATAGTCCCCCGGCCCTGCCTGAAATCCGGGCAGCTTGGTGTAGAGCCAGATCCAGCCCCACGCGATGGGAATGTGCAGCAGGTACAGCGCATAGCTCATATCGCCAAGCCGATTGATCACCGCCTCAAAAGGAACGCGCAACGGCCCGCCCAGCACCGCAAAGGCGAACAGGACAGCGGGCGCCGCGCACCATGCGAGATAGTCAAACCCCATTGCGGCAATGCTGTCCGGCTTGGGCACGACAAGACAAAGCGCGATACCGGCGAACCCGGCTGCAAGGCGGAGATATACGCCAGCCTGCCAGCCTGCTTCCCGCACCAGCGCCAGCGCCATTCCCGCAATAAAGACGAGCAGAACGGGCCGCGTCAAAGTCCAGAGGAAGGTGTTACGTGGAGCCATATCAGGGGTGACCCACAATCCCGCAATCACAAGCGCACAGATCGCAACAGCCGCTGTGCCCAGGGCCATGGCGCGCCCCCGTGTCAGGAACAGGCCAAACAGCGCGTAAAAAACCATTTCGTAAAACAGCGTCCAGCCCGGCCACAGGAATGGCTGAGCGCGCAGGCCGTGCAGATCGGACCAGAACGGGATCAGAAACAGCGATTGCGCCAGTTGACCCCAATCAATCGGACGCGGGACCAGAACAAGGAACACCGCCAACAGCATCGCGCTCGCCAGCCAGTATGGCGGCATGATCCGCACCGCGCGTCTGGTCCAGAAGATACGGCGCGCATTGCCGCGGCCGAACAGGCCAGCGGACGCGATCACCATGATGTAGCCGGAGATCACAAAGAACAGCATGACCGCACCCTGACTGGCGCGCCCGCTGATCAGTTTCATGCTGTCTGATATAACACCAAAACCGTCACCAATATTGTCCGCAAAACCCAGCGCGATATGGAAGAACGCGACAGTCATCGCGGCAATCGCGCGCAGCAACTGGATTTCGACTAACTTGCCGCGCTGTCCATCCGTTGCATCCTGTGTTTCAACAGCCATCGCGCCTTCATTAAAGAGGTCGCAATCGAACGCAACAACGCGTCAGCCAGACGATGACAGCGCATCACCTGAACTAGACGACCTCCAGCGTGACCTCGCCATTGGTAAAGACGCAGATGTCTGATGCAACAGCCATCGCCTTGCGCGCGATCTGTTCGGCATCGTCCTCATAGTCAGAGAGCGCGCGGGCGGCGGCCAGCGCAAAATTGCCGCCTGATCCGATCGCCGCAATGCCGCCTTCCGGCTCCAGCACATCACCATTGCCCGTCAGCACCAGCAGGGTTTCATCATCGGCAACGATCATCAGCGCTTCGAGGTTGCGCAGATACTTGTCGGTGCGCCAGTCCTTGGCCAATTCAACCGCAGCGCGCAGCAATTGGCCCGAAAACTGCTCCAGCTTGGCCTCCAGCCGTTCAAACAGGGTGAAAGCATCCGCAGTCGCGCCCGCAAAACCGGCAACAACCTTTTGCTTTCCGATGTCATCCATCGCGCCAATGCGGCGCACTTTGCGGGCATTGGGCTTCATCACGGTGTTGCCCATGGAAACCTGACCATCGCCCGCAATCACGGTTTTATCCCCGCGCTTTACGCCGATAATGGTGGTGCCGTGCCACTGGATAAGGCCGTGGCTCGCCTGATCATTGCTCATGATGGCAGATATGGCGCTATGGACCCACGGTTCAAGCGGTGTTGTGGACCGCTGCATGTGTTGCCGCGCGCACTTTCAAAGTCAGACCCTGAAATCAGACGCCGCCCGGCCCCGGTCCACCCGGACCGCCTCCTGCGCCAACCTGGCCAATATTGCCGAACAGGTCTTCAAGGAAGCCACGCTCGCGGCCCAGAGTAGGCGTCTTGTTACCATTGGGCTGCAGGTAGACGACCTTGTCGACGCCGGTCCGTTCCACAGAGGAGACATTGCCGGCCTCGTCAAATTTCACCGCGAGCACGCCATGCGTCTTAATCCGCGGACGCACGAACGGGCGACGCCCGGTGATGCTGGAGACGTAATACCACGTCGGCTCACCATACTGGCTTGCAAATGTCGGACGACCCAGCGTCCCTTCGACTGACCGCTGGTTGTCGATCCCCGGCTGAACCGTGCGCAGTAGCAGCTGATCAGTGACATAGCCGCGCGATTCCCGGATTGATGAACATGCGCCCAATCCAGCCAGAGCGCCCGCCAGCAACGCCGCCTTGGCAAGGCGCGAGGCACCTGTGCTCCGCAAGCCATCGTTCTGTATTCGCGCTTCACGCGTGTTTGAACCGGTCATTGTCATTCTACCCGTCGATTCTATTCCAGCTGCCTTATTGTGGCAGCGATCATCTCGTGCTTGCGCTTTAGGACCAAGACCTGCCCCTTGCAACGCCGCAAGCAATCGCAGCCCCCGGCTAAGACGGGTGACGCGCGGCGCTTGAATTGCGGATGAACCGCGCCAATGTGAAACTGCCTGACACATCCTTGCGTATATGCAGCGGAACATTCACCCAGATGGCGGGTTTGATTGCCATGGGATTACGCCCTGCGAGCGCATCGTGCGAGCGGGCCATTTGGAAAGAAAATCACGACATGTCGTTTCTCTCTCGTCTGCTTGGGACCGCGCCCGATCCGCGTGAAACGATCCGTCCGCTGTGGCACCGCGTTATCGAACTGGCGCGAGAGCCGTCTTTCTATGCCGATTGCAATGTCGCAGACAGTGTTGGTGGGCGGTTTGACCTGATCACCGCCATCCTGTGCGCCATCATGGTCCGCCTCGAAGCCAGCGAAATGCGTACCGAAAGCGCGCTGCTTGCAGAGCTGTTTGTCGAGGATATGGACGGACAGCTGCGCGAATTTGGCGTCAATGATGTTGTGGTTGGAAAGCGCATCGGTAAATTGATGAGTGTGCTGGGAGGCCGGTTGGGTGCATATCGCAGTGCGCTGGTCAGCAAGGATCGCGAGCGTCTGATCGGGGCCGTCACGCGCAATGTGACTTTCTCCGAGGATGCAGACGAAGCCGCCGGCGCGGCCGGGGTCGCAGATAAACTGCTGGCTCTGAACGAACGCCTTGCGGCGCGCAGCGATGAAGACCTGATTAGAGCTAGTGGGATCTGGTGAATGCTATGTTGGGATCAAGAATTAACGAGCCGGAACTGACCAGAATGGTCAAAACGCGCATGCTTCCGGCAAGCGCGGTGATTATCGAAGCGGACGAGCGGGAGCGGATTGCGCTGGCGGATCGCTTTGGCATCGTATCGGTTGATGCCCTGTCCGCCGCGATTGAGCTGGAATTTTGCAAAAAGGGCATCCGCGCCGAGGGCACGATGGACGCCCGGATCACCCAAAGTTGTGCAGTGTCGGGCGATGATATTTCCGTGGCGCTCAACGAACCCGTCGTGCTGCGCTTCATTGAAGAAGGCACAGCCGACCTGACGCCCAGCGACGATGATGAGATCGACTACGAGATCACCGCAGATGATTGCGATGAAATCGAATATGCTGGCGACGCCTTCGATCTGGGTGAAGCGGTTGCGCAATCGCTCGGCCTTGCGATTGACCCCTATGCAGAGGGGCCAGCCGCGGATGTCACGCGCAAGAAAGCGGGCATCGTTGAGGAGGGTCAGCAGGACGGCCCGCTCGCAGCGGCCTTGAGCGCGCTGAGAAAGGGCTGACGCACTCTTCGCTGCACTCGAATGCCGGAGGCGGGAATGGACGAACGCAGCCACCTGAACACGCACGTAAACAATCACGCGAACGGGAACGCTGATGGCAGCGCGGGAGACGTGGACTACGGCGAGATTGGCGGCACTTACAGCCGGTTTCGCAAGCCTGAACCCGTCATCGCAGCGCAAATCCATTCAGCTTTGGGTGAGGCGAAGACTGTCCTGAATGTCGGCGCGGGCGCAGGCTCATACGAGCCCGTGGACCGTGATGTGACGGCGGTTGAACCGTCTGCATCCATGCGCGCGCAACGCCCGCCTCATTTGGCTGTTGCGGTTGATGCCGTGGCCGAGGATCTGCCATTTGCAGATAACGCTTTCGATGCGTCGATGGCGTCTGTCACTGTGCACCAGTGGAGCGATCTGGAAGCCGGTCTGACTGAAATGCGGCGGGTTACGCGGGGCCCCGTGGTGCTGCTTGTATGCGATCCGGCCATGATGATGGATTACTGGCTGAGCGACTACATACCCGAAGTGCGCGAAGTCGAAGCGAGGCGCTTCCCGTCGATTGATCGCATCACCTCGGCCCTCGGAGGGCAGATTACGGTCGATCCGGTGCCGGTTCCCCTCAACTGTCAGGACGGCTTTAACGAGGCGTATTATGGCCGCCCCGAGGCATTCCTGAACGAAGATGCACGACTGGCCTGCTCCAGCTGGAGCCTCGTGCCGAAAGCAGCAGTCGCGCGGTTCGTACAGGACTTGATCAAAGATCTGAGAAGCGGCCGCTGGGACGAGCGATACGGCCACCTGCGCAGCCAGCCATTCTTCGACGGGCCGCTGCGACTTGTGATCGGTCGGGGCGGCTAGAGCGGCGGGCGAGGATCGCGAAAGCCTTTCCACTTTTCCCAATAAAACCAATCGCATTGAAGGGTAGGTAAGGCGTGTTGCAATGCCTCAAACTGGGATCTGGGCGCGTTGAGAGCGGTGTTGAAAAACTCAAGGCTCGTCATCGAATGCAGCGGCGTCAGGTCTTGATCAGCAATGCGGGTGGATCGCAGGAGCAGAGCCCCAAGTTGAAAACCCTCAAGAGGCGCAAGGCTATCGATTTTCATATCGGTGTGCATACTGCCTTCGATGCCGAGAACCCGCAGGCGCGGCGCAAGCGGTTTGAGCCAGTCGAGCGCTGTCATGGACTTGGCGTTTTCGATCAGGAGCGTCTCCAGCTTTGGGAGCTCCAACACAGGCGTGAAGTCGTTGATATTGCGCGGACTGTCGATCCTGAGGGTCCGCAAATCGCGGAGCCTCGTAATAGGGGACAGATCCTTCGCTGTGGTGGGCCAGTCCAGGTCGAGATATTCCAGACCTGTTAGTTCGGACAGCTCTTCCAGATAGGCCTGATCAGTCCCTTTAGCGAGCAATGCCTTGAGCGCCGTTTTACCACCTATGCCGCGATGCGACTTTTTCTCGCGCTTGAGCTGCGCCGCGACAGTTCCGTCGGGAATGTCGGAGGCGTCTGAGTAGCGACGCGCATCAGGCCAATGCCGCGTGATGTGCGGGGCATATCTGGTGCGTGGGTCGGTCATGGTCAGGGTACCCCGAGCCCCCTGCATCAAAACGGGATATCGTCGTCCAGATCATCGTAGCCGCCACCGCCGGAACCGCCACCTGAGCCACCGCCATTTCCGCCGCCGCCCTGGTTCCAGCCGCCAGCAGAGCCGCCGCCCTGATCGCCGCCGCCATAACCGCCGCCGCCTGAACGCTGACCGCCACCGCCGCCGCCGCCGGATGCGCCGTCGAGCATGGTGAGCGTGCCGCCAAAATTGCGGATCACAACCTCTGTGCTGTAGCGGTCATTGCCCTGCTGATCCTGCCATTTGCGGGTTTCCAGCTGGCCTTCAATAAAGACCTTGCTGCCCTTTTTCACGTAGCGTTCGACCACGCCGACCAGACCTTCGGAAAAGATCGCGACGGTGTGCCATTCGGTCTTTTCTCGGCGTTCGCCGGTGTTGCGATCCTTCCAGCTTTCACTGGTCGCGATGCGCAGATTGGCGACCTTGCCGCCGTTCTGAAAGCTGCGGATTTCGGGGTCCGCCCCGAGATTGCCGATCAGCATGACCTTGTTGAGCGAACCCGCCATCGAAATGTCCTTCCCGTCAAATATCTATGCGCCGACGCCCATTGAATACCCGGGCGCGCGCGATTCTCTGAGCCCGTTCTAGGACAGGCTGATCGCAAGGGCGAGACGCCCACGGCCATCATCGCGGCTTTTCCCCGCCCAGTTGGCGCCGATATGGTGGTTTTTACTTACGGTTCAGCGCGACGGATAACGCAACCGGCCCAGAAAGCGCGAAAGGCTGGGCAATTCCACATTGCCGCCGGTCAGCTTCGCCTTGGCCTTTTCAAACCGCATTACCCCATCAATCCGGCGGTCGAGGAAGGCGTATGTCTTTTCCTTGCCGTCACTGTCATCGTTGACAAAATAGGCGAGCGTCGCGGAGTAGATGCCCGCAAGGATCGTGCGCTTTGTATAGTGATTGTAGTCGGTCGAGGTGTCGCCTGCCAGCCGCCACATGATATCTGCCGACCGCCAGCCGAGTTGCAGGCTGCGCGGCGCATTTTGCGGCATCGCCATGATTGACATCGCGCGGCGCACAGCCTCGTCAATGTCCTCCACCGCCTTCAGGCGAAAGGCTATCAGTTCACGGATGCGCTCACGGATCTTGAGCTCGCCCAGCCGTTCCGGCGGCCATTCGGCTTCCATCGCCTGATCGACGCTGGTGATCCATGCCTCAATCATGTCCATGGCGCGCCCGTTGAATGGCTTGGCCGGAAAGGCAAGTTTGGCCACGTCCACATCCGCGCCAGCCATCTCTGCGGCGGCCACCAGCGCGGTTTCGTTCCAGCCGTCAAAAATGGCGGAAGCCGCAATGTCAGGGGCCAGCGCGATGCGCAGCTCATCAAGGGTCATATCAGCGAAATCAGGAGATTGATCAGTCATACTAGAAAGAAGGCCCGTATTGCTGCTTGGTTCCACCCTTTTCGCGATCCGCGTCTGCCGCGGCAAATTCATCCATGATCTGGCTGTTGGATGCGAGCAGGCTGGCATAATCGCGCGCTGACCGGCCCGAATTGTCTGTCCGGTCAGGGTTTGCGCCCTCTTTCAGCAGCCTTGCGATCATGGGGATGTTGCGTTGGTGCACTGCGGTGATCAGCGGAGTTTCACCCTGCTGGTCTGCCACTTCGACATCCGCGCCGCCCTTTATCAGCTCTTCCACGCCATCGACAAAGCCAAGCGTCGCTGCGACCTGAATGGGAGTGACGCCTTTTTTGTTGCGGATGTTGGGATTTGCCCCGCGTTGCAGCAGGAACCGGATCCACAGCACATCGCGGCGCTCTGCGACCACGTGCAGGCCGGTGTCGCCATTGCCGATATCGCGCGTGTTGACGACCTGCGTGCCCGGCTCGTTCAGCATTTTGGTCACCGCATCGCCGTCACGGTCCTTGACTGCCTTGAGGAATTGATAGCCTTCCGAATAGAGCTGCGCGGCAACGGGAGGCGCGGCGATTACTGCGAGTGAGCCCGCACAAACCGCAAGAGCCGCCGCATTGGCAATGGCTCTACCCGTTCCTATTTTGCGCATAACGAAGCCCGACACGCTTTGATCCTTTTGCATTTGCTGCCACATATTGTTTTATGAACCCCTTTGAAGAGCTCATGCTCTTTCGTCAGTTAGCAGAGCATGAATAGCAACGCGAATCCCCTCTTGCGCCGGTTTGTACGGCCCCTCGTCAAAGCCATTGCCATCGCGGCGCTGTCCGGTTTTGCGCTCGCGGCCTGCTCTTCGCAGCCCGCTGCGGAGGCTGAGCCACCGCTTGCCGGGGCCGCGATTGGCGGGCCCTTCACGCTGACCAGCTCCACCGGCGAAACGGTGCGCTGGGCTGATTTTCGCGGGAAGTATGCGGTCGTCTATTTCGGCTTTACCTTTTGTCCCGATGTCTGCCCGACAGATATGCAGCGCCTGGCGCAGGGGTTGAAGATCCTGAAAGAACGCAATCCCGACCTCGTCGCCAATATCCAGCCGGTCTTCATCTCGGTCGATCCCGAACGCGATACACCTGCCAAAGTGGGCGAGTTCGCCGCCGCGTTCTCAGATGATCTGATGGGCCTCACCGGATCGCCCGAACAAGTCGCCGCCGCAGCCGACGCCTTCGCCGTCTATTACAGCCGGGGCGAGGATACGGCAGGCGGATATCTGGTCGACCACACGAATATCGTCTATTTCTTCGACCCCGATGGCAATCCGCTGTCCATGCTGCCGACCGATCAGGGAGCCGACGCGGTTGCGGCAGAAATCGAGAAATGGGCGAACTGAGAGACACATTCTGGGAGCGCCCGCTCGCCGATCTCAACCGTGCGGAATGGGAAGCGCTGTGCGATGGATGCGGGCGATGCTGCACGCACAAGATTGAGGATGCCGAAACGGGCGAGATCGAGCAGACGAATGTCGCGTGCAAACTGCTCGATAGCAGCACGGCGCAATGCAGCGACTATCGCAACCGCAAAGCCTTCGTGCCCGATTGCCTGCGCCTCACATTGACGATTGTAGAGGATGTGCCGTGGCTGCCTGCGACCTGCGCATATCGCCTGCGCGCGGCGGGTCGCCCGCTTTATTCGTGGCACTACCTTATCAGCGGAGACCGCGAGACGGTGAAGCACGCCGGTGTTTCGGTGGCAGGCCGCGTGGTGAGCGAGACCGATGCCGGGCCGCTGGAACATCATATTGTTGAATGGGATGGAGGCGTAACCCTTCCCGTGGATGAGTTTTGATGAACTGGCTCAAGCGCTCCTCTGCCGACCGGAAGCAAACACGCGAGATCACGCCCGAGATTGATCTGGGCACCGCCACGCTGCCCGTCATCCTGCGCCGGCATCCCACTGCCAAACGCCTGACGCTGCGGCTTGCCCCTGATGGCAGCGCGGTGCGCGTAACGCTTCCGGCATGGGCACCGGCGCGCGAGGCGATTGCCTTTGCCCGGTCCCGCGCCGATTGGCTCGCCGAACAATTGCAGCGCATCCCGCAACGCTCCGCGCCAGAGGCGGGCGGAATCGTGCAATTTCGCGGGGTGCCCGTCACGATTATGTGGGAAGAGAGCAGCGCCCGCCGCCCCGTATTCAGCGACAACACTGTGCGCGTGGGTGGCGCAGCGGAGGGGCTGGAGACGCGCCTGCGCCGCTGGCTGGAGCGTGAAGCCCTCACTCTGTTTGAAAGTGACATGCGCGATTACTGCGCGCGCGCCGCGCTTGATCCCGTGCCCGTTGCCCTGAGCCGGGCACAAAAGCGCTGGGGCAGTTGCTCCGACATGCGCCGCATCCGGCTCAACTGGCGGTTGGTTCAGGCGCCCGATCATGTGCGGCGCTCTGTGGTCGCGCATGAGGTTACGCATCTCGTTCATTTCGATCACAGCCCCGCCTTTCATGCGATGCTGGCGGAGATATACGAAGGCGAAATTCGCGAGGCGGATGCGTGGCTTAAGGTGAACGGGCGGTCTCTATACGCCCCCTTTGGCTGAACAGCGCACTGTGCCCGCACGGGCCTTGCGCACACTACGTAGTTTTTCGTTAACCCTGGCCGGTTACAAAGTGGTCATGTTTAGAGCGCTCGCTTTCTGTCTGGCCGCTTTCTCGATGGGCCTTATGCTTCCTGCCGCGAATGACGCAGCGCGGGCGCAGGGCAATTGCGCAAATTGCGATTTGCCCCCCGGCTGTCGCGGTGTCGGCAATCAGAAACCCAAGAACAACGGACGCAATTGCCAGCGGCTCACCATGGCGATTGAAAGCGATATCGATTTTGGCCGGATCGTCGTGCATCAGCGCGGCGACGGGCGCGTCATCCTTGACCTGACGACAGGGCAGACCACTCTGATCGGGGATCTGGAGGATCTGGGCGGAATGCCGATCACCGGCCGCGCAATTGTAACAGGCGCTCCATTTCAGGATCTGAGAGTGACCCTTCCGGCCACTGTGAGCATGCGCGACACCACCGGAGGTCAGGCGCAGATGACCGATTTTCGGACTGACCTGCCTCCGCTCCCTCAGCTGGATGCGAACGGGCAGCTGACATTCAATTTCTCGGGCACTCTGGTGCTGAATGCCGAGACGCAGGCCTCTGGCCGGTTGCGCGGGCGGGTGCCGATTACGGTGGAATACCAGTAACGCGCGCCAGAATTGGCTCAGATCGGAATAGCAACCTCTGGCGTTGGGCCGCTGCCCTGCCTATATTGCCGGCATGTCCTCGCTTTCGCGTTTCAATCCCAAAGCCGGTGTCGTCGATTTCTGGCACGAGTTTCGCAAGCCCAATCCGCTGCGCTGGCCGATCCTGTTTGCCTCCACGATCCCGCTGATGATCATCGGCTACTGGCTGGTCGGGGAAACGCATTACAGGACCCCGCCGCGTCCCAGCATCACTTACATCACCACGCTGGATGAGGCCCGCAGCGATGCCGAGATTATCGCGTCGAACGAAGCCAATCAGGAAATCCAGAACCTGCGCGAGAATGCCAAGGAAGAGCTGGCCGAGCGCAAGCGCAACATTTACAAGGCTTTGGGCAAGGGCATCGGGATGGATGTCGAAAAAATCGAAGCTGAAGCCGAAGCCCGCCGCGCCGCAGAAGAGGCCGCGAAGGCCGAGCGACTGGCAGAGGCTCTTGAACGCGCTGGCGATACCGGTTCCGGCGGCGATACTGGGGGCGATTCCGGGGCCGCGCTCCAGGAAGGCGGCGCGCCATAGCCGGCTTTGATCCGGGTGATGCGCACTGGATGGCGGCG
The DNA here is from genome assembly GCA_049647465.1 of Erythrobacter sp. Lineage (GTDB taxonomy): Bacteria > Pseudomonadota > Alphaproteobacteria > Sphingomonadales > Sphingomonadaceae > Erythrobacter. Next base: position 22,654 of record JBARXS010000175.1, read on the forward strand.
GCAGCGCGGCTATCTGCGCGCTCACGCCCGATCAGCCGCCCCAATCCCGGCGTTGCCGCCCTGTGTGTGCGCGGCGGCATGGTCATTGCGCGCGGATGGACGCAAGCGGGTGGCCGCCCGCATGCCGAGGCTCATGCTCTCGAAGGGCTCGCTGCCGATGCCATGCATGAGGCGACCCTTTATGTAACACTTGAGCCGTGCGCCCACCGCTCGGATCGCGGCCCGGCCTGCGCCGATCTCGTCGCTGCCGCCAAACCTGCGCGCGTTGTCATCGGCCAGCACGATCCTGACCAGCGCACTGGCGGAGATGGAATTGCGCGGCTGGAAGAGGCGGGGATCGCCGTCACCGTTCTGGATGATGCAGCCTCCGCCCGATCGCTGGCAGGCTATCTCAGCGTTCAGCAAAAGGCCCGACCCTATGTGACGCTCAAACTCGCACAATCGCTCGACGGGTGCATCGCGCTGGCCGACGGGGCGAGCCAGTGGATCACCGGGGAGCCCGCCCGCGCCCATTGCCACGCCATGCGCGCGCGTCATGACGCGATCTGTGTGGGCGGGGGCACATGGCGCGCCGATCGCCCGCGCCTCGATGTCCGCCTACCGGGCCTGGAGGACTGCAGCCCGGACCGGGTGGTCCTCACCAGAGGCGTCCAACCCGAGGGCGTGCGCGTAATCAACACGCCTGAACACATCAGCCGCCTCGAAGGCGTCACCAGCATTTACATCGAAGGCGGCGCAGCCACCGCCGCCAGCTTCCTCGCCGCCGATCTGGTCGACGAACTGCACCTGTACCGCGCGCCCATCGTGATCGGCGTAGGCCTGCGAAGCATTGGCGCTTTGGGTCTGGACAATCTCGCCGACGCGCATGGCCGCTGGAGCGCGAGCGAGTACAGGCAGCTTGGCAGTGACAGCTTCACCGCCTATCTGCGAACCCGCACCTGACCTTCTGAAAAGGAACCCCTGCATGTTCACCGGCATCGTCACCGCCATCGGCACCATCACCGAGGCCGAACAGCGCGGCGATCTGCGCGCGCGCATTGCGGCGCCGCTGGACCCGGCCCGCATTGATATCGGAGCCTCAATCGCTTGTTCGGGCGTCTGCCTGACAGTCGTGGATCGCGGCGGATCGGCGGGCGATGCGTGGTTCGATGTCGATGTCTCCGCTGAAAGCGTTTCCCGCACGCGCCTCGGCATGTGGGAACAGGGCGCAAAGCTCAATATCGAGCCGTCGCTTCGCATGGGAGACGAGCTGGGCGGGCACATCGTGACCGGCCATGTCGATGCGAAGGGCACAGTGATGAAAGCCGAACAGCGCGGCGACAGCTGGTTTGTCGCCATCCGCGCGCCGCGAGAGCTCTCACCCTTCATCGCAGAGAAAGGCTCGATCACAGTCGATGGTGTCTCGCTGACAGTGAACGATATCCGCGACCGGCCCGATGGCGCCTGTGACTTTGCCCTGAACATCATCCCGCATACCGGCGAGGTCACCACTCTGGGCGCGCTAGCCGAAGGCGACGAGGTCAATCTGGAGATCGACGTGCTGGCACGGTATTTGAAACGGATGCAGGGGCTGGCGGCGCGGTAGGCAGGCGTGCGTCAGCTGTCGCGGCAGCTGATGCGTGACCCTTTCATTATCACCGTTGCGTTTTCTCCCTCCAGCGATTCCACTTCGGCGGTAACACCTTTGACCTGAACCTTCAGATTTAGCGGTTCGGCGACAGTGCAAATCATCTCCTTGCCTTCCTGCTGACAGGTGTCTTCAAGGCGCTGGTATGCCTCCACCGTTGGTTCGCCGACAGGCTCAATGCGAAAAGAAACGAGGGTCGATCCGCCGACCAGAAAGGTCTTCAGCCCGCCTAGAGTATCGACTTCCCACCTCGTGTCACCGCCTTTTCGAGATGTTTTTTCCTTCATCTCCAGTTGCGGAGCGAGCCGCTCGCAAAAACTCGGCGCAGGTGCCTGCGCGCTTACACCGGTCGCTACCAATGTGATCGCCGTCGTCAGAAAAATCCGCATTTCAACACCTTCGCCTGTTTGGACTCGCTCCTGCGCTATAATAGCGCGCTGCCGTGCCGACTACTGAGATTCGTCAGATGCGGCGCTGTGACAAGGCAGTGGGCACTGCGGGAGGCACCGGTCCTGCCTGCATGCAAAAGGCAGGCAACCAAATGCCGCCCCCCAATTTTACTACTCGCCGGGCCGCTGTTAAATTCGCCTCCGGTTTGATTGTGCGGGGTGCAGAAAGGCACGCAGGTGCGCAAAAAGATCGACAGTGCGTTGGAAAAATTTCAAACCCTATCCCACCGCGTCAGCCGCTCGCCAAAGGCCCGGACAAAAATTCCTCGGCCGTGATCGCATAGATGACGTGGAGCACCCGTTTGCCCTGATATTGGCCAAGATCGGTGCGGGCCGTGCGCGTTGCGCCGATATTCTCAAGCGCAATGCGGGACCGGTAATTGGTCTCGCCAACCTTGAAATCGACGCGGGCGACGAATTGGAATGCGTGCGCCAGCATCAACCGCTTCATATCGCGGTTAAAGCCCTTGCCCCAGTATCGCGGAGAAAGGAAAGTGTAGCCGATTTCAACTGAACCACCCTCTTCCGGGTCATGATCCTGAAAGCGGGTGGAGCCGATAATCGTGCCCTTGGCGCGGTCAATCACCGCAAGCGCGCCGCCCTTTGCCAGAGCATCGGCGAAGAAGTCCGCAAAGACATCTTCGCGCCAGCGGTCGTGGATAGGGTGCTGCTCCCACACCGCCGGATCGCTGGCGATGGCAAAGGCCGCGTCCCAATCATCCGCCGCCAACGGGCGCAAAAGGACTTTTTCGCCTTCAAGAGCGGGTTGGCGGTCCATTATGGCGGATTGGCCTAGCCGGTCACATCAGCAAGGGCGGCGATGAATTTGTCGATATTGTCCATCGTCAGCCCGGCAATGTTGATGCGGCCTGACCCGGCCATGTAAATGCCGTGCTCTTCGCGCATCTCAACCACCTGCTCTTTGGTCACGGGCAGGACAGAGAACAGCCCGTTCTGGGTGCCAAGCGGGGTGAGATCGACGCTGCCCACAGTGCCCGCCGCAGCCAGCCGGTCACGCACCTGCCGCATCCGGGTGCGCATCTGGTCAAGCTCGTCGGTCCAGGTGGCGGTCATATCGCTGTCGCGCAGGATCAGTCGGACCGCCGCCGCGCCGTGATCGGGCGGCATGGACCAGCTGGCGCGGGCCAGAGCGTTTGCGTTGGAGAAAGCGGTCTCCAGCGTGTCGGCTTCGTTCGCGAGGATATAGAAAGCGCCCACGCGGTCACGGTACATGCCGAAATTCTTGTCGCAGCTATATGCGATGAATGCTTCGGGCACTTTGGAAAGGACGCTGCGCATGCCTGCCGCGTCCTCTTCAAGCCCCTCGCCAAGGCCCTGATAGGCGGTGTCGATGATAGGGAAGGTTCCGCTCTCGGCAATCGTATCGCCAATCGCGGCCCAGTCAGCGGCGCTGTAATCGATGCCGGTCGGGTTGTGGCAGCAGCCATGCAGTAATACAGCTTCCTCAGGGCCGGCGCTATTGATTGCGGCGAGGACCGCATCGAGGTTTGCCGTGCCGTCCGGTTTGGCATGATCGAAGGGCACGAGTTCAAGCCCAAGATCGTTGATGATCTGGGCATGGTTGGGCCAGCTGGGCGTGCCCATATGCAGGCGTTTGAGGCCGGCCTTTTGCGCCAGCGCCAGCGCCAGCCGGACAGCGCCCGTACCGCCCGGTGTCTGCATGCCGGAGATGCGGCCGCCCATCGTCGCGTCCTCGCCGAAGATATAGGGCATGAGCGCGTTGACGAAGCCCATGTCGCCTTCAGGCCCGAGATAGCTTTTGGAGTCCTGAGTATCGACCAGCGCCTGTTCCGCCTGTTTGATCGCGGCAAAGACGGGGGTCCCGCCCTGACCGGTGCGATAGACGCCAACGCCAAGGTCGACCTTGTCAGCGCGTTCGTCCGCAGCGTGGAGTTTTATCAGCGCAAGCAGCGCGTCGGGCGATTGGGCTTCGAGTCGGTTGAGCATGGAGCAAGCGATGCCGTGCGAGCCGCTTCGCTGCAACCGTGAATTGCATCCGTCCCCGCGCAAATGCGGGTCATCTCTCTTGGAAAGTCTGACCTTAGAAAGGAAGCCAGCGCTGTTTCTTCGAGAATTTCATGTAGCCGGCATTGATGCCGAGCCGCGCACCCACTCCAACGCGAATGGGGATCAAGACAACATCCCCGCGCCGCATGTAGCTCGCATTGAGGCCACCCACGAGATAGGCCTGCCCCTCACCCGCCGGATAGCGCTTGTAGAGGTCTTCGCTGTCAAACAGGTTGTAGACGAGCACAAATGTGTTCGCGGCATTGGCCCCTGCATCAAAGCCAATCGACGGCC
>JBARXS010000176.1:0-2904 GCA_049647465.1 Erythrobacter sp.
CGATATCGGTCACCGTGCGGCTCGGCACGTTGTACAGGACGATCGGTAACCCGCAATTCTCGGCCAGATAGCTGAAATGCGCGATCAGCCCGGCCTGGCTTGGCCGGTTGTAATAGGGCGCAACGCACAACCCCGCAGCCGCTCCGGCTTTCTTCGCAAAATTCATATGCAACGCGGCATTCATCGTGTCGTTTGACCCGCATCCCGCGATCACCGGAACGCGGCCCGCTGCCTGCTCGATACACACTTCGATCACACGGTGATGTTCGGCATTGGAGAGTGTTGATGCCTCCCCCGTCGTCCCGCACGGGACCAGCGCCGAGCTGCCCTGCTCGATTTGCCAGTCTACAAGACGGCGAAAGGCCGCCTCGTCGAACGATCCGTCGCGAAAAGGGGTTACCAGAGCGGGAATCGAACCACTAAACATTGCTTTATCCCCGTATCCCTACGTTTTCTTGCTTGAGCACAGCGTTTCATTGCGCCAGCACAAAATAGTTTGAGGCGTTCAGCGCCTGATAAGGAGCCTTTCGGCACAATGTCCAGCATGGTCAAAAATTTGCGTTACAAAACCCTCTCGTGTGCAGCCCTTGCAGGGCTTGCTCTTGCTACACCGTCATCCGCCCAGATGGAGGGTGGCTTTGCGCAAAACACGATGCTTGCGCAGCAACCAAGCAGCATGAATGCCGCGATCAGCCGGTGGGAGCTGTTGCAGAAGGAACGCACGCTCGGCTTTGCCGATTATGCAGGCTTTGTGCTTGCCTATCCCGACTTTCCGCTCAGCGCGGTATTGCGGATGCGGGCAGAGAACACGCTGGCGGTCGAGGCCCCGCTGCAGGCCGATCTGCTACGATATTTTGACGCGCATCCCCCGCTCACCAATGCAGGCCGCGCACGCTATGCGCTGGCCCTGACAGCGGCGCAGCGTCCCGAAGCGCTCGATATGGCGCGCGCAGCATGGCGCGGCGGGCAGATGAGCGAGCCGTCAGAGGCGTATCTTTCAAGTCTGTATGCTGGACAGTTGACGGCGCAGGATCACTCGGCGCGCATGGATGCGCTGTTGTGGCAGGAACGCCGCGACGAAGCGACGCGCCACATGCTGAATATCCCTGCCTCCGAACGTCCAATGGCCATGGCGCGCCTTGCGCTTATCGGCGGGACCAGTCCCGAAGCAGCGGGCCTTGAGACGCCTTCGGACGCGATGCAGGACGCGGGCTATCTCTATAACCTTGTCAATTATCTGCGGGCCAAACGCCGCGACGGCGAAGCGGTTTCAGTCCTCGCCAACCGTCCGAACGTGACCGCGCCTGCCTTTAACGCCGAAGACATTGTTAGCGATATGCTGGCGGTGGCCAAGAAAGCGAGCGCGCTGGATGCTGCGCGGATCGCGGGACGGATCGATGATCTGTTTGCGCCGGGCGCAGACATTTCCCAAGGGTCGTTCAAACTGCGCGACCGCTATACCGATCTGATGTGGCTCGGCGGGACAAAGGCGCTGTGGGAGCTGGACAATGGAAACCGCGCCGCGCCCCTGTTTGAACGCTATGGCAAGGCTGCGCGCACGCCGTTGACCAAGGCGAAGGGGTTTTTCTGGGCAGGCCGCGCAGCACAGCGCGCCGGCAATATGGATGAAGCCAACCGCCTATATGAGGCTGCGGCCCAGTGGCCCGATTATTATTACGGCCAGTTGGCGCTTGCTGCACTGGGTCGGCCCATGCCTGCCTTTGCGCCCCTGCCCCAAAACGAGCTGACACTGGAGATGCGCCGCGAATTCGATGCGCGGCCGCTGTCACAGGCGATCCTTGCCATTGCAGGCCAGCGCCGCGACTGGCGCACAGAGCGACGGTTCTTTCAGGCTATCGGCGAGAGCGCGACGGATGAGCGCGAAATGCTGATGGCGAATGATCTGGCCGCGCGCACCAACTTGCCTGAAATGGCGGTTGTGCTGGGCATGAAGGCGGGCGAGCTGGGCCTTGAAGGCGTTGAGCGGGTCGGCTTTCCCACGATTGATACGCCCGTCGTCAATGACTGGGTGATGACCCACGCGATCAGCCGACAGGAAAGCGAATTTGACCGCACCCGCGTCAGCCATGCCGGCGCACGCGGGGTCATGCAACTGATGCCGGGCACCGCGCGTGAGCAGGCGGGCAAGCTGGGCGTGCAATATCTCTCGGCCAATCTGATCGAGGCGCCGCAATACAACATCCAATTGGGCGATGCCTATTTCGCGCGGATGATGACCTATTATGGCGGGGCATATCCGCTGGCGGTGGGCGCGTATAATGCAGGCCCGGGCCGCGTGAACCAGTGGCTGCGCTTGAACGGCGATCCGCGCAAGGGCGAGATTGACTGGGTCACATGGGTCGAGCGGATCCCCGCCAATTTTGAGACGCGCTATTACATTATGCGCGTGCTGGGCAATGCGGTGAGCTATTCTCACATGTATCCCGATAAGGCTGGCCTACCACGCCCAATCGACGCCTTCCTCCCTCAACCATAGGCTGATGGCAACCCGACCGGGGCCGCCAATCACACCCAAGGGTATGGCCGCTCTTAAAGCGCGCTATGACCATTTGCTCGGCAAGGAGCGGCCCGAAATCGTAGAGATCGTCAGCTGGGCGGCGGGGAATGGCGATCGCAGTGAGAACGGCGATTATCTTTATGGCCGCAAGCGCATGCGCGAAATCGACCGCGAACTCGCCTATCTTGCGCGCCGGATGAAAGCGTGCCGCGTGGTCAATCCGGCGCAGCAGCCCGACAAAGCCCGCGTGTTCTTTGGTGCGACAGTGGAACTCGCGGATGAAGAGGATGCGCGCCAAAGCGTGACACTGGTCGGCGATGACGAACAGGATGCAAGCGCTGGACGGATCGGGTGGAATTCACCGATGGCCAAGGCGCTCAAAGGCG
>JBARXS010000177.1:0-84966 GCA_049647465.1 Erythrobacter sp.
CGGATGATGCGGTCAATCTGGTTGCCAAGTGGGAGGCGGAGCGCCGGCTGCTCGCATCTCTGCCGCAGACGCGGATCGGGGATGGGGTCAAGGAATGGCTGCCCGCGCTGGAGGCCCGCATGCCCACCACCGCGACCAGACCTGTCGGGCGGCCCGCCATCGGCGAGTAACGCCTAGTCCTCTGACTCTGGCTCAGCGCGCCGTGCTTTCACGATCTTGACCGGCTCGGCCAGCATCTGACCCTTCATCCAGCCTTCGCCCTTGTCTGGATCGACTGCGCTGGCATGGATCGCGGCGACCACATCCATCCCTTCGATCACATAGCCGAACACCGCATAGCCGTTCTTCCAGACGGGATCTTCACTATCGGGTTTCGCGTCCAGACCTGTCTGGTCCTGCAACATGATCGAGAAATCGCCATTCGCGCTGCCCAGTTCTCCCATCGCCATGGAGAGCGCGCCGTTGGTGTGGCTGAGGCCGGTCTTGCTGGTTGGCTCATGCTCGATGCCGGGCAGAATGCGCTTGGGATCGAACTGTGTGCCGCCTTGCAGCAGGCCATTGGGCTTGGGCTCTCGGTCAAGGCTCATCGCGCGATAGAACACCGTGCCGTCAAAGCGGCCTTCCTCGACATAACGCAGGAAGTTCGCCGCTGTGATCGGGGCGCGCTCGGTCTCCAGCGCGATGGTGATGTCGCCCATCGCCGTTTCGAGTACGACTTCGACCGTTTCATATTGCGCATCGGGTTCGGGCGCGTCGGCAATCTGGGGTGGGGCGGCTTGCGCGGTCCTGATCTCAAACTTCATGATCAGAGTATCCTGACAGTTGGCGCGCTCGCTCTCGAAGCAATTGTTGAAGTTGTCGTCGGAGGCGAGGTAGAGATAGCGCTTCCCGAATTGCTGGCGCACGGCGAGGCCTTCGAAATTGTCGAGCGTGAGCGGCGCGTCAAAGATGGCGAGAATGCGCGGGGCTTCGTCGGTCAGTTCGAGGATGGCCGCGCGGCTACCGTATCCCGATTTATAGCTTCGAAAGAGGACATAGCACGCATCTTCAAGGCAAGCGGCATCGGTTGGCGCGCCGGCATGTTCTGCGATGGGCGCGGGCGCCTCCAGCGCGAATTCCACCGAGCCGTCAGCTGTCTCGCGGATGCAATTGGCGCGCTCAGGTTCGGCCCATTCGCCGCAGGCCAGCAATCCTTGCTGTATTGATGCCAGCGTTTCCAACCCACCATTTGGCTCTGCATCGGCGACGAGCGCGCGCACGGCATCGCTCGTGGCGGCGGTCGCGCGGCCATTCAGGTCAGTGTAACGCCAAATGCGGTGGTCGCGTTCAAAGCTGACCAGCCACCCGCCATCCGTTGTGCGCGTGATCGCTTCGGCATCCGTATCGATCTTCCCTCTCAGCTTCTTGCCCTTGGGATCACGCAAAGGCCCCATCTCGATGGAATACAGGTCCACAAGCCGCGCGTTGATTTCATCGGGGACGATTTTTAGCCAGCGCCCGTCATCGGCCACGGCCCACAATGCACCGGCGCCATAATCGACTGCATCATCGACCCATTCGAGGCCGGAGATACCGCCGATTTTCTCCTCACCCGGCTCCACTTTCAGGCCGCCGCGATAGATCAACTCGCCGACTTCGAGCGTCTCGGGGTTCGCCTCTTCCAGCTCCACCGGCAGGGTCTGCGGCATGATCTCCTGCGCTGACAGTGAGGGTCCAAGGGTCAGGCCGGTAAGGGCGGCAAGGAAGTGTCGGAACATCATTGGTCCCACTCTATCGCCCGTTTGTCGAGGCGCAACCGGGGAGGGCGCCTGTTCATCCACGCTTCATGTTTACAAACGTAATCGTTGCGGCTACAAGTGTAATCGCAAACTCGATTGGGGAGGTTTGACGTGCCCAGAAATAGTAATGATCGCAAGGAAGGCGGTTCGGGCGAAAGTCCCGAGCGTATCTCCGATGCTGAACATGCCGTTATGGAAGCGATCTGGGACCATGGCACTGTCAGCGCGCAGGTGATTTTCGACACAGTTGGCGAACGCCGCGCATGGAGCCTCGCCACGGTCAAGACCCTGCTGTCGCGTCTGGTCCAGAAACAGGCGATTACAGCGCGGCCCGATGGTCGCCGCTATCTCTACAGCCCCTTGATTGAGCGTTCCGATTATGTCGGCGGTGAGTCGCGCCGCCTGGTTGATAAACTCTTCGGCGGAAAGGCCGCATCGCTGGTCGCGCATCTCGCGCAGTCCGAGGCGTTGAGCGAGGATGATCTCGATGAAATTGCGCAGCTGTTAAAGGAGCTGAAGCAATGACCGGGTTCCTGTTTGATACGCTGGTCTGGACGGCCGCCTTGATCGCTCTGGTGCTGGTCCTGCGCCGCCCGGTGACCCGCTGGTTCGGAGCGCCGACCGCTTATGCCCTGTGGGCTTTGCCGATGATCCGGCTGTTGCTGCCCCCGATTGAATTGCCTGCGTGGCTTGCACCGGCCAAACTCTCGCAGGCCACGCCCGCAGATAGCGCCGCTATGGACGCGCCTATCGTTGAGGTCGCCGCGATCAACACCGCAACCGGCGCCGAAGCTGCGCAAGCGGGTATCAGTCAGGGCAGTGCGGCGATCACCATGCCTGACCCTCCTGACGCTGCCAGTTTGCCGGAGAATTTGCTCGAGAGCCTTCTGGGGAGTCTGCCGGGGCCGCTTGCCTCGCTGCCGTGGCCCGAAATCGCGCTGACGGTGTGGTTCATCGGCGCCCTTGTATTCTTGTATGTCCGTTTCAGCGCCTATTTCCGGCTGCGTGATGAGCTGGTCGAAGGCGCGCGGGAAGTCGGCAGCACGGATGGCCCGTTTGGCACGATCCGCCTGATTGAAACGCCTGGTACCACCGCGCCACTCGCCTTTGGCGTGCTGCACCCTGTTATTGCACTGCCGCCCGGCTTTATGGCTCAGCCTGATCGCACCACCCGCGATCTCGCTCTGGCGCATGAGCTGGCGCATCACCGCGGGCATGATCTGCTGATCAATGTGCTGGTTCAGCCGCTGTTTGCTATGCACTGGTTCAACCCGCTCGCCCGCTATGGCTGGCTGGCGCTGCGGCGCGATCAGGAGGCCGCCTGCGATGCGCGTGTTATCGCCAGCAAGCCGCGCGCCGAACGCGCCTTATACGCGACAGTAATAGCCAGCTTTGCCGCCGGTCCGAACGTCGCTCTCGCCGCTCCCATGGCGTGCCCCGTATTGGGAGACAAATCCATTATCCACCGCCTGAGGAGCCTGAAAATGACAGAACAATCTTCCGGGTCGCCCGATCAGCTTCGCCGCCGCCGTCTGGGTTCGCGCCTGTTGATTGGCACCGCGATTGTGGCTTTGCCGCTGACCGCGTCGATCTCCTATGCAGAGAGCAAGCCGGTCGCAGCGCCCCAATTGACAGCAACGCCGCCCGCTGCGCCGATGGCTCCGTTGCCGCCGCAAATCATGGCGAGTGGATTGCAGCCTGCTGCTCCCGAAGCGCCGCAGCCTCCCCAGCCGCCGACACCGCCTGAGGCTCCCGATGGCGACGAAACGGTCGCAACGGTAATCGTGACCGTCGATCCAGACACGGGTGAGACCGAGACGGTCAAGACCAAGGTGCGCAGCAAAGGCCCAGTCTCGGTCGAGAAGATCAAAGCGAAGGACAAGACCTTCACCGTCATTACCGATTTTGACGAGGAAAATGATGCCAAGCGAAAGGTCAAATCACGGTATCAAGCGGTAAAACTGGTCAACACTGGCAGCCCGATGAGCGAGGAAGAACGCGCAGAATTGCTGGCCGATATTCGCGAAAGCCTGAATGAAGCTGATGCGGCGCTTGAGGATCTGCCCGCTATGCTGGCCGAGACGCTTTCCGAGGCGAAAGCGCGGACTGGCGAGATGGAAAACCGAACAGTGGTGCGCATGGCTTGCAAGTCGGGCTCTGACGAAGTCAGCGAAACCACCGAGCGGGCCGACGGATCGGTTGAAGTGACCATCTGCCAGTCGCGCATCATGGCTCAGGCGCTCAAAGGCCTGAGGGAAGCGCGCAAGGCGATTGCCCGGAACTCCGAGATCCAGGGCAATATGCGCTCTGACGTACTGAAAGAGCTCGATCAGCAGATCCGCAAATGGGAAAGGGACGCCCGCTAAATTGCGGCCATTGCGCCACACCTTTTAGTCAATTCAAGCGGCGGGCGACCCTAATGGTCTCCCGCCGCTTTTGGTTGCCGCTTTTGATTTCCAACAATTCATCTGCAATTCAGTTCATCGCTCACAATGCACAGTTCATCTCATGCAAAGGAGGATGAACAATGTCAGGTGAGCGCAGTCCGGGTGTCAAACTCATATTGGTGGGGGTCATCGGCGCGTTGCTGATTGTGCCGCTTGCCATGGTCTATTTTCTGGTGGATGATCGGCAGCATCAGGCCCGTGTCGCCCAGAACTCCGTCACCGCAGGCTGGGCAGGGCCGCAGGTCGTCGCAGGGCCGGTCATCGCGGTGCCGTATAATGTGCAGCGCACAACCAGCGAGATCGTCGACGGCACGACGGTGACGCGCAATGTCACAGTGAAAGAGACGCTGTATCTCTCTCCCAAGAAGCAATCGATCAACACGGTTCTGAACCCTGAATTTCGCACCCGTGGGACGATCCACCGATCGGTTGTCTATGATGCGGCGATCACTGGAGAGGCGCGCTTTGCCATTCCCGATGATCTGGCGCGTCTGGGGATCGAGCCTGAGCAATTGCTGCTGAAAGACACAGTGGTGCAAATGCCGATCACCGATCCGCGCGGCCTGCAAACCGATGCAAGCCTTTCGACCGGCGATCAAGCGCTGGAGCTGAAACCTGGCCTTGGCGCGGGAAGTGGCGGCACCGGTGTCCATGCGTTCATGGATTGGTCCGAGGGCGAGCCGATCACAGTCGAATTCGCGATGGGCCTTCGTGGCTCGACCGCGTTCAGCATGGCCCCGCGCGGCGATGAGAGCAACTTTACGGTCGAATCCGACTGGCCCCATCCCAGCTTTGCCGGGTTCCTGCCCGGCGACGGATCAAAGGAAGTGAGCGAAGCCGGGTTCAAGGCAAGGTGGTCGATCTCCAATCTGGCGCTTGGGCAGTCGCTGGTAAACACGTCGCAGCAACCGCTCCCCGATGTCGGCTTCAATTCCGACGGGACGATCTATGATCGCGTGTCCGGCGGCACTTCACAAAATGTCGCGACGATTGGCCTGATGGAACCGGTGGACCTTTACAAGCAGGTGGAGCGCTCGCTGAAATACGGGTTCCTGTTCATCGGCTTTACCTTCCTCGCCTTCTTCATGTTTGACATTGTCGCAGGCGCTCGGGTGGCTTCGGCGGAATATCTGCTGACCGGCGCAGGGCTGATCCTGTTCTTCGTCATGCTGCTCGCCTTTTCGGAGATGGTCGGCTTCACACTCGCCTATGTCATTGCGGGCGCGGCGATTATCGGCCTGCTGACGAGTTACAGCGCAGCGGTGCTGGGCGGTTGGCGCAGGGCAGGCTTTATCGCGGCGCTGCTCACCGGCCTCTATGCGGTGCTGTATGTGCTGCTGAACCTTGAAGCGTGGTCGCTGGTGATCGGATCGCTGATGCTGTTCATCGCGCTGGCTGTGGTGATGTTTGCGACGCGCAAGATCGAATGGTCGAAGGTGGCGATCAAGCCGTCAGATGCAGAGGACGAGGCATTGGTGGCCTGACTTCTAACCCGATGAAAAATGGGCCGGAGCGGTTGCACAATCGCTCCGGCCTTTTCCTATTCCGCTTCCGGCAATTTGGGGCGCGCCGGATATTTGCAGCCGCGCGACTGGCCCAGACCTTTCAAATAGCCGCGTCGCACCATGCCGGCGGTAACAGCCGCCTGAGCCTTGCGCTGATCGCCTGCCGCGCCGGACACTTCGCGAACGATGCCTCTGAACGGAATGAACGAGCCGACGACGCCTTTTGCGGCTGAATTCACGTTTATTCCGGTGTCCGCCTCACCGGCCAGATCGTAATCCTCGCCCAGCACCTGATCCAGGCTGGCGATTTCGCCCACGATGGCGTTGCAGGTCGTCAGACCATCCGAATGATAAGGATCGCGTGCGGCAATCTGGAGCACGTCGGGAATGTCTTTGCCCATCACACCGATATCCTCAAGCGGGGTGGCGGCCACGTCCTCGACATCGACGCCCTTCTCCTTTTCCTGCTGAGCAGAGGCGGGATGCAGCGCAAAGGCCGCCAAAGCCAATGCGAGCGCGGATTTAGCGAAAATCGAAATAGATGTTGCAGGCATTGTCATCGGCGCTCTCCAAACCGCGAAGCAGCGCGTCGCGCCGCTGTTCGCTGGTGCCATGGGTGAAGTTTTCAGGATTAATCCGCTGCCCCGCGCGGCGCATCAGCGTGTCATCACCGATTGAACTGGCCGCGCGCAGGCCCTCCTGCATGTCGCCCGGTTCGATCAGATTGCGGTTCTTGCCCGCCCACACCCCGGCATAGCAATCCGCCATCAGCTCCATACGCACCTGCAACTGGTTGGATTGCTGCGGATTGCGTTGCTGGACGGAGCGGACCTGATCGGCCAGCCCGGTGAGGTTTTGAATGTGGTGCCCGTATTCATGCGCCATCACATACAGCCGCGCAAAATCGCCGCGTGTCCCGCTCATCTGCGCAAGCTGGTCGAAGAAGCCGACATCGATATAGATGCCCATATCGGCAGGGCAGTAAAACGGTCCCGCTGCCGAAGTCTCGCCGCCGCAGCCCTGCGTCGTGACACGGCCATTGCGATACAGGTCAAGGAAAGGCTGTTCAAAACCCACATTGGCGCCAGCAAAGACCGGCTCCCATGTTGCATTCAGGCTGGTGAGGGCCTTGCACGCCTCCTGAGCGTAGGGGCCGCTGGTGCAGACCTCCTGCTCTGTCATGTCACTGTCTTGTCCGCCGGGCGCTCTCGGTGCTCCGGCCTGCTGCACGCCTTCGAGCATCCCGATCGTCTGTTGCGGGTCCACGCCAAAGAACACTGCCGCGACAAGCGCAATGACCAGCGTTCCGCAGCCAACTCCGCCCGCGCGGCGCATCCGGCCACTGCCCCGACTACCATCGCTGGAGCGGACTTTGATCTTGGACGTATCAAACGGGTTCAGCCGCATGGCGATATGCCCCCCTCCGGGCGTGCCTCTCAATTGGTCGTGTCATTTCTCTGGACACGAACGCCTCTTAGGGCAAGAGCTTGCCGGAACTTAAGCTGAATGCAGGAGGTGCCAAGTGTTCCTTGAAGGAAAACGCGCGCTGGTCACGGGATCGACCTCGGGCATTGGCCTTGCGATTGCCAAAGCACTGCGCGCAGAAGGCGCGGACGTGATCCTCAACGGGCTGGGCGACGCGAACGAGATCGCCAAGCTGCAAGAGGAAATCGGCGCGAGCTATAACGGTGCAAACCTGATGGACCCGGCCGCGATTGAGGCGATGTTTGCCGAGGTCGGCCCGGTCGATATCCTCGTCAACAATGCCGGGATGCAGCATGTCAGCCCGGTTGAAGATTTCCCGGTGGCAAAGTGGGACGCGGTGATCGCGCTTAACCTGACGGCTGTGTTCCACACCACGCGTCTGGCGGTGCCGGACATGAAGAAGGCGGGCTGGGGCCGCATCATCAACACCGCCTCCGCGCATTCGCTGACGGCCTCTCCGTTCAAAAGCGCCTATAACGCGTCAAAACATGCGGTGGCTGGCTTTACCAAGACGATAGCGCTGGAACTGGCGACCTCTGGTGTCACGGCCAACTGTATCTCGCCGGGCTATGTCTGGACCCCGCTGATCGAAGGGCAGATCCCTGACACGATGGCGGCGCGCGGGCTTAGCCGTGATGAAGTGATCAATGATGTGCTGCTGGCCAAGCAACCCACAAAGAAATTCGTTCAACCCCATGAGGTGGGCGCGATGGCAGTGTTTCTGTGCCGCGAGGAAGCGGGCAACGTGACCGGTGCAAACTGGAGCATTGACGGGGGATGGACCGCAGGGTGAAGCGAATGGGGGCGCGCATTTGGGCAGTTTTGGGGCTGGCCGCACTGCTTGGTGCGTGCGCAACCCCGCTTGCCCGCGTGCCTCGCGCAGAGCGCGCCGCCATCAGCGCGCGGATGATGTCCGACATCACCGTTCTGGCGAGTGATGAATTCGGCGGGAGAAAGCCGGGCACGCCGGGCGAAGAACGCACGCTGGAATATCTGACAAAGCGCTTTGCCGATGTCGGGCTGGTGTCCGGCACGAACGACCCGGCAAGCCCATGGCGCGCGCCGGTTGGACTGGTGAGCACACGGCTTGAACAAAGCACCATTGCGCTGTTGCAAGACGACATGATCGTTGAGCTTGGCAATGATCAGGCGATTGCCATCACGCGCAGCCGCCAGAGCTTGCTCGAAGATGCCGATATGGTCTTTGTCGGCAATGGCGGTGATACTGTGCCCGAGGCCGCGATTGCGGGCTCTGTTGCGGTGATGCTTACGGATGAGAGCCTTAACCCGGCGCGGCGAACGGCGCTGGAGCGCAAGGGGGCAGCGGCGGTGATTGTCGTGCCCAGAAGTGACGAGAGCTATGCACGGATCAGGCAGCGTCTGGCCGGTGAAGCGCTGTCACTTGCGGACAAGGAAGACGGATCACTTGGCGTCGCTATCAGCAATGCCGCCATGGAAGAGACGCTGGGCGTGGAGCGCTGGCGCGGGTTAAAGGCCAGCGCGCAGTCCGATGATTTTACGCCGGTGCGCCTGAAATGGTCGATCAGCATCGCGGCCAGCGCCAATCGCCGCGAATTTGTCAGCCATAATCTCGTCGGCATGCTGCCCGGAACCCGTCCCGAGGCTGGCGCTGTGCTGTTGCTCGCGCATTGGGATCATCTGGGCGAATGCGGACCTGACGGTGTCGCAGACAGGCTCTGCAATGGCGCGGTCGACAATGCGAGCGGGGTGGCGCTGATGCTGGAGCTGGCACGGCGGCTGTCTGCCAAAGGCCCGCATGAGCGCGACATCTATGTTCTGGCGACCAGCGCGGAAGAAGCCGGATTGCTGGGCGCGCGCGCCTTTGTCGCCAATCCCCCTGTACCGCTCGACAGCATCGTTGCCGCCTTCAACTTTGACACCTCCGCCGTTGCGCCTGCTGGCAGTTCGGTCGGCTTTGTCGGGGAAGGGCGCACCGCGCTAGACCGTGTAATTTTTGAAGTCATGGAGGCGGCACGGCGCGATCTGGGCAATCGCAATTTTGCCGAGACTTTTGTGAAGCGGCAGGATGGCTGGGCCTTGCTGGAAGCGGGGGTGCCCACAGTGTTCCTGTCCACTTCCTTTGGATCGCAAATTACCTTTGGACCCTATCTGGAGGCCCACTATCATGGGCCTTCCGACGAGATTGACGTGATCGAACTGGGCGGCGCGATTGACGATCTGCTGCTGCATGAGGAACTGGTAATGCGGTTTGCCGACACGGCGGCGTATCCGGGGCGCTAGGCTTGGCTGGCAAGGCCTGAATGGCGCAAATATTTGCGCGCAAACGGTGATAGCTCGTATGGTTGCCCTAGCGCCGCGCGCCCATGCGCCCTACATGGCGGCGCACTATTGTGCCTCTTATCGAAGCGCATCCGATTCACTTTTAACTGGAATAGCGTGCTTATGGACATCCCCCTTGGTCTGACCTTCGATGATGTCCTGCTGCGCCCTGCGGAAAGCTCTGTTCTGCCCAGCATGGCGGATACGCGCACGCAGCTTACGCGGGATATCGCGCTGAATATCCCGATCCTTTCGGCCGCAATGGACACCGTGACCGAGGCTGACATGGCGATCGCCATGGCGCAGCTTGGCGGGATCGGCGTGCTGCACCGCAATCTGGAACTGGATGAGCAATGCGCGGCGGTTCGTACGGTAAAGCGCTTTGAAAGCGGTATGGTCATCAACCCGATCACCATCGGTCCGGACGCTGTGCTGAGCGATGCGACCGCCTTGATGGATCAGCACCGGATCAGCGGCATCCCCGTGACCGATGCAAGCGGCAAGCTGGTCGGCATTTTGACCAACCGCGATGTACGCTTTGCCGAGAACCCGGCGCAACCGGTGCGCGAGTTGATGACGACGGAAAACCTTGCGACCGTGCCATTGGGCACGGGGCAGGAAGAGGCGCGTCATCTGCTCCACCAACGCCGGATTGAAAAGCTGCTGGTGGTGGACGATGACTACAGATGCATCGGGCTGATCACGGTCAAGGATATCGAAAAAGCAGTCAATTATCCCCACGCGACAAAGGACGGCGCAGGCCGCCTGCGCGTTGCCGCCGCAACCACGGTGGGCGACAAGGGTTTTGAACGCACCGAAGCGCTGATCGATGCCGAAGTGGACGTTATCATCATTGACACCGCCCACGGCCATAACAGGGACGTGGCCAAAGCGGTCGAACGCGTCAAGGCGATGAGTAATTCGGTGCAGGTCGTCGCGGGCAATGTCGCCACTGCCGAAGCCACGCGCGCTTTGGTGGATGCGGGCGCGGATGCGGTTAAGGTGGGCATTGGTCCCGGCTCCATCTGTACCACCCGCGTGGTTGCCGGGGTTGGCGTGCCGCAGCTTACCGCGATCATGGAAAGCGCGGGCGAAGCGGCCAAATCGGGCGTTCCAGTGATTGCGGATGGCGGCCTTCGCACCAGCGGCGATGCGGCCAAGGCTCTGGCAGCGGGCGCGTCCAGCGTGATGATCGGATCAATGCTGGCAGGCACCGCAGAAAGCCCTGGCGAGGTGTTTCTGTATCAGGGGCGCAGCTACAAGAGCTATCGCGGTATGGGCAGCGTTGGCGCGATGGCGCGCGGCAGTGCGGACCGCTATTTCCAGCAGGATATCTCGACCCAGAAACTGGTGCCCGAAGGGATTGAGGGCCAGGTGCCGTTCAAGGGTCCGGCCTCCACCGTGGTCCACCAGCTTGTCGGCGGGATCAAGGCGGCGATGGGCTATACCGGGTCTGAAACAATCCCCGATCTGAAAGCGCGCGCGAAGTTTGTGCGCATCACCAATGCAGGCCTTTCCGAAAGCCATGTGCATGATGTTGCGATCACCCGCGAGGCTCCGAATTACCCGACCCGATAGGGCCAACCCGTTAGGAAACCGGAATGATCGAGATTGTCCCTGTGATGCTGTTCATTCTGGGCTGGCATCCAGACCGTCAGGGAGAGATTGACTTGCAGCGGCCCGAAGTCGTGTTCACCTCAATGGAGGAGTGCGAGGCGGCGGGCGCAAAAATGGCGGCGCGTATGACGCAGGCTGCTGCGGACAAGAGCGGCGCGAAATATGAGCACCGCTGCATGACATTGCCCGCTCGGCAGGAATTTGAAGCGGCTTACGAGCAGTCCGAGAATAAGAAGAAGGGTCAATGATCCCCGCCGCCCGCGTTCAGGCAGCGATAGAGCTTCTCGACCAGATCATCCTTGCCGCAGAGACCAAGGGTGCGCCTGCCGACCGTCTGATCCGCGAATATTTCAAGACGCGCCGCTATGCCGGGTCGAAAGACCGGCGCGCGGTGCGTGAGCTGGTCTATCGCGCAGTGCGCCTGTGTGGCCCGGTGCCGCCCAGCGGGCGTGCGGCGATGCTGGCTCTGGCGAATGAGGATGAAACGCTTAAACTCCTGTTTGACGGCTCTGCCCACGGCCCCGGCGCCATTGTTGAGGGCGACGTGGTGGCAAAGACCGGCATTGCTCAGCAATGGCTGGCAGAGGAACTGGCGCGTGCAGGGATCAAGGGTGAGGTGGCCGAAGCGTTGCTTGGCCGTGCCCCGCTGGATGTGCGGGTCAACGCATTGAAGGCAGACCGCGCCACGCTGGAACTGCCGGAGCGGGGCGAGGTGTTGGCCTCTGCGCAGGGACTCCGGTTTGAATTCGGCACTCAGGTTGAACAATGGGCGCAATACACGGACGGTCTGATCGAGATACAGGACCTCGGCAGCCAGCTGGTGTGCGAAGCGGTGCCGGCAAAGCCTGGGGATACCGTGATAGACCTGTGCGCAGGCGCAGGCGGGAAGACGCTCTCGCTTGCCGCGCGGTTTGGCAACGCGATCAGTCTGGTGGCGGCTGATACGGACAAGCGACGGCTCGGCAATCTGGCTCCGCGTGCCGCGCGTGCAGGCGCTCAGGTTGAACACACCGTGCTGCTTAATCCGATGCACGAGATGGAGACGCTGGGCGAATGGGAAGGGGCCGCGGATCACGTTCTGGTCGATGCGCCGTGTTCGGGCACAGGCACATGGCGGCGCAATCCCGAAAGCCGGTGGCGGCTTAATCCCAAGGAGCTGGTCAAGCTCACGCAGCTGCAGGATCATGTTCTGGACACCGCAGCCAAGCTGGTGAAGCCGGGTGGCGCGATTACTTTCATCACCTGTTCGCTGCTGGATGACGAGGGGACAGACCGCATTGCCGCGTTTCTTGGCCGGCACGAAGGCTGGAGCGCCGAGCGACCCGAACTCGCTCTCGGCACCGCGCATGGTGAAGGCCCGGCGACCGGCATGCGCCTCGATCCGTATCGGGACGTCACGGACGGCTTTTTTGTCGCCATCTTGCGTTCACCGTGATAGCCGATAGGGTATGGAGCAAGGAATTCATGAGGACCCGGTAACTCATGGCCCAGATGCCGGCCCGGATCGTTCCGAGTTTAACCGGCCTGCTAGCTTTAAGGAGCTCATAATGCGTTTCGCGCCTGCCGCCGCCGCACTCTCGCTTTTCCTGGCGACCACCGCCAGCGTCACAATCGCGCAGGATCGGGCTCCGGATGCGCGCGCAGCGTCTTTGATTTTGCAGGGCGAGGCGGCGCTGAATGCAGGCGAAACGCAGGCCGCGATTGACGCGTTCGAAGCCGCGCTCTCGGTTGATCCGGGCTATACGCCGATCTTTATCAAACTGGCAGAGGCAGCGCGGCAAGACGGGCTGCAGGGCAAGGCGATCAGATTCTATCGTGAGGCGCTGGCACGCGACCCAGAGAATTTCGCAGCCATCGCTGGCGAGGGCGCGGCTCTTGTCGAAAAAGGCGCGCTGGAAAAGGCGAAGCGCAATCTGGCGCGTTTGCAGAGCAAATGCGGCGACACCTGCCCTGAAACGGTTGCATTGCAATCGACCATCGCGGCGGGGCCACCGGCGCGACTGGCGGCAGAGACCGACTCTGACGCACCTACCAGCAACTAGGCTGGCATTCGCGCGTGCTGACACTGCACCACCTCGAATACTCGCAGAGCTTTCGCATCCTGTGGCTCCTTGAGGAGCTGGGCGAGCCCTACGTCCTGAAAAGCTATAACCGCGATCCGGAAAGCAACCTTGCGCCCGATGATTACAAGGCGCTTTCGCCGCTGGGCACTGCTCCGGTCGTTACCGATGGTGAACTTGTTCTGGCAGAGAGCAATGCAATCATCGACTATATTCTGGATAGTCATCCCGGCAGCACCCTCAATCCCAAGCCGGGCAGCGCGGACCGCGCGCGGCATCTGTTCTGGTATCACGCATCTCCGGGATCGCTGATGTCGATTCAGGGTATTGCGATGATCCTGGGCCTGCTGGAAACGCGCACACCCTGGCCGGTCAGCTCACTATTGAAGGCCGTGTTCGGTCAGGTGCGAAAACTGTTCGTCAATCCGCGTAGCGAGGCTCTGTTTGCCTTGATGGAAAAGGACCTGGGCGAGAAACCGTTCTTTGGCGGGGAAACCCTGACGGTGGCGGATATTACACTGGTCTATCCGATGTATGCCGCGCGCGATAAGGGCACCTTTGACGGTGGATCGTTCCCCAGCGTGCTGGCTTGGTTTGAGCGGATTGAGGCGATCGATTCTTTCAAGGCGGCGCGGGCGAAAGATGATCGTCCGCATATCGCCTTTCGGTTCGACTAATAGCAACTAAATCAGCGGCGCGAATTCCTCGACCAGTTTCGCATAGACATCGCGTTTGAAGGGCACGATCAGATCGGGCAATTGGACAGGGGTGATCCATCGCCATGCGTTGAACTCCGCCGGGTCATGCGCCTCCAGATTGATGTCGCGATCCTCGCCCAGAAAGCGGCCCAGATACCAGTGCTGTTCCTGCCCGCGATACTTGCCTTTCCAGACCTTGCCTAAAAGGTCGGGCGGCAGATCATACCGCATCACTTGCGATGCAGGCGCGACCACTTCGACCAAGTCGTGCGAGACGCCGGTTTCCTCTTCCAACTCTCGCAAGGCGGCGGTTTGCGGGTCTTCGCCCGGGTCGATCCCGCCCTGCGGCATTTGCCAAGCCCCTAGCGCGCGCTTTTCCTTGCGCTGTCCGACAAAAACGAGGCCGCTTGTATTCACCAGCATGAACCCGGCGCAGGGGCGGTAGGGCAGGTCGCTCATGCGGCGGTCTCCAGATGGAATTTCATCGCGGCGATGATGCGCTCCAGATCACCCTGGGTGCTGGGCACGGCCTGCCGCAGATTGACGAAGGAGTGGGTGACACCCTTCATCTCAAGGAAGGTGAAATCCGCGCCCGCTTTGGCCAGAGCCTCCCCGTAATCGCGGCCCGAATCGCGGATCGGATCAAGGCTGGCCGTGACCAGAACCGTGGGCGGCGCGCTTGCATGATCGCCCAGAATGGGGAAGCCGCGCGGATCGGAGCGGTCGGCGCGGTAATGCCCGTCAAAGAACTCGACCGCAGCTTTGGTCAGCACAAATCCGTCCGCGAACTGCTCCAGACTGGCCGCGCCGGTGATGTCGCTCGCCAGCGGGAAGATCGGCACTTGCAGCACGACAGGCACGTCGGCTGGGTTGGCTGCGAGCAGTTGGCTGACGACGATGGTGGCATTGCCGCCCGCGCTGTCTCCGATGGTGATGACGCCGGTGACAGCGCGGCCAAGTGCGTCAGGCGAGGATGCGATCCAGCGGGTGGCGGCCTCGCAATCCTCAATCGCGGCGGGGAAGGGGGCTTCGGGCGCGCGGCGATAATCGACGGCGACCAGCGGCAGGTCCATCAAAGCGGCAATTTCGGTGCACAGCGCGTGGTGCGTCTCAAGATCGCCGATCACATAGCCGCCGCCGTGATAAAACGTGATGACGGGGCCGGGCTCGCGGCTTTCACGCGCGTCATACAGGCGCAGCGGAATATCGCCTGCGGGTCCGGGTGCAGCGAGATCACGGATCACCGCCAATTCGCGCGCGGGCCGGTCCGCCATGGCATGCAGCGCGACATAGGACGCGCGCGCCTCCTCCATAGTCATATCAGCAATCGCGGGGCCGCCAATCGCCGCCACCGCATCAAGGAAGGCTTTCATATCAGGGCGGATAAACGGTGTGTCGGTCATGGTTTTTCTCTTCCCAAACTTTGCCAATTTCCGGCTTTGACGTCGCTATGCACCAAGGGGTATCGGTTGCAAATGGATAACCTGACACACAGCCTGGTCGGCGCGCTTTTGGGGCAGGCGGGGCTTAAGCGAAAGACCGGGCTGG
Organism: Erythrobacter sp.; assembly: GCA_049647465.1. Classification (GTDB taxonomy): domain Bacteria; phylum Pseudomonadota; class Alphaproteobacteria; order Sphingomonadales; family Sphingomonadaceae; genus Erythrobacter. The sequence continues at coordinate 15,440 of JBARXS010000177.1, forward strand.
CGATGCCCGCGCTGATTATCGGGGCGAATTTGCCCGATGTGGATGCAGCATGCTTTTTCTGGCTGGAGGGGACCGAGCATCTGGGCTTTCGGCGAGGGATCACACATGGCCCGCCCGCATGGGTGCTGTTGCCGCTGGTTTTGACAGGGGTGTTGTACTGGTTTGACCGCTGGCAGGAGGGGCGCGGCAAACGGCCCGAAGGGCGGCTGCCGGTGCATTTCGGCTGGCTCTATGGTTTGAGCTTCATCGGTTGCCTAAGCCATCCGCTGTTCGACTGGTTCAACGTCTATGGCATCCGACTGCTGGAGCCGTTTTCGAGCGCGTGGTTCTATGGCGATACGCTGTTCATCATCGATGTGTGGCTGTGGGCGCTGCTGGGTCTGAGCGTGTGGTGGTCGCTGCGCACGGAAAAGCGCGGCGGTGCATGGAAGCGGCCTGCGTGGATCGGGCTGGTGCTCACTGCCATTTACATCGCTGGCAACACCCTCTGGTCGATCGCGCATCTTGGCTCTTTCTCGGTCAGCAACAAGGATATGGAGTTTCCAGCCGAGACACTGATCGCTTCTCCCGTCGCCTTGCTTCCCAATCAGCGGGAAATCATCGTCGGTCGGGAAAACGAGTATTATTTGGTAGCCGCCGGCGAGGAGCCGACACGGCAAAACGCCAAGCCGCTGACGAAGAACCGTTGTTCCTGGCCGCAGATGGCAGCGATGCGCAGGACCAATTCCCAACTCGAGGCCTTCCTGTTCTGGTCGCGCGCACCCTTTGCAGAACGCGCCGAAGACGGCTCTGTCATTCTGCGCGATGCCCGCTTTTACGATCCGCGCGCGCGGGACCGGTTCTCTATCGCGCTCCCTGATGTGAAGTGTGAGGAACTTCCAGCGCAGTAGGATCATTACCATCAGGACCCGCTCGTCCTGAGCCTGTCGAAGGACCGCGCTTCTTTTGGTCCTGTGCGGGAAGTGAAGAACGGCCCTTCGACAGGCTCAGGGCGAGCGGAGATTTTTGTTGAGTCCTCAAATCGTATGGCTGCGGCGCGATCTGCGCATGGCTGACAATCCAGCCCTTTACGAAGCCGCCAAGCACGGCCCTGTTATTGCGGTCTATGTGCTAGATGACGAAGCGCCCAAGCATCATCGCATGGGCGGGGCATCGCGCTGGTGGCTGCACCATTCGCTAGAAAGCCTCGGCAAAAGTTTCGCGAAGCGTCATGCGAAAATCGTCTTGCGACGCGGTGATGCAGTGGAGGAATTGTGCAAGATCGCCGAGGAAACCGGCGCGACGACCGTCCATGCCAACCGGCATTATGAGCCATGGTGGCGCAAGGCGCAGGGCGCTTTGTCCGAAAAGCTCGACCTGCAATTGCATGACGGCATATACTTGTTTCCGGCCGGTCATGTGACCACCGGATCGGGCGATCCCTACAAGATCTACACTCCGTTCTATAAAGCCATGCGGCAGGTCTTTCCGCCGCGCGACGTTCTGCCGGAACCCGATACGCTGCGTTCTCCCGACAGCTGGCCCGATAGCGATGACCTTACCGACTGGGACCTGCTGCCCACAAAGCCCGATTGGTCGGGCGGCATCGCCGAATTCTGGGAGGTGGGCGAGGCTGCGGCCCAGGCGCGCCTGTCAGAATGGGAAGGCGATGTCGGCGAGTATGAGGCCCGGCGTAACCTGCCCAGCGTTGATGGTTCGTCGCGCATGTCACCGCATCTTCACCACGGAGAAATAAGTCCGGTGCAGATTTGGCACGCGCTGAAAGACAAGCGGTCCGATGGCTGGAAAAGCTATGAAAGCGAGATCGTATGGCGCGATTACGCGGCCAATGTAATCTGCGAACAGCCCGATTACGGCACACAAAACTACCGTAACGATTTCGATCAGCTGAAATGGCGCGATCCCGAATCCGATGAGAAAGCCGCGCGCGACCTCGAAAAATGGCAGCAAGGCAAGACCGGCTATCCCATTGTCGATGCCGGAATGCGTCAGTTGTACAAGACCGGATGGATGCACAATCGTGTGCGCATGATCACCGCAAGCTTCCTCATCAAGCATCTTCTGATTGATTGGCGCCGGGGGGAGGAGTGGTTCTGGGATTGCCTTGTCGATGCCGATTACCAATCCAATTCTGTCAATTGGCAATGGAATGCGGGTACGGGGGTCGACTCCAACATGTTCAGCCGGATCATGGCTCCGCTGACCCAGTCGGAGAAGTTCGATTGTGCAGGCTACATCCGTGAATATGTGCCCGAACTGGCCGATCTGGACGAACCCTACATCCACGATCCCGAGGAGCATGGCTGCCTGCCCAAAGCCTATCCACCCAAGGTCATAGCCCACCGGGCCGCGCGGGAACGCGCCCTGGATGCCTATCGGGCAATGAAAGACGGGTGAAAGCGCCTTGCCCGGGGCGGCTTCGGGCGATTAAGAGCGTCCCATGAGCGCGCAAGGGGCCGGAACGGATATCAGAGGAGAGGCACTGGTAAGCGGGGGAAGCCGCTTTGCCGGTGAGCCCGGCCTGTTCGCGCGCCTGATTGCGCCAGGATTTCAATCAGTCATCAATGCAGTCGATGCGGGGCTTGAGCGCGGCTCAATGCGCGCGCATCTACCCGATGGCACCATGCGGGTGCTGGGCGGGCGCGCTCCCGGTTTTGATGTCACGATCACCCTGAGAGACTGGCGCGCGCTGCTGAGGCTGGCGACCAGCGGCTCTATCGGATGGTATCAGGCCTATGAAGCGGGCGAGTGGGAGTGCGATGATCTCGTATCACTTTTCGCGGTGATGGGCGAAAATGCGCGCAGCCTTGGCAATGCAGCGCGCCCGACTGGCCCGTTCAAATGGGCCGCGCGTCTGGCGCACCGTTTCAACCGGAATAACCGGGCGGGGTCCGTGCGCAATATCTCTGCGCATTATGATCTGGGCAACGATTTCTACCGCGCTTGGCTTGATCCGAGCATGGCCTATTCCAGCGCGTTGGGCCTGGACCGCGGCGCGGATGAGGCCAGTCTGGAAGCGGCACAACGCGCCAAGTTTGCCGCCATCGCGGATCGGCTCGGTCAGCCGCAAAGCGTGCTTGAGATCGGCTGCGGTTGGGGCGGTCTGGCCGATGCCCTGGCACGGCGCGGGGCGCAGGTGACCGGGATCAGCCTGTCTGATGAGCAATTGGCCTATGCCCGCGCGCATTGCTCACCCGATATTGCGTTTGAGAAATGCGATTACCGCGATGTCACCGGGCAATATGATGCGGTTGCGAGTGTGGAAATGGTCGAGGCGCTGGGCCGGGAATATTGGCCGACCTTCATGGATTGTATCGCCCATCGTCTGAAACCCGGCGGGCGGGCGGCGATCCAGTATATCTCAATGGCGGATGATCTGTTTGAGACATATGCCAGCACCGTCGATTTCATTCAGGCCTATGTTTTCCCCGGGGGCTTGCTCATCAAAAGCAGCGAGTTTCGCGCCTTGGCAGAAGAACGCGCCCTGACATGGCATGATCAGCGCGATTTCGGGCTCGATTATGCGGAGACGCTGAAGCTGTGGCGGGAGCGATTTGACCGCGCGGTATCGGACAATCGCCTGCCCGCCGGGTTCGATGCGCGCTTTGTGCGGTTGTGGCGATATTACCTCGCCTATTGCGAGGCTGGGTTTCGCTGTCATAACATTGACGTGCATCAGGTGACGCTCGTCAAGCGATAGCGTCGCCGCAAGGGCTTAACGGGAGAGGAGCCGCCATGATGAAATACGCCAAATGGACACTCGCATCGGTTGCAGCGCCTCTTGTCATAGGGGCTTTGGCAGGGTGCAATGCGGCTTCGGTCAGCGAAGTCGCCAGCGCGCCGCCTGCTCTGGAGCCGGTTACGCTGATGCCCGCGCCCGACGTTGACCCTGCTGAGCTTCAGGTGCTGTTCTGGAATGATGATCAGCGCGAGACGCGTTTTCGCGAGATGGAAAAGTGGTTTGCGGGACATGAAGTGCCCGCCGCGACCACGACCAGCCAGCTTGTCAAAGGCGATCCGTTGCCCGACAGCATTGCGGCGGAGATCCGCGAAACCATGACCAAGACCAACGCGGCGGGCGTGATGGTGTGGCACAAGGGCAAGGTGCGGTTTGAGGATTACGGCCTCAATTTCGGGCCGGAGCAGCGCTGGACCAGTTTCTCGGTCGCGAAGAGCTTCACCTCCACCTTGCTGGGCGCGGCGATTGCCGATGGCTTTATCGGCAGTCTGGAAGACCCGGTGACGCAATATATTCCGAAGCTCAAAGGCTCCGCCTATGACGGCGTGACGGTCAAACAGCTTGCTACGATGACAAGCGGCGTGGCGTGGGACGAGAATTACGGCGATCCGAACAGCGACGTTGCAAAAATGAACCTGTTCGTCCTCGAATACGGGCCGGATGCCGTGGTCGAGCAAATGAAGCGTCTTGAACGCGCAGCAGAGCCGGGCACTGTGTTCAGCTATAAAACGGGTGAGACCAATCTGATCGGTGTGCTGGTGGAAAATGCCATCGGCCAGTCGCTTGCCGAATATTCACAGACCAAGATCGTGGAGCCTGCCGGTTTTGAGAATGGCATGTTCTGGATGGTCGATCCCCGCAATGGCAATATTGGCGGGTGCTGCCTGTCACTATCGCTGGCGGATTACACGCGCATGGGCGTGTTTGTGCTGAACGATGGCAAGGATGCAGAGGGCAACAGAGTGGTGCCCGAAGGCTGGTTTGCCGAGGCTGGCGCCCAGCAGGTCGATTTTGGCGCGGGCGGCTTTGGCTATGGCTATCAGTGGTGGACCTATCCCGGCGGCAATTTCGGCGCGCAGGGTATATTTGGCCAGTCGATCACGCTGGTGCCATCGGCTGATCTGGTGCTGACCGTTGTGAGCAACTGGCCCGCTGCGACGAGCGATGAATATCGCCGTGCATGGGGCGCGGTTGCTGAGAAGATCGCGGCGAGCGGAGGCTAGATCGCTTTTCTGGGTGCGCTGATGTGGCTGTAGCGTTGCAGGATGTTGTCGTGCACGATCGGGCTGAGCAGTTCAGTGAAGGCGCATCCGACGATGCAATTGTCCCACCACACCACTTCGCTCTGAAGCGATTCGAGGCCGGGCAGGGTCAGCCAGCAGACCTGGCCTTCGTGCATCCGGTTGATCGACGCGGCTGAAAAGCCCGAGATCGAAAGATCGTGGACCACGCTCTGGAAAGAACGCCCGCCGGATACACGCAGGGTGCCGGGGATCGTAAGCTTTGTGCGCGGACCGGAACGATCTTCCTGAGCAGCGCGGTTGTAAAGGTTGTTGCTTGCCATCGCTTTGGTGCTTCCATCCTAAAAGCCGGAGGCGGGTGCCGCCGGGGTTCAGACTTCACTGGGTACAAAGCTTCACAAACACCAATTGCCCTTTACGCGGGGTTGCAGAACACGGTTAACGCGCATTCAGGCATAAGGATTATGCCGTAGCTTTCTGTAAGGTGGGGGTCGAATAAGAGTCAAAAAGCCAGACGAAACAGCCGGTTTTTGCTCTTCAACAGGCCCAATCAGCAAACCCGCTCAATCAATGCGCTCGCGGTGCAGCTTGTCAAAATCCTCGACCAGCATTGCAGTGATTCGCTGCGCCACGGTCTCGGGAGGCTTGACCGTTTCGGGGTCTTCGCCGGGATAGGCGCGCTCCCGCATCGATGTGCGCGTGGCCCCCGGATCGACGATGGCGACGCGGACCGGGCTCAAGCGCTCTACTTCCGCGCCGTAGGTTTCCAGCAGATTATCAAACGCCGCCTTGGTCGATCCATAAGCGCCCCAATACGGGCGCGGGGCTGCGCCCACACTGCTGGTCAGGCCGATGACGCGGCCCTGTTTGGATCGGCGCAGCATCGGATCAAAGCTCGCGAGCAGCGCCTGCGTGGCAACAACATTGGTCATCAGCGCGGTGTTGAACTGCTTGGGATCAGCCTGCGAAAGCGGGGTCAGCTCCGGCAGATACGCGGCGGAAAGAAGGAGCACTTCCAGCGTCTGCCAACGCCCGCCAATGGCCGCAGCAAGGCGAGTGACCGCATCCGGCTCTGTCAGGTCGACAGGCGCTATGGTTGACGTGCCGCCCTCTGCATGGATCGCATCCTCGATCACTTCGAGAGCCTTCACCTTGCGCGCGACCAAAATGACATGCGCGCCAGCCCGGGCCAGATCGACAGCGCAGGCCGCGCCGATCCCGCGGCTGGCGCCGGTTACGAGCGCGGTGCGCCCGGCGAGGGGTTTGTCGGCATTAGCGGCATCAGTCATTGTTCAGGCAGCCTTGGGGTCGGCAAAGGGCAATTGCGGGGATGTGCCCTCTCGCATGGAGAGATCGGTGAGGGAAGTGGGGTAATCGCCGCTGAAACATGCATCGCAAAACTGCGGCGCATCATTGTCGCGGCCCTTCGTGCCGACCGCGCGATACAGTCCGTCAATCGAGATGAAAGCGAGGCTGTCTGCGTGGATGAATTCGCGCATCGGCTCCAGATCCATGCGTGCGGCCAGCAGCTTTGAGCGTTCCGGCGTGTCCACACCATAGAAACAGCTATGCGCAGTGGGGGGGCTGGCCACGCGGAAATGCACTTCGAGCGCGCCTGCATCCTTCATCATTTCCACGATGTTGAGGCTGGTCGTACCGCGCACGATGGAATCGTCGATGAGGACGATCCGCTTGCCTGCGACAAGGCTGCGATTGGCATTATGCTTGCGCTTTACGCCAGTATCGCGGGCGCTGTCAGAGGGTTGAATGAAAGTGCGCCCGACATAGTGCGAGCGTATAATGCCGAGTTCAAACGGGATGCCTGACTCTTGCGCGAAACCGATGGCAGCCGGCACGCCGCTGTCCGGCACGGGCACAACCAGATCGACATCGCAAGGAGCCTCACGGGCGAGTTCCGCGCCGATGGCCTTGCGCGCCTGATAGACGCTGTGTCCGGCAAAAAAGCTGTCAGGGCGGCTGAAATAGACGTGTTCAAAGATGCACGGGCGCGGGGACTGCGTGCCGAACGGGCGCACGCTTTTGATCTCTCCGTCAAAGCCGACCTGAAGCAATTCTCCCGGCTCCACTTCGCGGGTGAATTCCGCGCCGATCACATCAAACGCGACGGTCTCGCTGGCGAACACCACCGCATCGCCCATCTTGCCCATCACCAGCGGACGAATGCCCAGCGGATCGCGGCAGGCGATCATGCCCTCTGGCGTCATCACGATCAGCGCGTAGGCCCCCTCAACCAGCCGCAGCGCGTCAACCAGACGGTCTGCAATCGTGGGATATCGCGATGTCGCGACCAGATGAATGATAACCTCTGTGTCAGACGTCGACTGGAAGATAGAGCCCTTTTGCACCAGATCCTTGCGCAGGCTCATCGCGTTGGAGATGTTGCCATTGTGCGCCACGGCAAAGCCGCCGGTCGACAGCTCGGCATAGAGCGGCTGTACATTGCGCATGTCAGAGCCGCCAGTGGTGGAATAGCGAACATGGCCTGCCGACATCGAGCCGGGCAGGGCCGCGATCTCCGATTTATCGGAGAATGTCTCGGCCACATGACCCAGCGCGCGGCGGGATACAAACGCGCCCGTTTCCGGGGTAAAACTGGTGATGCCGACAGCTTCCTGGCCGCGATGCTGCAAGGCGTGCAGGCCCAGAGCCGTAGCGGCGGCAGCATCGGTCGCGTTGATCGCGCCGAATATGCCGCATTCCTCTCGCAACTTGTCGCCATCATGGTCGCGGAAAGGGTGCGTCACATTCATGGCCGGTTCTCTCTTGCGTTAAGGTGCGTTGAGGACGCGCGCTCAATGACGATGTTACGGATCAATTACAAGGGAAAGCGGGCACCCGCCCACTCCTTTTTACTGACAATAAAGTGACAGCGTCACCTGCGAGCGGTTCGCGCGTTACGCACAATCATCGGGTGGCGGCGCATTGCGGCGGCATCGCGCTCCGCCTAAAGCTTGCATTCAGTTTCGTGCCCGCAAGGGGCGGCTCAGCCGGATCGGCGCAAGTTTCAGGTCTTATCTCACCAATGCTCACCCCCTTCGAACGCATGATCGCCAAGCGATACCTTTGGCCGGGCAAGGGCGAGGCATTCATCGCATTGGTTGCCAGCATATCGGTGGGCGTGGTGATGCTGAGCGTGGCGATGCTGGTTGTCGTCATGAGCGTGATGAACGGCTTCCGCGCGGAACTGCTGGACAAGATCGTCGGGCTCAACGGACATGCGATCGTGCAGGCCTATGGCGGGCGGCTCGATGACTGGGAAAGCGTGCTGTATCAGGTGCGAGAAACCGACGGTGTGACCGATGCGTCCCCGCTGATTGAGCAGCCTTTGCTCACCAGTTTCAATGGCCGGGCAGAGGCGATTTTCGTGCGCGGCAATGTGCAGGACGATATCGACACGCTGGCGGACAAGGTCGTGATGGGCGACGTTACCCAATTGCAAGCGGGTGCGCGCAAAGTGGCAATCGGCACCAGGCTCGCGCAGAATATCGGCGCGCGGGTAGGCGATACGATCACCATCATCAATCCTCAGGGCCGCGCCACTCCGTTCGGAACGCAAATCCGGCAGGTCGGCTATGAGATTTCGGCCATCTTTGAAGTCGGCATTTATGATTACGATGAAAAATTCGTCGTCATGCCCATTGAAGAGGCTCAGACGCTTTTGCTGATGGGGGATTCCATCGGCATGATCGAAGTGTCGGTGGAGGATGCGGACCGCGTTGGCGAAATCCTCGCTCCGGTGAAACAGGCGCTCGAAGGCAAGGCGGTGATCGCCGACTGGAAGACGATCAATTCCACCCTGTTTGAGGCGTTGCAGGTGGAACGGGTCGCGATGTTCTTCGCGCTCAGTTTCATGGTGCTGGTCGCCTCTTTCAATATCCTATCCAGCCTGGTCATGCTGGTGCGGGCAAAGACGCGCGATATCGCGATCATGCGCACGATGGGTGCAACGCGGCGCAGCCTGCTCAAGATATTTATCACAACGGGCTCCACCATCGGCGCAATCGGCACAGTTTCGGGGCTGATACTCGGCTTTGTCGTGCTGTATTTCCGCGAACAGATCGTGTGGTTCATCGCGCTGGTAACGGGTCAGCAGATTTGGGACCCTGAGGTGCGGTTCCTCTCAACCCTGCCTTCGCGCACCGATCCGTGGGAAGTGCTCGGTATTGTGGTGCTGGCACTTGGGCTCAGCTTCCTTGCGACTTTGTATCCCGCGCTGAAGGCGGCGAATACCGATCCTGTGCAGGTGCTGCGTTATGAGTGATGGTGGAGCGATTGCGGAACTGCATGACGTCAAACGCTCTTTCGAGCAGGGCGGCGAGCGGATCGAAGTGCTGCGCGGCGTCAATCTAGCGATTCAGCCCGGAGAGATCGTTGCGCTGCTTGGTCCTTCGGGGTCGGGCAAGTCCACCATGTTGCAGGCGGTCGGGCTGCTGGAAGGGGGCTTTGAGGGCTCCATCGCCATCGCCGGAGAGCGCGCGGAAAAGCTGGCCTCGGATGAGCGCACGCGAGTGCGGCGCGAACATCTGGGCTTTGTCTATCAGTTCCACCATCTGCTGCCCGATTTCACCGCAACGGAGAATGTGGTGATGCCGCAAATGGTCGCCGGAAAGCCGCGCGATGCCGCGCATGAACGGGCTGAAAGCCTGTTGACGAGCCTTGGCCTCGGTCATCGTTTGACCCACCGCCCCAGCCAGCTTTCAGGCGGAGAGCAGCAACGCGTTGCCGTGGCCCGCGCGCTCGCCAATCGCCCGACACTGGTGCTCGCGGATGAGCCGACCGGCAATCTGGACGAAGCAACCGCTGACACTGTGTTGGGTCAGTTTCTGGAACTGGTGCGCGGGGAGGGCAGCGCTGCCCTGATCGCGACGCATAATGAGCGGCTCGCCGCGCGCATGGACCGGATTGTGCGGCTGGTGGACGGCGTCTTGCAATAGAGGCTTGCCCCTTGGTCCCGTGACGCCCATCTTAAGAAGGCATTGAACAGGGGCCACACCAACATGACGACCATCGCCGATTTCACTGTCACCACCAATCGCGGTGAAGAACTCGATCTTGCAGAGAAGAAGGGCAAAGTCCTCCTCATCGTCAACACCGCCAGCAAATGCGGCTTTACCCCGCAATATGACGGGCTGGAAAAGCTCTATCAGGATTTCAAGGACAAGGATTTCGAAGTCCTCGGCTTTCCCTGCAACCAGTTTGGCGGGCAGGAACCGGGCAATGCGGACGAGATCGCGGAATTCTGTAAGGTTAATTTTGGAGTGACCTTCCCCCTGATGGAAAAGGTCGACGTGAACGGCCCCGACGCATCGCCCCTGTTCGACTGGATGAAGAAAGAGCAGCGCGGCGTCATGGGCTCTGCCTCGATCAAGTGGAACTTCACCAAATTCCTGATCGACCGCGAAGGCAATGTCGTAAAGCGCTATGGATCGAATGACACACCTTCGCGCATCGCAAAGGATATCCAGAAGCTGCTCTGATCGCGGGTCTTCCTGTGGAGAATTAGGCGGCTTCAACCCTTCCGAATCCCTGCAATTTTCCTAAGCTGCGCCCATGCCGTTTGAACCATTCGTCCCGCTGCGTGTGCTATCCTCCTATTCGATGCTGGAAAGCATGGTCGATCCAAAGGCTATCGCGAAACTGGCGAAGGAGCGCGGCTTTCCGGCGATTGCGATCTGTGACCGCAACGGCCTTTATGGTGCGGTGATGTTCGCCGATGCGTGCAAGGCGGAGGGTATTCAGCCGATCATCGGCACGCTGCTGGGCGTGGCACGGCCCGGAGTGGATGGCAGCGGGGGAGACGGCAAACAGGTCGATTACCTGCCGCTCTACGTTCAGGATGAGGCCGGCTATGACAATCTGTGCCACCTCGTTTCCAAGGCTCATCTGGATCGTCCGCTGGAATTTGAGCCGCATGTCATGCTGTCTGATCTGGAGGGACACACCGCTGGCCTGATCGCGCTTACCGGGGCGGGTGAGGGCGCGTTGACGCGGCTGTTTGCGCAAGGGCAGGTTCCCGCCGCACAGACTCTGGCTGACCGGTTGCAGGCGCTTTTTCCTGATCGGTTGTATATCGAGCTGGCCCGCAACGGCGATCCGGTGACGGCCGGCGGGGAAGAGGCTCTGATTGATCTGGCCTATGCGCGCGATCTCCCGCTGGTCGCCACCAATCCCGCCAATTTTGCCGACCCGCATATGCACAAGGCGCACGATGCAATGCTGTGCATTGCCGGATCGACCTATGTCGAGAATGAGGACCGGGCGCGCTCCAACGCGGCCGCTTTCGTGAAGGACCGCCCGATGATGGAGGAGGCGTTCGCCGACCTGCCCGAGGCGATGGCAAACACCCTCGTTGTGGCGCAGCGCTGTGCGTACGCGCCGCCCTATCGCGACCCGATCCTGCCCTCGCTGGCTGGCGATATGGAAGGCGAAGTGCGGATGCTGGCGGAGCAATCGCGCGCCGGTCTTGAGGCGCGGCTGGAGCCCTATGGCGAGATGTCGGAGAAAGAGCGCAAGGTCTATTTCGACCGCCTTGAATACGAGATTGGCATCATCACCAATATGGGTTTTCCCGGCTATTTCCTGATTGTTGCCGACTTCATCCAGTGGGCCAAGGATCAGGGCATACCGGTGGGGCCGGGGCGTGGATCGGGTGCAGGCTCCATCGTTGCTTGGGCGCTGACCATTACCGATCTTGATCCGATCCAGCTAGGCCTGCTGTTTGAGCGGTTCTTGAACCCCGAACGCGTCTCAATGCCTGATTTCGATATCGACTTTTGCGAAACGCGGCGCGGCGAAGTCATCCGCTATGTACAGGAGAAATACGGATCCGATCACGTTGCGCAGATTATCACATTCGGTAAGCTGAAAGCGCGCGCGGTCCTGCGCGATTGCGGGCGGATTTTGCAGATGAGCTATGGCCAGGTGGACCGCCTGACCAAGATGGTGCCCAACCACCCGACCGACCCGTGGGATTTGAAGCGAGCTCTGAATGGCTCGGCGGATTTCAAGCGCGAATACACCAACGATAACGAGGTGAAGCGTCTCGTCGATCTGGCGATGCAGCTGGAGGGGCTGCCGCGCAATTCCTCCACCCACGCAGCGGGCGTTGTGATCGGCGACAGGCCGCTGGCGCAATTGGTGCCGCTATATCGCGATCCGCGTTCCGATATGCCGGTGACGCAATATGACATGAAGAATGTCGAAAGCTCCGGCCTCGTCAAATTCGATTTTCTCGGGCTTAAGACGCTGTCCGTCCTGCGCAAGGCGGTGGACCTGCTGGAATTGCGCGGGATCAGTATTGATCTGGGCGCGCTGCCTTTGGACGATACCGCCGTTTATGACCTTATGCAGGCGGGTAACACGGTCGGGGTGTTCCAGCTGGAATCCGAAGGTATGCGCCGCACGCTGAAAGCGGTGAAGCCCACCAATTTCGGCGACATTATCGCGCTCGTCTCGCTCTATCGCCCCGGTCCGATGGACAACATCCCGCTGTTCGGAAAGCGCAAGGCGGGCGAGGTGCCAATCGAATACCCGCACCCCAAGCTCGAAGGCATTCTGGCTGAGACCTACGGCATCTTCGTCTATCAGGAACAGGTGATGCAGGCCGCGCAGATCCTTGCCGGATACTCTCTGGGCGATGCCGATTTGCTGCGCCGCGCGATGGGTAAGAAGAACCAGGCGGAAATGGACCAACAGCGCAGCCGCTTCATTGATGGCTGCCTCGAAGTTTCCCAGATCGAGCAGAAAGAAGCGAACGCGCTGTTTGACTTGATCGACAAGTTCGCAGGCTATGGCTTCAACAAATCGCACGCCGCCGCCTATGCGTTGCTCGCCTATCAGACGGGATGGTTAAAGGCGCATTATCCCGAAGAATTCTACGCCGCATCAATGTGTTTCGACATGCACCAGTCAGAAAAGTTGACGATCTTCGTCGATGATGCGCGGCGCTATCCGGTTGCCAATAAGGAAGGAGGCGGCGGAGTTGAAGTCCTGCCGCCCGATATCAACGCGTCCGAAGCGCGCTTTACCGTGCAGCAGACCGATCACGGATATGGCGTGCGTTATGCCTTGGCAGGCATCCGCAATGTCGGTGAAAAGGCGATGGAGCAGATCGTCGCCGAGCGTGAGGCGAATGGCCCGTTTGAAAGCCTGAAAGACCTGTGTGACCGCTTGCCGCAAGGCTCCATGAACCGGCGGCAACTGGAAGGCCTGATTTGCGCGGGCGCGCTGGACGGGCTGGAGCCCAATCGCGCGCTGTTGTTTGCCAATGCCGATATGCTTTTGGCGGTGGCTGATGCGGCCATTCGCGAGCGATCCAGCGGGCAGGCCGCGCTGTTTGGCGGGGACAACGCGCCAGAGGAAGAGTTGCGCCTCGCTCCGACAGAGCCGTGGTCGCGCACCGAGCGCATGGCACAGGAGCGTGAGAATTTCGGCTTCTATTTCTCCGCGCATCCAATTCAGCAATACCGTCAGGCGGCCTCGGCGCAGGGCGCGCGCACCTATCAGAGCATCATGGAAGGTGGCTCTCCGTCGGGCGGGCGCGGCCATGCTGTGATCGCGGCGATGGTGGAAAGCGCAAACAAGGGCCGCACCAAGCGGGGGGCTGAATTTATCCGCGCGGACTTCTCCGACACTTCGGGGCAGTTTTCCGCTGCATGTTTTGAAGAATCGCTGGTCCCCGAATTTCAGCGTTGGGCAGCAGAGGGTGAATGCGTGCTGCTGAGCGTGGAGCTGGATTCGCCCAATCCGGGCGAGCCGCCGCGCCTCACTGTGCGCGGGGCAAAGCCAATGTCCAGCGTCAGCGGGCGTATTCCGATGCGGCTTCAGGCGGATATTCTCAGCCCGCAGGCGCTCACCGATTTCCGGCTCTCGCTGCTCGAAGGGTCCGAAGCGCCCAGTGAAGTTTATGGCGAGGTCGTGGTCCGCCTTGCGATGCAAAGCGGAGAGGAAGCGCTGGTCAGGCTTGGCACCTCGTTTCAGCTGGATGGCGAACTGGCCGAGCGGCTCGGCGACATTCCGGGGATTGAGAATGTCCGGCTGGAGCCTGTGCGCGGGGCGGCGCGGCTCAAACTGGTTGCTTAACGTACCGTCGCGGAATCGTAGCTGATCTCGATCATGCGTTCGCCCTGGCTTCGATTGGCGTTTGCAATCGCGGATTCGGGAACACCGCGGATTGTCAGATAGGCCGTGACGGCAGCGGCGCGGCGTTGGGCCAGTGCTACTGTTTGGGGCGACGTGCCAGTGCCTGCGGCGTGTCCCGCCAGCATGATTCTGGCGGACCCGCAGCGGCCAAAGGTGCTGACCGTTTCTTCAAGCACGGCTTGCACTCGCGTCGTAATCGCAGCCTGATCGACATCGAAAATCGCCACATTCGGGCCAGACTGGCAAGCGGATGCAGGTGCCGGAATACTGCGGCTCGCCCCCATGCGCGGTGGAACCGCAGCACTGCGAATGCTCGGCCGCTCATCAGCCGAGAAAAACCCCAGATCATACGCAATCACGATATCGCGATCACTCGCCTCCGCTCGCACCGGCGTTAATGCTGCTGCAATGGCTCCGAGTACGACTGCCAGAACAAGCGGTTTTTCCATTGTGCATCCCCGAAATGGTAATCCGGGACCATGGGTAGGACAATCGGACGCCTAATGGCGGTCCACCTTTTGCACTTCCCGCTATGATACAAAGCTATGCCCGTTCCTTTCGCTTCCGCTTCGGCATGGTAGTGGGCACAAAAAAGGGGTCGGCGCGCTGGCCGACCCCCTGATTATTTACGTCTTTTGGATCAACGCTGTTTTTACAGCGGTGTCACATGCCCGAACCCGGACCGTACGTTACTTCGACGCGGCGGTTCTGCTGTTCGCGCACGCCATCTTGCGTGGGGACCAGGGGCTGGGCTTCGCCAAAGGCTTCGCTCATAATCCGTGCTGCGGCAATTCCGCGACCTGTCAGATAGGCCCTGACCGATTCGTTGCGGTGCTCTGCCAAGGCAACATTATAGGCCTGGCTGCCCGCGCGATCCGTATGGCCGGCCAGCATCACGCGCGCAGTCCCGCAATTGCTGTAGGATGTGATCGCGGTGTTCAGCGTCTGCGCGGCCTCTGACGTGATATCCGATTCGTCGAAGTCGAAAAACACGATGTAAGGGCCGGTGTTGCATTCCACGACCGGGGGCGGCGGCGGAGGCGGCGCGGGCGGGGGAGGCGATGGTGGTGCGGGAGGCGGCGGCGGCGGCGGCGGGGGTGGGGGCGGCGCGGCCTTGGCTCCGAAATTATACACCACGCTGGCCAGGATCGAATGCGCCGAATAATCGACGTTTGCCGGAACACCGACCGCCGTATCAATCTCGAAATCGTCAATCACGAAATAGCGATATTTCAATCCCAGATCGATTGAATCTGAAACGGGGAAGCGGACCCCTGCGATGGCCTGATAGGCAAGATCGGTGGCGCTATCATCAATCACCGTGCCCACGCCCTGCACTTCGACCGGAAGGTCCAGATTTGCGAAGCCGATACCGCCGCCAACAAAGACGTTCACTCCGTCATCCGAGCCCAGATCGATAATGCCGTTTACCATGCCGGAAAAGATCGAGAGATCCTCTTCGTTCTGGACCACGGTGCCGCTTGGGACCGGTGCTCCCGGTACGACTGCTGGCAAGACCACAGTTAGCCCGTCGTAGCTGTTGCGTTTGTATCCGGCCTCTGCCTCGATCCGGAAGGCTCCAAAATCGTAGCCGAGGACAAGATCGACATCGAGCCCGTTCTCCGTATCGGCAAAAGCAGCGTTTTGCTGCGGATCGGTGTTGGCGGCGTCGACATCGACCTGATCTTCAAAGCTGATGCCGCCATTGACCCCGGCATAAACCCCTTCGCGGGCTGTGGCAGGAGTGGCGATGAACGCGCTCGCACTGGCGAGCAATAGCGCGGTTTTCTTCATATCTTTCCTAATTGTGTTTGGCTTAGGGACGAACGTCTTCGTCCTAGGGCAGAACCATGGCAATGCTGTTACAAGGCGGGATCGGCTTAGCGGTTCCGTTCCTGACAATTGCAATGCGGGTTGGAGCGGGGCATGAAAGTGCGACGGGTCAAACGGACCGCACGATACGGGAGAGAAAACAAAAATGCTTGGAGCCATGCAGGACTGGACCATGCGCGTGACGCATGTGATTGATCACGCCGCACGTGAAACTGGAACGCGCGAGATTGTGACGCGGTGGGCCGATGGCAGCGAAACCCGCACCGATTGGGCGGGCGTCCGCCGTGATGCGCTGAAAATGGCGCAGGCGTTGCAGGCCCTGGGGCTGCAGAGGGGTGACAAGGTCGCGAGCCTTGCGATGAACCATTCGCGCCATCTGGTCAGCTGGTATGGCGTCGCGGGGATGGGCGGGGTGCTGCACACGGTGAACCCGCGTCTGTTTGATGATCAGCTCGAATATATCGTCAACCATGCCGAGGATAAGGTGGTGTGTTACGATGCAGCGTTTCAGCCGATTGTAGACCGGATGAAGAGCCGCTGGACCACGGTTGAGCACTACATCTGCTACGATTCAGGCGAGCACGCACCTGCGTTTGAGGACTGGATCGGCGCGCAGGATGGCGAGTTTGAATGGGTCACCGGGGACGAGCGTGATCCGTGCATGATCTGCTACACTTCGGGCACGACGGGCAATCCCAAGGGCGTGCAATACGAGCACCGCTCCACCGTGCTCCACGCGGTCGCAGGCCTGCAACCCGCGACCTTCAATTTCAGCGGATCGTCGGTGATGCTGCCCGTGGTGCCGATGTTTCACGCGGCGAGCTGGGGCCTGCCCTATGCGGGCGCGATGGCGGGGGTGAAGTTCGTCTTTTCCGCCGTCAACGATCCTGCGGTCCTGCACGAATTGATGCTGCGCGAGAAGGTGACGGACAGCGCCGGCGTTCCGACCGTGTGGCTGGCGCACTTCCAGTATTGCGATTCGCAGGGGATCGACCTGCCGCCGTTGAAGGCCGCGACCATTGGTGGCTCGGCCTGCCCGCGTTTCATGATCGAGCGTTTGATGAAGAACGGCACCCGCGTCCAGCACGCATGGGGCATGACCGAAACCTCGCCCATCGGCACCGTTGGCGGGCCGACATGGGATTGGGACACGCTTTCGTTTGAGGAGAAGGTGGACAAGACCGCGATGCAGGGCCGCCCAATCTTTGGCGTGGAGCTGCGCACGGTTGATCTGGACGATATGACCACGCCGCTGCCGCGCGATGGCAAGACATCGGGTGCGCTGCAAATTCGCGGCCCGTGGGTGATCAAGCGGTATTTCAAGGCCGAGGAAGACGCGACCACAGTGGATGGCTGGTTCGACACCGGCGATGTCGGGATCATCCACCCCGATGGCACGCTGCAACTGACCGACCGGACCAAGGATGTGATCAAATCGGGCGGCGAATGGATCAGCTCGGTTGAGCTGGAAAACGCCGCCGTGGGTCACCCGGCCGTGGCCGAAGCCGCCTGCATCGGAATGCCGCACCCCAAATGGGACGAGCGTCCGGTGCTGTTCGTGGTCAAAAGCGAAGGCGCTGAGCTGACCAGCGGCGAGGTGATCGACTATCTCAAGCCGCAGGTCGCCAAATGGTGGCTGCCCGATGCGGTGGAGTTCGTCGACGACATTCCCCACACGGCCACGGGCAAGATCAGCAAGAAAGACCTGCGTGACCGCTTCAACGATTACCGGTTGGAGGGGTGAGGCCCTTTGCGAGTCCCCGCGCAGGCGGGGACCGTTTCGAGGTTAGGCCAGCCGTTTATCGCTGCCCGCCTGCGCGGGCACTAACGAGAGGATTTATGGGATGACGACGCCCGTATTCATCGACCCTTCGCCCGCCAATTTTCAGGCGTTCAAAGATCTGCCGCGTGACGAGCCGATCCATATGCTCAACCTGCTGTTGTATCGCGATCACGCCGAGTATCCCGAAGGCCATGACCATGCGGCCAAGGGTTGGAGCGGACGGCGCGCCTATGAGGAATATGGCAAGACCAGCGGTCCGATTTTCAAACGCGTGGGCGGCGAAATCATGTGGCGCGGAGCGTTCCAGACGATGGTGACCGGCCCGGAAGACCGCGCATGGCACGATGGTTTCGTTGCGCAATATCCCAATGCGGGCGCGTTTTTTGAGATGATCAAGGACGCCGATTATCAGAAGGCCGTAGTCAATCGCACCGCAGCACTGGTGGACAGCCGCCTCATCCGCTTTGCTCCCGGACGGGTTGGCGGGGGTTTTGGGTGAACCAAACACCACTCCCCGCAATATTTGAAGATAGAGTTCGCGATCTCAAAAACAGGTTGCCGCATTTCTCAGCGGATGTGAGTTTCTATGCGTCCCATGAGAATAGTCGTAAGGGGCCAGTACCCAACAGCTTTGGCTGTCCCTGCAAGTTGGATCGCGACTCCAATCATGCCAATGATGCGCGTATCTTGTTTGAGAAAGATTGGGTCGAACTTGGCACGGTTGCTTGGGGCGATTTCTTCTTTGTGTTCGGAGAAGAAGCGGCCGAAAAATTTCGCAATGCGGGCCGGTTCTTTCTTTGGGAAGGCCAGATTATCGCAGAAGCGACTGTCGTTTAGCGCGTCATCCCAGTGAAAGCTGGGATCTCAGGCGGCAAAGTGCGGTGCCTAGTGGGCCTAGACCCCAGCCTACGCTGGGGTGACGGTTGGTGCTGGGGTGAACACTTGCACTACCCCTCCACCCGATACAAGACCCGCTGATACGCGGCGATGCTCTCGCCGAACAGGGCCACGCGCACGGCGAGGTTGGCCATCGTGATGCCGCCGTCGAAGATGACATAGGCCTTCACCACGTGCTCACCCTGATCGTTGATCACGACGGAGGCGAGGTTTTGCTCCAGGCCGAACTGGCGGATCGCATCTTGCGCTTGCTCCGGTGAGACATCATCGGGGCGCGAGAAATAGCCGAGCAGGATCAGACCCTTGCACGCGCCTTCTTCCACATCGCCTTCAATACGATCGTCTATACAGGCCATGCGCCGGGCAACGCCGCGCATCCCGTTGGGAAAGCCGACGCGCTGCGTGTTTTCCTCATCGTCCAGCGGCGCAGTGGTCGCGCCGACCTCTGCGAGAACGGTTTGCAGAGTGGGTGCGTCAATCGCGTCAATCACGCGCGCGCCTTCAAATGTGACTTTCGCAGCAGCAGGGGTGCCAAGACCCAGTCCGGCAATGGCCACCAAGCCTACGAAAAAGCGTCTCATCAGTATCCCCCAATTCAGAGCCCTGATGGCTATCCGCGCGCTCACCGGCGCGCAAGTCTCACCTCACAACAGCCGCAGCTGGCCACCCATTTCCGGCGGGCGAAAGCGGGTGCAGTCGAGTTCGAAACGGTGTGCACTCTTACCCAGACCAATCCCGGCGCGCTTGCAGGCTATGCGGAAACGGCTGCGAAACAGGTCGGCCCATACGCCGGTCGGCTGCATGCGGGTGAAGAAGTCGGGATCGTTGTCGCGGCCATTCCTGATTGAGCGCACAATGCTCATCACCTTACCCGCGCGCTCAGGGTAATGCACGTCCAGCCATTCGCGAAACAGCGGTGCAACTTCGTGCGGCAGGCGCAGCGGTATCCAGCCAACGCTGGGCACGCCGATATCGGCGGCGCGCCCAACGATTTCCTCCATGAATTCATCGGTGATCGCCGGAATGATCGGAGAGATCGAGCAATGCGTGGGCACGCCGCACGCGGCCAGTTCCTTGAGCGCGGCGAGACGCTTGGCAGGGGCGGCGCAGCGCGGCTCCAGCTTGCCCGAAAGCGCCGGATCAAGGCTCGTCACCGATATCGCGACCGCGACG
Source organism: Erythrobacter sp. (assembly GCA_049647465.1). Classification (GTDB taxonomy): domain Bacteria; phylum Pseudomonadota; class Alphaproteobacteria; order Sphingomonadales; family Sphingomonadaceae; genus Erythrobacter. The sequence continues at coordinate 35,268 of JBARXS010000177.1, forward strand.
AGGCGTTGGCGCGCCATCTCCTCCAACAGGTCTGCATCGTGCAAGACCCGGTCAGATTTGGTCGTGATGGTGACAGGATGCCGCGCCTCCAGACACACTTCGAGCACGTCGCGCGTGATGCGGTAATCGCGTTCTATCGGCTGATACGGATCAGTGTTGGTGCCCAGCGCGATGGGGCGGGGCGTATATTTGCGCTTGTTCAACGTGGCGCGCAGCAGCTCGCCCGCATTGGGTTTGGCAAAGAGCTGCGTTTCGAAATCGAGGCCGGGCGAGAGGTCGTGATAGGCATGGGTGGGGCGGGCAAAGCAATAGACACAGCCATGCTCGCACCCGCGATAGGCGTTGATCGAGCGGTCAAAAGGAATGTCGGGCGACTGGTTGAAGCTGATGATCGTCTTGGGGCGCTCCTCGGTAACGGTGGTGCGCAGTTTTATCGGTGGGCCGTCTCCGTCTGCGCGAAGCGTTTCCATATGGTCGCGCCAGTCGCCATCAGCCTCACGCGAGGCCAGCCCGAAACGCGTTGGCACCGCGCCGGAAGGCGCGCCGCGTCCTGGAATCGCGTCGGGATGGTCGGGGGAAGACATGGATAGAACATATATAGAACAAACTGGGTGATGTCACCCGTTTTCGCTTTCCTACAGCGCGCCATTCAGAGCATCAGATGCGCGTGTTCAAGCCGCATTCCCCGCTTCTCGAAAGACTGTCTGAGCCTACCCCTCAGGCGCAGAAACACGGCGTTATCGGGGAGAGCAGCTTTTGCGCCTGGACAGTGTGTCAGGTGTGTCAGAGTACCTGTGAATCGCTCTCGGAGAAATTCTCTTTTGAAGCCGGTTGCTCGTCGAGACGCTTACTCTTGGAGGCGGGGCATCAACTCAACGAAATTGCACGGTCGGTTCCGTGCATCCAATTGCTCGGCGAGGATCCCGTCCCAGCCGTCTTTCACCGCTCCGTTGGAGCCGGGCAGGGCAAAGATATAGGTACCGCGTGCCACTACGGCGCAGGCGCGGGACTGGACCGTGCTGGTGCCGATGGTTTGAAAACTGAGCCAGCGGAACAGCTCGCCAAAACCGGGAATGTCGCGGGCGCCGGTGATGCGGGAAAGAGCCTCGGGTGTGACATCGCGGCCCGTCAGGCCGGTGCCGCCGGTGGAGACAATCGCGTCAATGTCGGGATCGTCGATCCAGATGTCGAAGTATGAGGCAAGCAGCTCGGCATCATCCTTGACGATCTGGCGCGCGGCCAGAGTATGGCCAGCATCGGTGACCCGCTTGGCAAGGATATTGCCCGACGTATCGGTTTCGGGCGTGCGGGTATCGGAAACGGTGAGGACCGCGATGTTGATCGGGATGAAGGTCTTGTCCTGATCAATTGCCATCGTGTGGTTCTCCGTTGCTGTCAGTCGCGCATCTCCGCCTGCGCAGTGCGGATGTTAGACATGACAGGGAATTGTGGCCAGCGCCCTTGTGCAAGCGCGCGGCGGGAAGGCGACGGAACACCGGCGGCGCGCTCATACATCCAGTAATTGCGCATCACGATGGCAACATAACCGCGCGTTTCCCAATAGGGGATCGATTCCATCCAGAGCAGCGGATCGTCAAAGTCGCGGATCTCGCTGTTCCACCGGCCAACGGGGGTGAGGCCCGCATTATAGGCGGCCATGATCTTGGGCAGCTTACCCTCGGTCGCATAGCTGTCGCGCAGCATCTCAAGGTGCTGTTGGCCGTAAGTGAGATTGACCTCGGGATCGTTGAGATCGGCATAGCTCGCGCCAAGGTTCAGGTTGCGGTTATGGTCACGCGCGGTGCCGGGCATGATTTGCATCAGGCCGCGGGCATTGGCAGGGCTGACAGCGGAGGCGCGGAAGTTCGATTCCTGCAAGGCATGCGCAAACGCCAGCGCCGGATCAACACGCCAGCCGGTCTTGGGACGCCAGCTGGCGACGGGATAACGCAGCGACGGGTCAGCCTGCATACCATAAGGCGCGTTGTGGGCCATGAAGAGCTGGGTCGAAGGCAGTCCGAGCTCTCGGGCGAGGCGGGCGAGCGAGGCATAGCCTTGCGGATTGCCGGTGCGAGTTTCGTGACGGAGCACTTCATCGGCGAGTGCCGGACGGCCGATCTCCATCAAGGCGGTGGCGATGCGGACATTGGGGCGCTCGAAAAGAGCGCGCCAGTCGCCATCGGAGAAGCTCTCAGCCGGGCCGGTCGCTTTCGGCTCAAGGCCGAGCCGGTCGCTGGCGAGCATGCCGTACAGCGTCTCATCATAGCGGGCGGCGGCGCTGAGGTGCTCCTGCGCTTGCCCCGGCTCACGGCAGCGGACGAGCGAGCGGTGCGCCCAGTAGTGCGCGGCAGAGGTGAGCTCGGGATTGGTCGATCCCGCAGCCGCTTTGGCAAACGCTTCGCCGGACAGCGCGCAATAGCCAAGCCGCCATGCGGCCAGGCCGGCGACCCATTCGCCTTCGGCCACCCATGCGCCGCTGCCTTGCTCGGCCACGGTTTCTGCGAGGGCCAAAGCGTTCTGGTCATCGTTCTCGATGTAGAAGCTCCAGGCAACTCGCTGACGCCATTCGGCGCGGGCCTCGGGGCTGAGTTGAGCGTCAATCTCGACCAGCGTGGCATAGGCGCTTTGCGGGTTGTCATTCTTGATCGCGTCAAGGATGGCCGAGCGTTCGGATGGAGGCAACGTGCCGTCATCTACAGAGCGTGGGCGGATGCGTTTGGTGGCGGCGGGCTGTCGGCGAAAGCCTTGTTCTCCGGGGAAAGTCGGCAGGTATTCAAGGCCGCGCTTGGCGCCCATACGGCCCAGCTGTTCTGACTGCGGCAGATGCACGCCGCCTTCGAACCAGCGCGCGATCTTTTCGGCGCTGACCGTGGGGCTTTCGGCGTGAGTGTAGTATTCGGCTCGGGCGGTCTGATGAAGCAGGCCTTCGCGAGTGTTGTTCAGGAGGTCTTCGACCGTTTGCCAATCCTGCGTGTCGATGGCTGAGAACAACTGTTTATAGGTGCGACGCTCCTGATCGGAGAGGACTTGCGGAACGGCGGTGCTGATGCGCGATCCATTGTCCACGCGATCATAATGCGCGGCCATGCTGCCCGAAATGGGTGCGGATTGAGCTGAAACAGGTGCGACAGCAAAGCAGGCAGCAGTGCCAGCAAGCAGAAAGGACCCGGCGAAACGGGGCCTCAAGAGGAATTTCATCAGTGCCTCGCCGACCATTCGATCCATCTCCGCCAAAACCGGGCTTTCAGGCGGGGCATGTCCATAAGACTATCGAGACCCTCGCTCATCATAGCTGGCGGTGTTGCCGGTGTATGGTTGATTTCACGTAAAGATGTCTCAGCATTTGATACATCGTGCGCGAGGAATGCGGCAAGTCCTGCCCCGAAAGCGATCAAGCGTTTTGGCCGGGCCAAAGCGATGTGGTGGCGAAGGACCGCGTCCATGCCACCCGCAGCAATAGCGGCAGTGTCGGCCATGGGTGTGTGGCGGGGCAGGGCCGAGGCAAAATACACATTCTCATCGGCGACGCCCATTGCTGACAAGATGTTATCAAGCAAACGGCCTTGCCGCCCGGAAAGCAGGCTTTGCGTGTCAGTGTCTTCGGGATCAACCACCAGAACCATCAATTCAGCGCCAGCTTTTCCACGCGGAGGCACCCGGCCGCGCGGCCCGATCACGTCGAGACCGGGTGCGGACAGCCAGAATTCGCGAAAAGCATCCAGATCGGCCGGAGGGCTTGATCCGAGAAAATCAACGCGCGGGCTATCAATTTTTGCAGGCTCTTGCGCGTCTCCACCCGGCGATTTCTGGGCTTTGCGGCGTTGCTTAGGCGCGGTGGCTTCTCTGCCGTCGGCACCCTCAATAATCGCCTCATCTTCGCCGGACAGGAACCAAGCCGTAGCGTCATCGGTAAAGTCACTGTCCACGCCAGCGGCCCGCCACCACTCCATTGCGGCGGCAAGTTCATCGGCAATAGGACTGCTGGATGAGGTGTTTGGGGCGTTCATGGTCTTGCGCACAGGTCTTGACTGTCCCCGATCCGGTTAGCAAGTGAGAGTTCGACGAGATGACGGGAATTCCCGCAAATACAAAATCTGGGATTGAAAGAGCTAATGACTGAACGCGAATCCATGCCATGTGACGTTGTGATCGTAGGAGGGGGCGTTGCCGGCCTTTCCGCGGCGATCAAACTGAAACAGCTGAATGAAGAGCTGGAAGTCGTCGTGCTTGAAAAGGGCTCAGAGATCGGGGCGCATATCCTTTCAGGCGCGGTGGTCGATCCCAAAGCCTTGAATGAGCTGTTCCCGGAGTGGCGGGATATGGATTGCCCGATGGCGGAAACACCCGTCACGGATAATTGGCACTGGGTGCTTGGCAAAACCGGCAAGACTTCGCTGCCCCACATCATGATGCCGCCTTTGATGAGCAATCATGGCTGTTACACCGGTTCGCTCGGCAATCTGACGCGCTGGCTGGCCGAACAGGCCGAAGGGCTGGGCGTGATGGTGTTCCCCGGCTTTCCTGCTGCCGAAGTCATGTTCGATGACAAGGGTACGGTTACCGGCGTCATCACGCAGGATATGGGCATTGCCGAAGACGGCTCGAAAAAGCCCGAATTCGAGCCCGGCATGGAAATCCAGGCAAAATACACGCTGTTTGCAGAAGGCGCGCGCGGCAGCCTGACCAAGCAGATGAAAGCCAAGTACGACTTGGAGGCGAATTGCGAGCCGCAGGTCTATGGTCTGGGCGTCAAGGAATTGTGGGATATTGACCCTGACAAGCACGTGCCCGGACGCGTGATCCACACGCAGGGCTGGCCTCTGTCGGAAAGTGGCACCTGGGGTGGCGGCTTCCTCTACCATCAGGCGAACGGCCAGGTCGCGCTCGGCTTTGTGACGGCGCTCGATTACAAAAACCCTTGGGTTTCGCCCTATCAGGAATTCCAGCGGTGGAAGACGCATCCGGAAATCAAGGCTATCCTCGAAGGCGGCAAGCGCGTGTCCTATGGTGCCCGTGTCATCAATGAAGGCGGCTGGCAGTCTGTGCCAAAGCTTGCCTTCCCGGGCGGCGCGTTGATCGGGTGCGCGGCTGGATTTGTGAATGTCCCCCGGATCAAGGGCAGCCACACCGCGATGAAGAGCGGTATGCTGTGCGCCGAGGCGATTGCAGCTGAAATCGAGGGTCAGGAAAGCCAGCCCGAGCTTCAGACCTATGAGAGCACGCTGCGTGAAAGCTGGATCGCGGACGAGCTGAAATTGGTTCAGAACGCGGAGCCGGCTGTTGCGAAATACGGCGACGATATCGGGTCTTTGCTGGCCGGTGTTGATATGTGGATGCGCACGCTGAAAATCGGCCTGCCGATCAGCATGAAGCACCACGCCGATTACAAGATGACCGGCCGCGCGGACCTGTACCCCAAGATTCACTATCCCAAGCCCGATGGCGAGATCAGCTTCGATAAGCTCACCAATGTCGCCTACAGCTACACCAACCATGCCGAGGATCAGCCGGTTCATTTGCAGGTCAAGGATTGGCATCTCCAGCGGGAAAGCGAGCTGGAAGAATATGGCGGCCCGTCCGCGCGCTATTGTCCCGCGGGCGTGTACGAATGGATCGAGGAGGAGGGCAAAGAGCCCAAGTTCCAGATCAACTCGCAAAACTGCGTCCACTGCAAGACCTGCGATATCAAGGACCCCAACCAGAACATCAACTGGGTGACGCCCGAAGGTGGCGGCGGGCCGAACTATCCGAATATGTGACGATCAAGCCGAATGCCGTTCCTGTCCATCGTCCGACTAGTGATCTGCTGGTCTATTCTGCTTTTAGGCTTCGCTTTCGCTGGGTATGCGAGCGAGCTTGTTAAAGCGGTCCTGACGACATTTGACCGCGTCGTTTTGTTGATCGGCTATATCGTTGGGGTGGGGGCTATTGTTCGATGGCTCGCACAGCGCAAATTCTGGGCCAGACACTCGATAATCGACGAAGATTGATTTTGCAGCAAACAGCCTACGCCAAAATCAACCTTGCGCTGCACCTTCGGGCGCGGCGCGCTGATGGCTATCACGAGCTTGAGACCCTGTTCGCTTTTGTCGATGCGGGCGACACGCTGAGCGCGCGGCCTGCGGATCAGGACCGGCTGGTCACCGTCGGTGAGTTTGCGGGCGGGATCGACAATCCGATGGACAACCTTGTCGCCCGCGCGCTGGCGACCTTGCCGCGGCCACTAGGCATCGACATCACCTTGGAGAAGAGCCTGCCGGTCGCGGCTGGGCTGGGTGGTGGGTCTGCGGATGCGGGTGCGGTGTTCCGGATAGTCGAACAGATGCACCGGCTGCCCGATGACTGGATGGAGCGCGCTGCCAAACTGGGCGCAGATGTGCCTTCTTGTGTTCGTTCTGAAATGGCCATCGGGCGCGGGACAGGCACCGAGCTGGAGCAGGTTGAGAATGATCTTGCTGGAACGCCGGTGCTTCTCGTCAATCCGCGAGTGCCGCTGTCCACCGGGCCGGTGTTCATGGCTTGGGACCAGCGCGATCTCGGACCCTTGCCCGAGGGTTCTGCCCGCACGATCACGCTGGAAGGGCGCAACGACCTCGATGTCCCTGCGCTCCTGCTGTGCCCGGTGATCGGCGATGTGCTCAAGGCGTTGGAGGGCACCGGCGCCTGGCTCTCGCGCATGTCAGGATCGGGTGCGACCTGCTTTGCGCTGTATGAGACGGTGGAGCAACGCGATGCTTCCGAAGCACAGATCGCAGCCAATTTCCCGCAATGGTGGCGGCTTGGGGGATGTTTGCGCTAGAGGGTGCGCATGATTGATGGCCAACCCTTTAAGCAAATCGGCGAATACCAACCCGGAAACCCCAAAGCGGCGCGAATTGTATGTGTTGCGGACCATGCCTCAAACTTCGTTCCCGATGGGATCGAGCTGGGCATAGCGCCCGCGTTGCTGGAAAAGCACATCGCTATCGACATCGGCGTGGAAGGTGTTGTGCAGCGGCTAGCCCGGCGTCATGCGATGCCGGCTCACCTTGCCACGGTCAGCCGTCTGGTCGTTGACCTGCACCGCGAAGAAGAGCACCCGCATGTCGTCCCGACCGAGAGCGACGGCCATCTGGTGCCCGGCAATATCGGGGCTGATCTGGATATGCGGCTTGGGCAATTTCATCGGCCCTATCACGCGGCGCTGGGCAAATTCATCGACGCGCATGACCCCGAATTGATCCTGTCGATCCACAGCTTCACCCCAAAGCTTGAGACCAGCACTGACAATCGTCCTTGGGAAATCGCGCTGCTGTATAATCAGGATGATCGCGCGGCGCGCCATGCCATCCGGTTGTTCGGGGAACTGGGGTTGAGGGTCGGTGATAACGAACCCTATTCTGGCACTCAGCTCAATGCGACGATGAACCGCCACGCAGAGGCGCATGGCCGCCCCTATTGCGCGATTGAGATCCGTCAGGACCTGATTGCGACCCGTGCTGAACAGGCGCGCTGGGCGGCGATGATTGCCGATGTTTCAGGAAGGGTTGCGCTGGCCTTGTCCTCAGGGCAGTGAACCGGAAGCACCGCCACGAAAGTAAGATTATGTCCTCCCGCTTCGATAAAACGAAACTTCCCAGTCGTCACGTATCTGTGGGCCCCGAGCGCGCGCCGCACAGGTCGTATTATTATGCGATGGGAATGACCGAGGAAGAGATCAATCGTCCCTTCGTCGCGGTGGCCAGTGCCGGTAATGATTCCGCACCGTGCAACACCACGCTCAACCCGCAGGCGGACATCTGCCGTGAAGGGGTGATCGAGGGCGGTGGCACGCCGCGCCGGTTCAACACCATCACCGTTACTGACGGGATCGCGATGGGACATCAGGGCATGAAAAGCTCCCTGGTCAGCCGCGAAGTGATTGCGGATTCGATTGAGCTGTCCGTCCGCGGACATTGCTATGACGCGCTGGTTGGCTTTGCCGGTTGCGACAAAAGCCTGCCGGGCATGATGATGGCGATGCTGCGTCTCAATATTCCGAGCATCTTTGTTTATGGCGGTTCGATCCTGCCAGGCTCCCACAAGGGCAAGGACGTGACCGTTGTCGATGTGTTCGAAGCGGTGGGCCAGCACGCGGCGGGCAATTGTCCGCTGCAAGAGCTGATCGCGCTCGAAAAGGTGGCATGCCCCGGACATGGCGCATGCGGCGGACAGTTTACCGCCAACACCATGGCCTGTGTGGGGGAAGCAATCGGATTGTCACTGCCAAACAGCAACATGGCTCCTGCTCCTTATACCTCGCGTGAGGAAATCGCGATTGGCGCGGGCAGGCAGGTGATGACATTGCTTGAGCACAATCTGCGTCCGCGTGACATTTGTACGCGGGCTGCGTTTGAGAACGCCGCTCGGGTGGTTGCTGCGACGGGTGGGTCCACCAATGCCGCCTTGCACCTTCCGGCGATGGCTGCCGAAGCCGGCATTGAATTTGATCTGTTTGATGTGGCCGAGATATTCAAATCAACACCTTACATCGCGGACCTTAAGCCGGGCGGAAAGTATGTCGCGAAGGACATGCATGAGGCTGGCGGTGTCTATATGGGGATGAAGACGTTATTGGATGGCGGCTTTCTGGACCCGAACCCGATCACCGTCACAGGCAAGACTCTGGGCGAAAATATCGAAGAGATCACCTGGAACCCGGATCAGAAGGTGTTTTACGAGGTGACCAGCCCGATCACCCCAACCGGCGGTGTCGTCGGCCTTAAAGGCTCGCTCGCCCCTGATGGCGCGATTGTGAAAGTTGCTGGCATGGAGCGCTTGCAGTTCACTGGAAAAGCTAAGGTTTTTGATCGCGAGGAAGATGCCTTCGCTGCCGTGGAAAAGCGGGAAATCGTCGAAGGCAGCGTGATCGTGATACGCTATGAAGGGCCAAAGGGCGGCCCCGGAATGCGCGAAATGCTCTCCACCACGGCCGCGCTCTATGGTCAGGGTATGGGTGAGAAAGTTGCCCTTATCACTGATGGCAGGTTCTCGGGCGCGACGCGCGGATTCTGTATCGGTCATGTCGGGCCGGAGGCCGCCGAATGTGGCCCCATCGCTCTGGTTGAGGACGGAGATACAATCAGCATCGACGCCGAAGCTGGCACAATCGAATTGGAAGTGGACGAAGCGGTGCTGGAAGAGCGCCGCAAGGCCTGGACGCCGCGTACGAATGACTATCAGTCCGGCGCACTGTGGCGGTATGCGCAAAATGTCGGGTCGGCGCGCAAAGGGGCGCTCACTCATCCGGGAGCAAAGGCAGAAACCCATGTTTATGCGGATATTTAGCGGCCTTTGTTTAAGCGCTTTTGCACTTGTAGCGTGCGCACCCGAAAGTGGCGCGCCCGAGGGAGCAAGCATGGATTGCGCGTTCAGCGCGGATGCGGACTGGGCGCAGGTGTGCGTTCTCGAAACGGCCGGGGACGGCACCTTTACCATTCATCACCCGGACAACACCTTCCACCGCTTTGGTTACAACGCGGACCGCTTCGCGATCACGCCTCTCGATGGTGCGGACGAGGTCAGCGACATCAGGGTCAATATGCCCGCCCCGAAACCGGGCCTGGTGGAATTCACATACAGGGGCGCCCGATACCGCTTTGACCCGACCGGGATTGCACCAAGCGACGATGAATGACGCGCAGATTCTGACCGCCGAGCAGATGCACGCTGCCGAACAGCGCCTCTTCGATGGCGGAGTGAGCGTCAGCGACCTGATGGAAATCGCTGCGGGCCGCGCGGCCGAGTGGGCGCGCCGGATCGCTGCCGGACGGTCTGTCACCGTCCTGTGCGGGCCGGGCAATAATGGCGGCGACGGCTATGTTATCGCACGCATCCTGAAAGCTGCCGGGCTTGAGGTCCAGATCATTGCTCCGCTCGAACCGAAGACCGAGGCTGCGCAGTTGGCGCGCAAGGCATGGGGTAGGCCTGTCCTCACATCGGGCGGTGATGCGGATGCCGAGATATTTGTTGATTGCCTGTTCGGATCAGGCCTCGCGCGGCCCCTTTCTGGTGAGCATGCTCTGTTGTTGCGCGATCTGGCCCAGCGCCACAACCTGAGCATCGCGATTGATGTGCCCTCGGGTATTGCCAGCGATTCAGGAAAGATACTGAACGAAAGGCTCCCGAAATGTGATGTGACACTCGCGCTGGGTGCCTGGAAGTTTGCCCATTGCAGCGCGCTCGCACGCAGCTGGATGGGCGTGCAGCGCCTTGTCCCGATCGGGATCGATTCGGTTGAGGGGGCTGCGCAGTTGGTCGAGCGACCCCAGATCAATGCACCCGCCGATGATGCGCACAAATATTCGCGTGGGCTGTGTGCCGTGATTGGTGGCGCAATGCCGGGTGCATCGCTGTTGTCAGCGCAATCGGCCATGCGGGCAGGGGCCGGATATGTGAAATTGCTGGGATCGGGCGCGGGGTATAAAGCGCCAGCGGGACTGGTTCGTGATGACGGTCCCTTGGAGCAGACACTGGCCGATGACCGGATCAGGTCGATTGTGGTTGGACCGGGACTGGGGCGAGACGAGACGGCATCTGAAACGCTGGCGAAGGTGCTCAGTGTCGGTAAAGCAACGGTGATTGATGCCGACGCCTTGCATTTGCTGACGCCCGATAGAGTCGCAGCAGACGGCCCGGTCATCGCAACCCCGCATGACGGTGAACTCGAAGCTTTGTGCCGCGCCTTCGGTGTGGTTGCCGAGGGCAGGATGGGCAAGGCGCGGGCTCTGGCAAAAGTCAGCGCAATGGTTGTCGTCGCAAAGGGGCCGGACACTTACATCGCCTCTCCCGATGGCCGCCTTTCAATCGCCACGCCTGCATCCAGTTGGCTGTCGGTCGCTGGCACCGGAGATGTTCTTGCAGGCATTATCGCGAGCCGCATGGCAACGGGTGGTGAGCCCTTTGATGCTGCATGCCAAGGCGTGTGGCTGCACGGTGAAGCCGCGCGGATTTGCGGCGCAGCCTTCACTGCCGACGATCTGGCAGCATCGGTGTCCGATGCGTTGAAGACATGTCTATGAGCGATCCGGAAATGGTCCTTCGCATAGCGGCGAAGGGCGATGGCGTGACCTCCTCCGGCCGTCATATTCGCGGCGCTGTACCCGGTGATCGGATCGCGGCAGACGGCGCTATCATACCCGGACCCAATCGGGTCGATGCACCGTGCCGCCATTTTGACAAGTGCGGTGGCTGCCAATTGCAGAATGCGAATGAGGCAGCGCTGATCGAGTTCGTGACATCGCGTGTGCTGAATGCAGCACAGGGTCAGGATATCGCAGCGCAAGAGATCATGGCGACGCATCTCTCCCCACCGCAAAGCAGGCGACGAGCGACCCTTCATGGCTTGCGGACCCAGAAAGGTGCGGTGCTGGGATATCGGGAAAGCGGGTCGCACAAGATCGTCGATTTGAGCGAATGCCCGGTGCTCGACCCGGCCTTGACCGCGCTTTTGCCCTCTCTTCGGCACTTCATTTCCGAACACGGCGGAAAAGGTGCGGTCACCATCCAGATGGCGTTGAGCGATCAGGGCGTCGATGTCAGTCTTGGCAATATCGCCCTGGAAGGGTTGGAGGCGACTGAAGCTGCGCTCGATTACGCCCGCGACAATGCTTTGGCCCGCCTGTGCATCGATCAGGGTTATGGGCCCGAGACGGTGTGGGAGCCAGAGCCTGTCACAATCACGCTGAGCGGCGTCGCCGTGCCGATGCCATCTGGTGCTTTCCTTCAGGCCACGCAGGACGCGCAGCAGCGTCTGGTGGCCGATGCGTCGGAATGGCTCGAAGGGGCAGAGCTTATAGCTGACCTTTTTGCAGGGTTGGGCACGTTTGCGTTCGGGCTTCGGTCTGGACGCAAGGTTCTTGGCGTGGAGGCGGACCGGGCGGCGCATCTCGCTTTCAAATCGGCTGCGGGTCGGACAGGTGCAGGCATTCACGCATTGCACCGGGACCTGTTCCGCAACCCATTGCAGCCCGATGAACTCAATCGCTTCGACGCCGCAGTCCTCGATCCGCCTCGCGCAGGGGCCAGAGCGCAGATCGAACAGATCGCGCAGAGCGAGCTGGAGCGGGTAGTGTATGTCAGCTGCAATCCGTCAAGCTGGTCGCGCGATGCCGCAACTCTTGTGAATGCTGCTTTTCGTCTGGAAAGACTGCGTCCTGTGGGTCAGTTTCGCTGGTCCACGCATGTCGAGCTAATCAGTCTCTTTACCCGCTGATTAACTGCGCAAAGCCTTCAGGATTTGCGCCTTCAACCACTCGCGATGGTCCGGCTCGACATAGGAGTGACCGGCTCCTGCACAACGAGCGATCCTTGGGTCATCCGCATCCCAGTTTGCTTCGAAAGCCTGCGCGGTCCTGTCACCCGTCGCAAGCAGGATGCTGACCTGTCCCTCAAAAGATGCAAGAGCATCGCGGAGTTCGTCGGCAAGTGTGCTTGGTTCCGGCGATAATTGGGCTGATCGAAACAACCCGCGTGCGAGCTTTCGCAGATTGACACCGCCGGTCAAAAGCCTTGCCACTTCGCGCGGGTTTTTCAGCTTTTGGGCATAGCGTTGCCGGATCGCGGCGGGGGGCGGAGTGCTTGGTTCGTTGGCGGGCATGTCTTCGATCGTCCATGGATTGGATAAGACCAGCCCGTCAAAGCCCTCACCTCCGGTCAGCATCAGTGCGGATGCCGCGTCGCAGTTTCCGAACGCAACGACCCTTTTAACATCGGGTGCTAGCGCCATGAAGGCCTCTCTGGCCGCAGCGATATCGCGCCGTGAGGACCGGTATCCCCGGTTTTCACCTTCGCTGTCACCCACACCGCGCCGGTCAAAGCGAAAGACGGGGAAACCTACTTGCGCGATTTCGGCTGCAAGTCGGGCTTGACCAGCGAACGCACCGCTGCGAATTTCATTACCTCCGCTCACAATCAGCAGGCCCGTTTTCCCGGGTGCTGTATCCAGTGTGCCCGCCAGTTTCAGGCTGCCGCAGGCAAAGGTAGGGTGAAGGCGGCTCACTTTGCGCTGTCCTCACCCGGATCAAGGTCTGCCAGAACCAGCTGGGCAAGCGTTTCCGTTTGCTCCGCATTATCGTCCGGTTCCGCCCGCAGCCACAGGCCAGCGCCGCCCAATTGCGCCTGATCAATTGCGGTGCGAGGGCCGGGTGAAATCATTTCAGCTGCTTCCAGATCGCGGATCATTTGCGCGCCCAAAGGCCAACCGGCGAGCACCAAACCATTCGCCCGCCCGCGCTCAAGCAATTCTTCGCGTGTCTCGTGCATCCCCCCTTCCCGACCGGCAAGCACGCGGGCCCGCAGCATTTCGCGCAGGGTCTTGCTGCCTGTTGCCGGTGCGTAGCTCCAACCGGGCAGGTCAGGTGGTCCAATCAGGTCACCCGCCCTGATTGTGAGGCAGTGTGTGGCGCTGAAACGCGAAGCTGCAGCCTGTGCCGCCTGTCTCCACGATTTCAGCGTCTGATCATCCAGCGCGGCAAGACTCTCATTGCAGCCGGGCATGTCTGGCAGGGCTGTGTCGACGCCGTTCTCATCAAGCCGCCGCATCACCTCAAGGGTAAAGCGGCGCATCTTGTTGGCTTCATCAAACAGGGCTGGCAAAACAAGAACGCGATGTTTGCGCGCTGCATCAAACGCAAGCCACTGTTCTTCGGGCGAGGGCAAGTCGCCAATTGTCGGAGGCTGCCAGCTTTCGATAATCATGGGTCAGGCTGCATCTGCGGCGCCCGCACGGCCTTAGCTTTCCGTGATCTTTGCTTCGACGAATGCCAGTAGGCCGCCAAAGGTCTCAAGCATCTCGCCATCGACATCATCATCCTCAATAACGATGTCGAGCCGGTCTTCGATTTCGGTCAGCAGACCTGCGACTGCCATCGAATCAAGCTCAGGCAAGTGCCCAAACAGTCCTGTTTCGGCGGTGAATTCCTCCGCCTCTACCGCATCGACACCCAGCACATCAGCGATAATGGATTTAAGCTGTGCCTCAATCGCGGGCTTGCCCATGGGGACGTCTGCCTCATTGAGCGCAGTCTCAATTGCGGGCGTTTGCTGCGCGATCGGGGTGCTGTCGATGACCATGGCGATCCCTTTTAAGCCATTCTATATGAGCTGTTCGTACAAATCCCCTACGGAAATAGGGGGCTGTGCGGTTCGCCTGATGATTGGGCGGCGGGCTTAGCTATCCCACGGGCGCGGCGCAAGCTTCGGGACAGTTGCGTGACGAGACCGTCTCAGAGCGAGGCGGACAAGATCGACCCATCCGCGCCATTGGCGCATGTCTATACAGTCGATCTGATACCGGGGGCGGGTGGTCTCCATCCAGTCCGATTTATAGGGTTCGTTTCCCGTGCCAAAGTCAATGAGGGTGGCCCGGTCCCGGTCAATTGCGTGCTCAAACAGGGCTGCTGACAGTGTCGTGCCCGCAGACAGATTGCGGTGGCTTTCCAGATGCGCCAATTTGTGGATGTAGGCGATGCCGTCCTCAACGGTCCAGAACTGGGCGGCGATGGGGACGCCTTCGTGAAACGCCAGGCCCAGGCGCAGCCGTCCGGCGGTCCCTTCGGCTTCGGCAAAAGCCTTCAGCATCGCCGGTTCGCCTTCAGCCGGTTTCCAGCTTGCATCGTAGATCTGTTGGTAGTGGGACCAGCTTTGGGCATCGAAGCGGTCAAGAACGCTCACATCGACCTTTTTGCCCTTGCGTTTGAGTGTGGTGCGCAAGGGACCCGGCCTCGACGCCCAATATTCCGCGAAACTGCGCCCCTGCACGTGCAGGACGTGATTGGTGTCGCAGCGGGTGACCTCGACCCGCCAGCCCGCATTGGCAAAAGCCGTGGCAAGGCGCGTTGCCGAGCCATCCTCATCCGGGACAGGCGCAAGGGTCACGCGGTGACCACGGTTGCGCAAGGTTCGCGCAAGTTGGCCCAGCAACCTGTCGCCGTTGTCGCCCAAGGGTGCCAATTGGCGCCAGGTAAAGCTGTACCAGTTGCGCAAGGGGGCAATGCGTCCATTGGCTTCAGTGAGAGCAAGCGCCGCCTCAGCCTCCTCATCCTGTGCCACAGCGATAAGCGGTTGCAATCCGGTTTCGGCCAGCAAGGCATACCATTCAGCGCGATCAAACGGCGCAGCGACACACGCCGCGTCGCCCCGGCGATGAAACATCTCTTGCAAGACGTTAACGCTATCGTGATACCGCGCTTCAATCACGAGTTAGACTGCTCCATCAGGACACCAATGGCCCAAAGTCCCGATCCCGCGCCCTTTCCCATTGATCACCTCGCCGAACGGGCGAGCGATCAGGGTATGGGCGAGGCACCGGCTTTGGTGCTTCGAGACAGTGTGCTTAACCACAATGCGTTAAGACGCCGTGTCGCTGAATTGGCCGGATGGCTTGCCGATCAGGTGCCGCAGCGCGGTGCGCGAGTGGCGACATGGGCAGCCAAAGGCGAATTGACTTGCCTTATGCCATTGGCGGCGGCGCGGGCCGGGTTGGTGCATGTTCCTATAAACCCGCTGTTAAAGCGCGCGCAGGCGGCCTATATCCTTGCGAATAGCGGGGCACATTTGGTCATCGGGACAAAGGCGCGCGTTGCGTCTTTGGAAGCAGGCGATGTGCCTGACGATTGTGCTGTCGTTGAGGAAAGCGCGGCCCTGATTGCTGCAAAGGCTGCGGGCCTGAGCTTGCCCGCTTCAGGTGCTGACACTGATGAACTTGTCGCAATGCTCTACACCAGCGGTTCAACGGGACAGCCCAAAGGTGTGATGCTAAGCCATGCCAATCTGTGGCTCGGCGCGGTCAGTGTGGCTCATTATCTCAAACTTGCGACCGATGATGTAACGCTTGCGGTGTTGCCGCTGTCGTTCGATTACGGGCAGAGCCAGCTGCTTTCGACCTGGTATGCTGGCGGAAGCGTAGTGCCGCTGGACTTTCTGTTCCCGCGCGATGTCGCCAAGGCGTGTGCCAAGTATGAAATCACGACACTGGCCGCCGTCCCGCCTCTCTGGACGCAATTGACAGAGATCGACTGGCCCGCCGACGCTTCTGGTCCCCTGCGGCGGCTCACTAATAGTGGCGGGGCATTGACCAGAGAGCTTGTGACCGACTTGCGCTCCATCTTCCAGAAAGCGGACCTCTATCCGATGTATGGCCTCACAGAGGCGTTTCGCTCGACCTATCTTGACCCCGCTTTGGTGGACACGCATCCAACCTCAATGGGAACCGCCATACCTTTTGCCGAGATATTGGTCATCAATGACAAGGGTGAGGTTGCAGGATCCGATGAAGAGGGCGAACTGGTCCATTGCGGACCGTTGGTTGCGCAAGGATACTGGCAAGACCCGGAACGCACAGCGCGCAGATACAAGCCAGCTCCGCCCGCCTCGCACTATGGAGGAACGGCGGTTTGGTCGGGTGATCGTGTTAGACGCGCGCCGAACGGCTTGCTCTATTTTGTCGGACGGCGCGACGCGATGATAAAGAGTTCTGGTAACAGGATCAGCCCGCAAGAGATTGAAAACGCAGCGATTGCACTTGACAGCATTGCGGAGGCGGTAGCGCTTGGCCTGCCCGATGATCGTCTTGGTCATGCCATCCATCTGGTGGTGCGAGCGAGTGGTGGTGAGGGGGACCGTGTGGGACTGTCGAAACACCTGGCCAAGCACTTGGGACGCGAGCTTCCCAACTTTATGCAACCCGCCATGATCCACTGGCGAGACACATTGCCGCTCAATCCAAATGGCAAGATCGACCGTTCCGCCTTGATGCGTGAGCTGTTGGAGGACGTGCAATGAGCAAACCGACCGGGACAAAACCTTTGGGCCCTGTTCCCCCCGGTTTTGGTGTTCTGAATGGAGAACTTGCAATCTGTGGCAGGTGCGCGAGCGAACTGGTGGAAGCAGCAGGGCGAACGCCCCTGTTCGTGTATTCTCGTGACCGCCTTGATGCGCGTATGGCACAGTTGCGGGCGGTGCTGCCTGAACGCATTGGCGTGAACTATGCGATCAAGGCCAATCCTCACCCTGATGTGATCGGCCATATGGAGCCGCTGGTCGATGGTTTCGACATTGCTTCGTCGGGTGAGCTGACGCTGGCGCAGGACGCTGGCATTGACCCTGCGCGCGTCAGCTTTGCAGGGCCGGGAAAGCGTGATGATGAACTGGAAGCGGCAATCGCGGCAGGTGTCACCCTCAATTGCGAATCCGAGGGAGAGGCACAGCGCTCGCTCGCAATTGGCAAAAGGCTGGGCAAGGCACCGCGCATCGCGATCCGGGTAAATCCCGATTTTGAGCTCAAGGGATCGGGCATGAAGATGGGTGGCGGGGCCAGGCAATTTGGGGTTGATGCGGTGCGCGTGCCTGCTCTGGCACAGTCGATAATCGCCGCGGGCGCGGTGTGGCGCGGGCTCCACATCTTTACGGGCAGCCAAACCCTGAGCGCAGATGCCATTATAGAAGCGCAGGGTAACGTGCTGAAATTGGCCGCAGATTTGGCGCAGCAGATTGGCGTCCCTGTTCCTAAGCTGAATATGGGTGGTGGCTTTGGCATCCCCTATTTTCCGAATGACACTGCGCTGGACCTTACGTCAGTGGGCGAAGCACTAACCGCCATGGCCGCTGATCTCCCGCCCGAATTGAGCGCAACCGAACTGTGCCTTGAGCTGGGCAGGTATCTGGTGGGTGAAGCGGGTGTATATCTGACCCGCATCGTCGACAGGAAGGAAAGCCACGGCACGACATATCTGATTACCGATGGCGGACTGCATCATCAGCTCGCCGCATCGGGCAATTTCGGCACCGTTGTGCGCCGCAATTACCCCGTTGCCATCGCATCGCGTTTTGGTGCGCAGGCCGACGATGTGGTTAACGTGGTGGGTTGTTTGTGCACCCCGCTCGACAGGTTGGCTGATCAGGCGTTGATGCCGCGGGCGGATGTTGGTGATCTTGTGGCGGTGTTTTGTGCCGGGGCCTATGGCGCAACGGCCAGTCCCTCAGGTTTTCTGGGCCATGGACCGGCTGCGGAGATGCTCGTCTGAGCGCCCGTTTTGCTGGTGTTAAGACCATCAAAACCGGCTGTGCCATAACGGGAAACCCTAGCAAATCGGCCAATATCACTAATAGTATGTTCACCATTTTCAGCCAGAAAGCCGGGGCAATTCACCCGCCCGGGTCAGCAGGTCGCTCCTGCATCACAAATCCGGGTCGGTTTGGTCAGACCAAGGATACGTATCAATGCCTCTTTCGTTGTCTCTTCCCCGGCTTGCCGGAATAGCGCTTACCACCGTAGCGCTTGGGACTTTGAGCGCCTGCGCGGGCGGCCCGAGCACCCAGTTACCACCTGCAACATTCAACGGAACAGCAACTGCGCCGACCGAGAACTACGTTTTGGGCCCGCTCGACAAGCTAACGGTGCATGTCTGGCGTAATCCCGAACTCAGCGCGGAGGATATTCAGGTCCGCCCGGATGGCCGGATCACCATCCCGCTTGTTCGTGACATGGTGGCCGTCGGCAAATCCCCGACACAGCTTCAGGAAGATATCCGTGACGAGCTCGTAAAATATATCGAGCAGCCGATCGTCTCGGTTATCGTCAACGAATTCAATGGTGCGCTACCCCAGCAAATCCGCATTACCGGTGCCGGCGCCCGCCCCGCAGCGCTGGCCTATCGCGCCAACATGACCTTGCTTGATGCCATGATTGCGGTGGGCGGTCTGGGCGAGTTTGCCGCTGGTAACAGTGCAACCCTGACCCGATACGATCCGAAATCCAAAACGAACCGTGAATATCGGATCCGTTTGAAAGACCTCCTCAACAAAGGTGATGCGAGCGCCAATGTCGCGCTTAAGCCCGGCGACACGATCTCCATACCGGAGAGCCGTTTCTAGGGGGCGCATAAGAGTATGGATGAGATTTTCGACGAGGTGCGCGCAGCGCTTTACACGGTCTGGCATCGCCGCTGGATCGCGCTTGGCGTCGCCTGGGCGATTTGCCTCGTGGGTTGGCTGGTGGTCGCGATGATCCCCAACTCCTACGAATCGCGCGCGCGCATTTACGTGGATGTGGAGGATTATCTCTCGCGCCAGCTTGGTATTGCCCGGGATGGCAAGGAAGAGATCACGCGTGTGCGCCAGACGCTGGCGAGCAACGTGAACCTTGAAAAGGTGATCAAGGGAACAAAGCTGGGCGAGGGGATCACCGATCGCGGCCAGATGAATTCAGCCATTGATGCGCTGAGCGACAATGTTTCCGTTCGCAGTGAAGAGGAAAACCTGTTCGAGATTTCGGCAAAGGTTGCCCGCAGCGACCTGAGCGATGCAGAAAACGCCGTATTGGCGCGCAATGTTGTGCAAAAGCTGCTGGATATCTTCCGCGAAGAGAACATTGCCGGAAGCCGCGCAAACCTCAACAGCGCACTCTCCCAGCTTGACGAGCAACTCGCGGAGCGCAAGGCTGAGCTGGAAACAGCAGAGCAGCGTCGCCTCGAATTTGAAGTTCAATATCCCGATCTGGTTGGCGGGTCGGAAAGCCTCTCTTCAAAGATTCAGCAGATGCGCAGTGAGATGCGCGACATTGAAGCCGATCTTGCCGGTGCGCAGAGTTCGCTGGCCGCGCTGGATGGTCAGCTTTCGGGCACACCGCGCACCATTGCCGGTGGTCCCGATGCCTTGGGCCCGCAGGCCGCTTTGCAGCGGGCGCAGGCACAATTGGCTGAATTGCGGGCGCGTGGGCTGAAGGATGAACACCCTGATGTCGCCTCATCGGTAAAGCAAATCGCGCTCCTGCGAAAGCAGGTCGCAGCGCAAGGCCCTGGTGACGCAAACGGCACGCCCAACCCGGCCTATTCCTCGTTGCTCGCGATCAAATCTGACCGTCAGGCCAATGTTGAGGCGCTGCAATCGCGCCGGGCGGCTTTGCAATCGCAGATCGCCTCTTTGATGGCGTCGCAGGCGTCAGAACCTGCGGTCGCTGCCGAGGCAAACCGGATCAGCCGCGATTATGATGTGCTGCGCCAGAAGTACGAAGAACTGCTGCAAAACCGCGAGGAATTGCGCACGCGCGGCGACGTCGAGGAAGAGACCAGTCAGTTCAAGTTTGACCTGATTGATCCGCCCGTCGTTCCGCAGAAGCCCGCCGCACCGAACCGTCCGATCCTGTTGCTCGGCGTATTGATCGTCGGCTTGGGAGCTGGCGCAGCGATTGCCTGGGCGCTTGGCCAAATGCGGTCCACGTTCATGACGGCAAAGAAGCTGGAGCGGACGCTCGATCTGCCTGTCATCGGCACGGTTTCGAAAACGGTGTCTGACACAGCAAAGGCGCTGTCGCGGCGTCGTATGAAGCAGTTTGCAGGGGCAACGGCGGCCTTGGTCGGGGTTTTTGTGATCTTGCTCGCGATTGAGATGGTCTCAGTCGGGACCGTCGCGTGAGGGAGCAGGACATGACAAAACACAGTCCCATCGATCAGGGCACGCCCACCCGCTCATCGCGCAAAAGGTCTTCGCTGTTCGAGCGAGCGGATGCCGCGTTCGGACTGGACGGCATGGGCCCGGCTGCGGTGCCTTCTGACCTGCCCGAGACCGGATCACGGGTGCACCAAGCGGTGCGCAGCGCCACAGAGGCTGATCTTCGCCAGCAGGCGCCTGCCACGGAACCGCAATATCAAGGTGAGTCGGCTGATGCCAAGCCCCGCCCTCAAGCACATCCCGAACCGCAGCCAGAACCGCGCGTATCGCTGTGTGGCCCGCATGCAAAGATTGACCGGGATGTGCTTCGCAAAGCGGGCCTGATTGTACCGGAAGACCCGGTGACAGGCTTGCTTGAAGAGTTTCGCATTATCAAACGCGAATTGCTCGCCGATGCCCGCGCCGCGCATAATGCCGAGGCACAACGGATTCTGATCTGCTCTCCGCATTCGGGCGATGGCAAGACGTTTTGCGCGTCCAATCTCGCCATCGCTTTGAGCGCTGAGCGCGATGTGGAAGTCCTGCTGATTGACGCAGACGTCATGAAACCGTCGATCACTCGCCGCTTTGGTATCGGCGGCGAACTTGGTTTCATGGACGCGATTGTGGACCACGGCCAGCGTCCCGAAGAGCTGGCGATGTCGACCGACATCGAAGGTCTTTTCATCATGTCAGCGGGCAGCAGCAGCGCGCGTGATGCGGAATATCTGGCCAGCGCACGCACCGGACAAGTGCTTGACCGGCTGACACGCGGAGCGCCCAACCGGTTCGTCATTTTTGACACACCACCAGCATTGGCCGCTTCCCCCGCAGCAGAGCTTGCCAGCCATGTGGGGCAAGCAGTGCTTGTCGCGCGTGCCGACGATACAAGCCGTGCCGCGCTCGAAGATGCGCAGCAATTGCTCTCAGCCTGCCCCGATATCAAACTGCTGTTGAATGCAGCCCAGTTCAGCCCGTCAGGTCGCCGTTTCGGCGAGTATTATGGCGAGGAGGAGGATTGAACATGAACCTCACAATCATCCGCTCGGCTTTGGCCATCGGTGCCATGAGCGCTTTTCTCACGGTCCCCACGGCTGCGCAGGAGCGTGAAAGCGAAGAGCGCGGTGCAAGCTTCGTCCAGCCCTATATCGAGGTCAATCAGGTGCTCACAGCAGAGCTGACGCCGGGCGATGAGGTGTTGACCTTTACCCAGATCGCTGCGGGCGTGGATGCCAATTCGCAAGGGCGCAATGCATCGGGTTCTGTCTCGCTGCGGTATGAGCGCAATATCGGCTATGGCGACGCCATCGATAACGACACGCTAAGCGGCATTGCGCGTGGCTCACTGGCGATCGTACCGCAAGCGGTGACCTTTGACGCCGGTGCATTGGCCAGTCGCACGCGCATTGATGGCGGCGGCGGTGTAAGCAACAACCCCCTTGTCGCGCAGGATGCGGAAAGCCAGATTTACAGCGTTTTTGCCGGGCCCACGATTGCCACGCGCGCAGGGGCAGTTGATCTGACCGCCAGCGCGCGCGTCGGCTATAACCGTATCGAAGCCGATGATGCAGTCATCAATCAGGACGGCAACCCCATCGATGTGTTCGATGAAAGTGTCACTTATGCAGGACAGGTTCGGGCTGGCACGCGGGCCGGACAAGGCCTGCCAATCGGCATCGGAATTGGCGCTGGCGCGTTTCAGGAAGAGGTCGACAACCTTGACCAGCGCATTCGCGACCTGAATGTTCGCGGCGATGTGACAATTCCGCTCAGCGACAGTTTCGCTGTGATCGGCGGCCTTGGCTATGAAGATGTTGAGGTCTCCAGTCGCGACGCCGTGCGCGATGCTGATGGCAATCCGGTGATTGGCGATGACGACCGTTTCGTGACGGACACCACACAGCCACGCCAGATTGCTTTTGAAGTCGACGGGCTGATCTGGGATGTGGGCGTCCAATGGCGTCCGAGCAGCCGCACATCTTTGACCGCCACAGTTGGGCGTCGTTATGGCTCGACAACCTATTACGGCAACCTCTCTTACGCGCCTGACAGCCGCAGCGCCTTCAGCGTGAATGTCTATGACGGGCTGACAAGCTTTGGCGGAGCGCTGAACAACTCGCTGGCTGGAGTCTCGACCGATTTCACCGCAGGGCGCAACGCGCTGACCGGGGATTTTACGGGTCTTGTCACAGGGGGTGAGGGCGCGACGGGTCTTGGATTGCTGGGCTCGATCCGCTCATCGGCCTTCCGTGGCCGTGGTGGTAACATCAGCTATCAACGCCAGATTGGCCGCATGACCGCTGCGATTGCGGGTGGTTATGACCGCCGCACCTTCATCGGTGCCGAAAACACCGTGCTTGGCGCACTCGATGGCCAGCGTGACGAAAGCTACTTCGTCAACGGAACGCTCACCAGCCCGATCGGCCAGAGCGGAACCTTGCTGACGAATGCTTACGTCAACTGGTTCACCAGCGACTTCGACAATTCGGACCTCACTGCATACGGCGCATCGGCGGCTTATAACCGCGCGCTCACCAGCCGCCTGTCGGCCCGTGCTGCTCTGTCGGTCGACTATTTCGACAGCGAATTCAGTGCTGAAGACTTTGCCGCCGCCAGTGCGCTGGTCGGTCTGCGTTACGACTTTTGATATCCGGGGCTAAGACACAATGTACGAGCAATATTACAGCTTCACCGGGCGACCTTTCCAGCTCACGCCGGACCCGCAATTCTATTTTGAAAGCGCGAGCCACAAGAAGGCGATGAGCTATCTGGGTTACGGGCTCAATCAGGGTGAGGGCTTCATCGTCATCACCGGCGAGATTGGCGCGGGCAAGTCCACGCTGGTCGCGCATTTGATGGAGCGGATTGATCCCGCTGCATTGACTGTCGCCCAGATTGTTACAACGGCGCTGGATGGTGAGGAATTGATCCACGTGGTCGCGCAAAGCTTTGGTCTGGCCATTGAAGGCAAGGACAAGGCAGGCGCACTCGGAGCGATTGAGCGCTTCCTTCAGGAAGAAGCCCGCGCAGGGCGTCGTTGCCTGCTGGTGGTGGATGAGTGCCAAAACCTTGACTTCACCGCTCTCGAAGAGCTGCGCATGCTTTCCAACTTCCAGCTTGGCGCACACCCGCTGTTGCAAAGCCTGTTGCTGGGTCAGCCGGAATTTCGCCGAACTTTGGCCAACCACCCCGATCTGGATCAGCTGCGCCAACGCATCATCGCTTCGCACCATCTTGATGCGCTGGATGCGGGCGAGGTCGAGAATTACATCCGTCATCGCCTGGAACATGTCGGCTGGCAAGGTCGTCCCGCTTTGGGGGAGGGGCTGTTGCCCGCGCTCTATGAAGCGACCAATGGCATTCCGCGCCGCGTGAATCAGGTGATGAACCGTCTCTTGCTGTTGGGAGCGATTGAGGAGCGGGGCGAACTGACCACCTCCATGCTTGAAGCGGTCTGCGAAGAGATGGCCTCGGATCAGAGCCGCGGCGCGGATAAGAGCGCCGGCGCATTCAGCCTTGATACCAATGTCGCGAAAGAGGCGCCTGCGTCCGTGGCACCTGACGGAGTTCCGCCGGAAGAAGTCGCTGCGATGCTGGCCCAGCGTGACGAACGCACCGCCGAGCTTGAGTGCGCCATCAGCGAGCTTCAGGCAGCGGGCGCTTTGGCCAATAGCGACCCCCGGAGCATCGCCAACCTGCCCAATCCTGATCTGGATGAGACACTCAGGCGAATTGAAAGCCGTCTGGAAGAACAGGAGCGTTCCTTCAGGCATGTGCTGACAATGCTGATCGAATGGCTTGAAGACGATAATTCGCGCGAGGCTGCATAGGAGTGGCTTTGACCGGTGACCTTTCAGAGCAAGCCGGCGTCGTGCCCTCGCGCGTCGTCAACGGGCTGTCCGTAGATGTCGAAGACTGGTTTCAGGTCGGCGCGTTTGAAAATGTGATCGACCGCAGTGAATGGAACGCGATCAGCACGCGTGTTGAAAGCAACGTCGATGCGATCCTCGATCTGTTTGCCGAGGCTGATGTGTGCGCCACGTTCTTTACGCTTGGTTGGGTCGCAAAACGCCACCCGCGCATGATCCGGCGCATCGCCGACGCCGGGCACGAAGTGGCCAGCCACGGCTATGATCACGCGCGTGTGTTCAATTTTGACCGCAAGGCTTTTGGGCAGGACATCGCCAAGGCCCGCGCGATCCTTGAGGATTGCTCCGGCCAGCAGGTGACCGGTTACCGCGCGCCCAGCTTCTCGATTGACCAGCGCACGCCCTGGGCTTTCATGGAGCTGGCGGAGCAGGGATATGAATATTCCTCCAGCGTCGCCCCGATCACGCATGATCATTACGGCTGGCCCGAAGCCCCGCGTTTTGCGTTCAAGCCTTTGCCATGGTCCGATCTGGTCGAATTACCGGTTACGACGGCAATTCTCGGCGGCAAACGCGTTGCAGCGGGCGGCGGCGGGTTTTTCCGCGTGTTGCCCTATGCCTTTTCCCGCTGGGCGATCCGTCAGGTGAACCGGCGTGAGGAACGCCCTGCGATCTTCTATTTCCATCCTTGGGAAATTGATCCCGACCAGCCCCGCGTTCCCAACGCGCCGATGCGCTCAAAGTTGAGGCACTATACCGGCCTTGAGAAAATGGCTGACAAGCTGCGCGGTCTGGTCGGTGATTTTCGCTGGGGCCGGATGGATATGATCGCGCAGAGCGAAGCTGACCGCGCCGTTGCTTTTCCGGTCGATGAAACCGACCGGAGCGGGATTGCCGCGTGAATGCTCCCATCGCCATGAACCACACCGTCTCTTTGGCGGATCTGTCTGACAGCCGCGTCGCTGCCCGGATTGAAGGTTTTGTGGCAGAGCAAGGTGCGAGCCTGTTTCACCGCCCGGCATGGCTGCGAGCGGTTGAAGCGGGCACTGGACAACGCGCCAGTGGATTCATTTGCGAACAATTGGGCGTGATCACCGGTTGGTTGCCCCTTACGCAAGTGCGCTCGGCTTTATTTGGCAAGGCACTGATCTCAAGCGGCTTCGGTGTCGGAGGTGGCATT
The DNA here is from genome assembly GCA_049647465.1 of Erythrobacter sp. GTDB lineage: Bacteria > Pseudomonadota > Alphaproteobacteria > Sphingomonadales > Sphingomonadaceae > Erythrobacter. The sequence goes on from JBARXS010000177.1 coordinate 60,762, forward strand.
GTTGCCGAAAGTGAAGAGGCCAAGGCGGCTCTTACAAGTGCAGCGCAGGACTATGCAGCTGCAAACGGCTTTGCGAGTATGGAGCTTCGTGGGGGTCCGATCCCGGAAGGCGAAGGCTGGCAGCAATGGGACCACAAGCATTGCGGCTTTGTGCAGGAGTTGGCAGAGGATGACGAGGCCCAATTGCTCACAATACCCCGCAAGGCGCGCGCCGAAGTGCGCAAAGGGCTGAAGAACGAACTGCCGGTGCGCGTAGGCCGGTCACACGATGATCTGCGCGCGCATTACGCCGCCTATTCCGAAAGCGTTCGCAATCTGGGCACTCCGGTTTTTCCAGCGAAATTGTTTAGCGCGATGCTGGAAGCTTTCCCCGAACAGAGCGATATTCTGACCGTGTTCCACGATGGAGCGCCGATTGCGAGTGTGCTGAATTTCTATCACGATGGCGCCGTTCTGCCATTCTGGGGCGGAGGCAGCGTTGCCGCCCGCGATGCCCGCGCAAACGAACTGATGTATTACGAACTGATGCTGCATGCCCGTCGGAAGGGTATGACCCGGTTCGATTTTGGCCGTTCAAAAACGGATAGCGGCCCTCATAAATTCAAGAAGAACTGGGGCTTTGAGCCCGAGCCTTTGGTCTATGCAACCTGGACTGCACCGGGCCAGCGCCCGCGCGATATTGACCCCACCAGCGAAGCCTACAGCCGCAAGATCGAGCTTTGGAAGAAGCTCCCGCTGCCGATTGCCAATGTGATCGGACCGCGGATCGCGCGCGGTCTGGCGTAAGGGCGGCCGGGCGTGAGCGAAATCCTGTTTCTGGCCCACCGGGTGCCGTTTCCGCCCAATCGCGGGGACAAAATTCGCGCGCATCATCTCTTGCGCAAGCTTGCCTCGCTTGGTCCGGTGCATCTCGGGTGTTTTTCCGAGAATGCCGAGGATCGCGCTGCGATCAGCGCGGTGGAGCAATTCACGGTAAGTCATTGCGTCGTCAACCGCTCAAAGCCGCTCGTTCTGGCCGGTGCCGAAGCGGTCTTGGCCGGAAAGCCTGTAAGCCTCACCGCCTTTCACAGCGCGAAGCTTGAAAAGTGGGTTCGCACCACGATTGCGCAGCGCCCGATCAGCGCGATAGTCATCTTTTCCGGACAGATGGGCCAGTATGTGCCCGACGACGTTAAGGGCCGTGTCGTCATCGATCTGTGCGATGTCGACAGCGCGAAGTTTGAAAGCTACGCTGATTCCGGGGAACGTGTCTGGCTCAATTCCCGCGAGGCCCGATTGCTCGCGCTGGAAGAAGAGCGGCTTGCCCGCCGTGCAGATACGACCGTCCTGATAAGCAAGGCCGAAGCCGAGCTGTTCCGGTCTCGCCTCCACTCTCCCCTAACGTCTGATATCAAAGTGATCGGTAACGGGATTGATGCGCGAGATTTTGACCCCGCTGCTGTACCTGTACATCCGCAGCTTGATCCTGCGAGTGGCCCGCATTTCGTCTTTACGGGGCAGATGGATTATCGACCCAACGAGGCTGCGGCTTTGTGGGCGATTGAACACTTTCTTCCCGCCGTTCGCTGTATGCACAAGGACGCAAAGCTGCATATTGTGGGCCGAAATCCGAACCCGGCTTTGCAGGCTAAACAAGGCGCAGACGGTCTGACACTCTGGGGCGAAGTGCCTGATGTAAAGCCCTTCCTCGCTTCGGCCACATGCGTGATTGCGCCGCTGCTGATTGCGCGGGGGGTTCAGAACAAGGTGCTCGAAGCGATGGCGATGGCAAGACCAATTTTGCTTACGCCCGAAGCGGCCACCGGCATCGATGGCATTGATGGCCGACACTGGATTGAGAGCGCGGCGGACGCACACGCCATGTGTGCAAGCGTTGAGCCTATATTGGCGCAGCCGGATGCAGCCGCGAAGATGGGCAAGGCCGCCCGGGAATTCGTCCTGAGCCATCACGCATGGGATGCGATGCTTTCTCCACTCGCGGATTTGGTACACATTCAATCAGGTGAGGCCCGCAATGCCGCCTGAGACGACCGGCAACCTCGCCCGAGGCACTGGCTGGCAGGCGCAAATCACGCTGGAACGTGTTCCCGAGGGATGGCGTATGCCGTTCGGCGTTTTGGCCGGGGCGATTGCCTTGATCGGATTGGTGACCGCGCGCGAATGGGGCGAGATGTTCCACCAGTGGTGGAACATCGACACCTATAATCACATCCTGCTGGTGCCGCTGATAGTAATCTGGCTCATATGGCTGAAGGCGGATGAACTGGCAAAGGTAACCCCGCGCCCGTTTGGCTGGGGCGCTGCGCTGGTCGCGGCAGGATTGATGCTTTGGCTGACGGGTAGGATCACGGGTATCAATCTGTTCGCTCAGGCTGGCGCGGTTGGCGCGGTGCAAGGCGCTATTGTGGCTGTCTTGGGCGTGCGCGTGTCAGTCTTACTGGCGCTTCCGCTCGCTTATGTCGCCTTCATGGTCCCGTTCGGTGACGAGCTAATCCCCCAATTGCAGGCTATCACAGCCAAAATGGCGATTGTGCTCACGCTTGGGAGCGGCATTCCTGCGGTCATTGATGGTATATTCATTGATACACCTGTGGGGTTATTCGTGGTGGCAGAGGCCTGTTCCGGCGTGAAATTCCTCATCGCAATGGTGACGCTATCAGTGCTGGTCAGCTTCACCCGTTTCACAAGCTGGAGCCGCCGCGCGATCTTCATGGCTGCATCAATCATCGTGCCGATCCTCGCCAATGGCGTCCGCGCATGGGGCACGATATACATCGCGCAATTTGCTGGCGTCGAATTCGCAGCCGGATTCGACCATGTGTTCTATGGCTGGATATTCTTCGCGCTCGTCGTGGCGGTGGTCCTGGCAGGGGCATGGCGCTTTTTCCAAAGCGAGCCCGAGGATTATGGCTACACCGCAAGCGATCTGGACGCGATGCCGTGGGTTGCGCGGTTTGAAATCGGGCGTGATGGCCCGTTGGTCATCCTCGCCTGCGTTGCGGCCTTGTGCATTGCTGCGGGGATGGCAGTCGCAATTCTCGCTCCCGCAGGCCTGGGTTAAGGCGGCGCGGGGGCAATGTGCGGTGTCGCCGGACTATTCCACTCAGACCCGGCGACCCGGTTCGATCCCGCTCGCATTGAGCGGATGTGCGATGCGATGGTGCATCGCGGCCCCGATGGCGCGGGCGTCTGGACATCGCCCGGCATAGGCCTCGGCCATCGCAGGCTGTCCATCATCGATTTGGAAGGATCGCCACAACCGATGCACTCGGTCGATGGCCGGGCGGTCATCGCTTTTAATGGCGAGATATATAACTACCGCGCCCTTCGCCAGCAACTGGAAGGCGACGGCGCGCGCTTTGCCACTGATGGCGATACGGAGGTGATCCTGGCCGCATGGCAGCGCTGGGGCGTGGACTGCCTGACCCGGCTCGACGGGATGTTTGCGTTTGCGCTGTACGATCTGGATCGGCGCAGCCTGTTCCTCGCGCGGGATCGTTTCGGGGTGAAGCCGCTGTTCTGGACCAGCTTGCCGGACGATACGCTTGCGTTCGGATCAGAGCTTAAGGCGTTGCTGACTGACCCTTCGCTTAGGCGCACCATCGATCCCAAAGCCCTCGATGCCTATCTGGCATGGGGTTATGTGCCAGACACGCATTCGATCCTCTCCGGCGTTCACAAGCTGCCTGCGGGGCACTTTATGCTGTGCGAAGCGGGCAAACCGATCCCTCAACCGCGCCGCTGGTGGGATATCAGTTTTGAAGACCGGTCCAGCGCAAGCGAGGGCGAACTGACCGAGGCGCTTATGCACCTGATGGGCGAAGCCGTTCGCTCACGGATGGTGTCCGATGTTCCTCTGGGGGCGTTCCTTTCGGGCGGGGTGGATAGCTCAAGTGTTGTGGCTTTGATGAGCGAGGCAAGCTCTCAACCGGTGAAGACCTGTTCAATCGGCTTTGACGTCGCGACGCTGGATGAAACTGCTTATGCGCAGCGGATTGCGGACCAATTCGGAACGGATCATCGCGCACGCACAGTTGGCCGCGATGATTTTGAAGCGATTGATACGCTTTGCGCGATGTTCGATGAGCCATTCGCTGATGCTTCCGCTTTGCCGACATGGCGCGTGTGCCAATTGGCGCGTGAGCAGGTGACTGTAGCCCTTTCGGGAGACGGCGCGGACGAGGCCTTCGCCGGATATCGGCGTCAGGTCTTTCACCATAACGAGGAACGCGCACGTTCCATCCTGCCGCAAGCCTTGCGGGGCCCGCTATTCGGCACCCTCGGCCGGATTTGGCCAAAGGCGGACTGGGCTCCCAGACCTTTGCGCGCCAAGTCTACGCTGCTGGCATTGGCGGCGAGTGGAGAGGAAGGCTATGCGCGCGGCCTTTCAGTGAACACACCCGAGCAGCGAAACTCGCTCTACAGCTCCCGGTTCGCCAGCGAATTGCAGGGAACGAGGGCAGAGGACGAGATCGTCGGGATTATGCGCAATGCCCCGGCTCGCAGCGGGTTGGACAGGGCGCAATATGCCGATCTTACCTTCTGGCTACCCGGCGATATTCTGACTAAAGTCGACCGCACCAGCATGGCCGTAAGCCTTGAGGCGCGTGAGCCGCTGCTGGATCATCGCCTCGTCGAATTTGCGGCGCGTTTGCCCGAAGCGCTGCGGGTCAAAGGCTCCACCGGCAAATATTTGCTGAAACATGCGATGGAGCCGCATCTGCCCAAGGACGTGCTGTATCGGCCCAAACAGGGCTTTGTCACGCCAATCGCGCAATGGCTGCGCGGGCCATTGGCCAAGGAGGCAAGGGGGATCGCGCAGTCGAGCTTCCTTGCGCAAAGCGACTGGTTCGATCCACGTGCGCTTTCAAAATTGGCGCAGGACCATATCTCTGGCGTAAGCGACAATTCGCGGGTGCTGTGGCAGCTTATCATGTTGGAGAATTCACTTGGGAAGCTGGGGGTTTCTGGGTAAATTTGCGTAATAATAGTGCGCCTAACTGGGCTAATTGACCCAATTTGTGACCAAGATCACCGGAAAAGTCTCAGATACAATTTGCAATGTTGCCCCTCTTGGTCTTAGTGGTTGCTTGGTGGCGGGACCTAATCACGTTGCTGACCGTTCGGGAACACCAGTCCTGAATGGCATCAGGGTCGCATTGGAGAATTAGGGTATGGATAGCGGTGCGCCTAAGGGGCTGCCTTTGGACAATAGCGAAGAAATTTTCGCTGAAAGTGCCGTCCACGCTGCAATACCGGAAGGTTTGTATTCTCTCGCAGAACTTGAGGTTTTATATGAGAGCTCAAACTCTGCCCTATGGACATTTATGCGACCCGAAGATCGCCCCAGCTTTACTCCGGCACTTCTGGAAGACTTTGAGAACTGGCAAAGCCTGATCAGTCAGGCATTTGGCGCGGGCAAGGTTCCTTTGCGTTATCTCGTATTGGGAAGCCGTTCGCCCGACGTATTCTGTTACGGCGGTGACCTTGATCTGTTCCAGAGCCTGATCCGCAATCGAAACCGCGACGCGCTTGTCAATTACGGGCATCGCTGCTGCGGGATTCTTGACCGCAACATCCGCACTCTGGGCATTGACATGCTGACCGTTGGCCTGGTGCAGGGCGCAGCCCTTGGCGGTGGTTTTGAGGCATTGCTGTCCTTCGATTTCATCATTGCAGAGCGTCATGCCACCTTTGCTTTGCCTGAGATTATGTTCGGCCTCTATCCGGGGATGGGCGCACATGCGCTGCTTTCGAGGAAGCTGGGCAGCGCGATGGCCGACCGGATCATTCTGTCGAACCAGACCTACACCGCAGAGGAAATGTACGCTCTGGGTATCGTGCACGAACTGGTTGAGACCGGTGAAGGGGTTCATGCCGTGCGTGATTTCATCAAGAAGTCGGATCGTCGGCATGCTGGCATGGTTGGTGCTCGCAAAGCGACCAAGCGGGTCTGGAAACTTGAGCTGGAAGAGCTGAACCGGATCACGGAAATGTGGGCCGATGCGGCGCTCCAGTTGCGCGAGCAGGACCTGAAGGTCATGAGCCGTCTGGTCGCCGCCCAAGGACGCGTGGCCCAGCGCAACGCCATTAGGCCCGCCGCCTGACGCTCCTTTACAGGTCCGCGCCTCACTGTTCAGCTCCGTGGCCGAGCGCCAGATATTCGGCGCTCTGCATCTCGTTCAAGCGGCTCACAGTCCGACTGAATTCAAAGGCCCCGTCACCTGCCTCATACAAAGCTTCGGGCTCTGCGGCTGCGGCTGCAAACAGTTTTACACGACTTTCATAAAGTGCATCGATCAGCTTGGTAAAACGGATCGCTTCGTTGCGGTTAGCCGGGCTCATCTGCGGTATCCCGACTATGATGATGGTATGGAATTCGCGCGCGATTGCGAGATAGTCCGCGGCTCCGCGATTTTCCCCGCACAGCCGCTTAAAGCTGAATACGCCCACGCCTTTAAGAGCTTTGGGCACAAACATTGTGCGTCCACCGCCAATATCGAGATTGCATGAAGGTACATTGGCTGCGTCTTCCGGGGCGAAGTCGGTCAGGCGGAAGAATGCCTCGCGCACTTTATCGGTCGCAGCATCGCCCAATGGAGTGTGCCACATGGCCAGCCCGCCGATCCGATCAAGCCGGTAGTCGGTGTCGCCATTCAGCTCGACAACATCCATCTCGCGTTCGACCAGTTCGATAAACGGCATGAACAGCGACCGGTTGAGCCCGTCTTTGTAAAGGTCGCGGGGAGGGCGGTTCGATGTGGTGACGATCACAGTCCCGCTTTCCATCATCGTGGCGAAGAACCGCCCCATGATCGCGGCATCGGCGGTGTTGTTGACGACCATTTCATCAAAAGCGAGGCAGCGGGTCTGGCCGGCCAGTTTGAGCGCGACAGACATCAGCGGGTCTTTGCGCTTCGCCTTGCGGGCTTCGGCTACCAGAGCATCCACTTCCAGCATGAAGGCGTGGAAATGGACCCGTCGCTTGTGTTCGATATTAAGTGTGTCGACGAACAGGTCCATCAGCATCGATTTGCCCCTGCCCACGCCGCCCCACATATAGACGCCTCGCGGGTCAGGATGAGCTGCAGGTGACCCCGTCAGACGCGCGAAAAAGCCGCGTTTGGGCAGTTGCGCTTCCAGCTCGTCCTGAAGCTGTTGCAAACGCAAAGCTGCGGCGCGTTGCGCAGTGTCAGGCTTTAACTGACCATCGGCGATCAGCGCTTCATAACGGGCGAGGACACCGCTCATGCGTGCGCTGATTTCAGGCCTTGCGGCAGGCGCGCCTTCATCTTGCGCACTATGCCCGAATAGCTGGCTACCACGCTCTCGCCTTGCACACATTGGCCGCGCACAAACAGCATCCGTCCGGTTTCCTGCACGATTTCCGTCACCGCATCGAGAGGCTGCGAAGGGTCTCCTGCACCGACAAATTGCGTCGATAGCTCCACCGTCACCGAGGGTCCGGCGTCGCCAGTGCCCACCGTGTGCATCGTGGCAAACAGCGCGATGTCTATCAGGCCCAGTGTGGTCGCACCGTGTATGTTGTCTGCCAGATTTGTGTGGTGACGCTCTGGAAACATGCGCAGTCGGCAATTGTCGCCTTCACGCCGCACATGCAGGTCACCCAGGACAACCGCATTGTACCGCGTCCGGTCGACGAGGTTCCAGCTGTACCAGCCTTCCTCACCTTCCGCCTCATCGGGCGACAGAGAGCGGTAATCGAATGCATTCGTCATCAGGCTGATGTTGTCTCGCCGGTAAGCACATCTTCGAATGCGTCGAGAATTATCTGACGGTCGCAGGGGTCAAGCCTGTCTTTGCCAAACTCCAATATGCTTTGGACGCAACCCACCGCCGTTTCCGGCGTGAAGAAGTTATAACTCATTGTAATGCAATGTGTTAGGCTGCGAACGTAATGCCAGAAATCGCGGGGTACGATGAGCATCTCGCCCGGTTCCAGAGTGCCTGAATAGGCCAGCCGCCCTTCATAATGAGGGAACTTTTCGAAGTCGGGATTTTCGGGATTAAAGTCCGTGATCCTCGCACCGTCGCCGGGCAGGCGCCGCATAAGGTATACGCGCTTTCGTCCTGCAAACTGCGACAGGCTGGCGATGCTCAGAGGGAAGTCAAAATGCCACGGCGTCGTCGTGCCCTTGCTGCTTACAATGAATAGATGGAACGAGTTGTCTGTCGCTTTCTGAAGCGCATCAATGACCGGCCTTTCCAGTTTCTCCAGGCCATTTTCCATGCCTTGCGGGCTAGGGCCGATTTCCTTTTCCAGCTCGGGATGTTTGGCAAAGGCATTCCATATGAAGCTCCACAGTTCCTCACCGGTTTTCTGCGGTCCGTTGATTGGTCGACCTTCCTGGTCAACCCAGAAACCGGCAACCTCGCAAGACGGGTCATCCATCTTTCGAATGAACTCTCCGAGCATCATCGCCAATCCGCCCGATTGTCCCAAAAAGCCGAGCGGGACCAGCCCCAGGTCTGCGCCAAATTGGTTAGCGAGCCGGTCAAACGTCCAGCTTTTTCGCGCAGGCCAATCCTCCATCGCATCCGTGAAGATTACTGGGCGGTCAGGTCCCGTCCTGAAGTATTCCCGGACGGTCTGATAGTCGCGCGAGGACATCCGCTCGATAGGAGTTTCGGGCAAAGCGGCCACTTCAGCATCCTCCACGGATGGAGAATTCCGCATCAGATAGCGCGCTCTGCCATCATCTTCTTGGTCTCGGCAATCGCCTTTGCGGGCGAGAGTCCCTTGGGGCAGACATTCGCGCAGTTCATGATCGTGTGGCAACGGTACAGACGGAAGGGGTCTTCCAGCTCGTTCAGGCGCTCACCTGTCATTTCATCGCGGCTGTCAGCCAGCCAGCGATAGGCCTGGAGCAGGATCGCAGGCCCGAGGAACTTGTCCGAATTCCACCAATAGCTGGGGCATGCAGTCGAGCAGCAGGCGCACAGGATGCACTCGTATAGCCCGTCAAGCTGCTCGCGCTGCTCAGGCGATTGCAGCCGTTCTTTGCCCGAAGGCGTGGTGGAGACGGTTTGCAACCAGGGCCGGATCGACGCGTATTGCGCATAGAAATGCGTAAAATCGGGAACGAGATCCTTGATCACATCCATATGCGGCAGTGGCGTGATGCGAATCTCGCCTTTGAGATCCTCAATCGAGGTGGTGCAGGCCAGACCGTTCTTGCCGTTGATGTTCATCGCACACGATCCGCAAATCCCCTCACGGCAGGACCGGCGGAAGGTCAGCGTCGGATCAACGTCATTCTTGATCTTGAACAGAGCGTCCAGAACCATCGGGCCGCATTCATCAAGGTCGATCTCGAACTTGTCATAGCGCGGGTTTTTGCCGCTGTCGGGATCGTAACGATAGATTTTGAACGACTTTGCGCGGGCGGCGCCATTGGCCTTGTGAGCCTTGCCGTCCTTGCTGATTTTTGAATTCTTCGGAAGCGTGAAGGTTGCCATGTGTGATCGGATCCCAATTAATCTTTGTGCCTATCTAACGCCTGCACCGCATGAGGCAAGATGAGCTGTGTTGCGACCTTTTGCGGTCCACTTGAGTGTGTCGCAAGAAAGATGACAAACTTGACACCTTGTCAATTTCATAAACCGCCTGATTATTATTATACATCATGGGGTTAATCGTATTTTTCGAAGTTGACACTTCAGCGCAGAAAGGGATGGCAGGGAACGGTTTATGCGCTGTCTCGCTCTAACCGACATGACAGAAGTAGGAAAATGGCCCCGCAGCGCAGCAATCTTCGGCGCTTCGGGGGGTATCGGCAAGGCGATGTGCGAGGCGCTGGCCAGTAATGGGTGCGAGCGGATTTACACCGGATCGCGTTCTGGGGACGGTCCATCAGGCGCGCCATACGCTCCGTTCGCCTTCAACCTGACCGATGAAGACAGCATTGCCGCCGCCGCCGATGCGATGCGCGATGATCCGCCCGAATGGGTGATTGTTGCGACAGGCGTTCTCACGCTGGCGGATGGCACGGGGCCGGAACGCACGTACAAACGGCTCTCGGGCGAGGCGATGGCGCAGGTTCTGGCGCTCAACACAATCGGTCCTGCGCTGATCGCAAAACATGTGCTGCCTCTGATGCCGCGGGCCGAGCGTTTCGTGTTCGCCGCCCTCAGCGCGCGGGTCGGCTCGATTTCGGACAATGGGCTGGGCGGATGGCATTCCTATCGCGCGTCCAAGGCTGCGCTCAACATGCTGCTGAAGAATTTCGCACTGGAGATAGGCCGCACGCATCCCGCTGGCGTGGTGGTGGGCCTGCATCCTGGCACGGTGGACAGTGCGCTGTCAGAACCGTTCCAGTCGAACCTCCCCGATGGCCAACTCACCAAGCCTGACGATGCGGCGAATAATCTGCTCGGCGTACTGGCGGGGCTGGGACCGAAGCAAAGCGGGCAGGTGTTCGATTTTGCAGGCAAGGTGGTGCCAGCGTAGCAGGAGAGCGGTGCTTGGCAGATCGGAGCGTCTGCATGAGACGGATTCTTTGATGCGCTGATGTCTCATTGTGGGGGTGGGAGCGGACGTTAAAGACCACAGAATATCATTTTAGGCCAAAAGCAGAAATTACGAAACGAACTTGCCAGCTTTCGAAATCCGGGTATTCACTACCCCTCCCGATCAGGCCTTACTTTCGCTCACGTGCATTTGGTAAGACAGTGCCATCTGGCACCTCTTCTGATTTGCTCGACCTTAATCGGCCGCGTGACGGTAGAGCAGTCACCGTCGATGGGCCGCAAGAAACGTAACTTCCCGCAGATATGGTTCATCTGGAAGATCGAGTCCCGACAGATCAGCGCTTTCGAGAATTTCGTCTTCGTCAAAACCAATTCCCAGTTTGACCCTGTGTTGTGGAACCCGTTTTCCTTCGGCAAGGTCGAAGAAGGCCTCAACAATCGGATGGGAAGGATCATCCGGGTTCTCATCTATGACCATCGCCACCTTTTCGCTTTGCAAGCGGACAAACGAGCCGATTGGAAATTGACCAACTGATTCGACGAACTTGCGAAGAATGTCAGGGTCGAAGGCCCCATCCATTTCCCGGAGTGCTGTAACAGCTGTTGCTGGATCAAGAGCAGTGGTGGCTCCGCCACCGGTGAGCAGAAAGTCGAAAGTATCGCAAATTGCGGCCATTCTTCCGCCTAGACTGATGTCTTCTCCCTTCAAGCCACCAGGAAATCCGGTTCCGTCAAGACGTTCATGATGGTGAAGACAGGTGTCTAAAACCCAGTCTGAAATCGTATCATCATATTTGATGGCTCGATGGCCGAGCATCACATGCTGTTCCCAGATTTCCGGATCGAGCCTACTGAAATCGCCTTCAGGTGGCTCAATGCTATGAGGGTAATAACTGGTCCCTAAATCCAGCAACAGACCAGCGCGGCCCGCATCGACTGTGACTTGTCCAGACAGTTTCATTTTTCGCGCCAGTGATATCATCAGGGCGCTCACACACAACGAATGCCGATAGACGACTTCGTTTCTCAGCTTGCACCGCATCAAGCCGTTGAAGGCCTGTGAATTGCGGCGGATCGAGGCATGGATGTCGCTGACGACCGGGACGATCGTTGAAACGCTTATAGCGCGACCCACACGAGCCGCCATGAACATGTCTTTGAGTTTTGCACTGGCGTTTTCGGAAAGGGCTTGAGCGGCACCGACTTCCGCCGAGGTTGAGACAGGGAGGGATATCGCCTGTGAACTCGATTGGCGTGTCCTGATGGATTTCATTCGGCGGGCGGCGGCAGTCCCAGCGGTGGCATCAGCTCCGCGCGGCGGCGAATTATCTTGCGTGTCCTGTATGTCTTTGCCCAGCGATGTATCGATGATCAGGCTCGTTAGCGCGCTCGATTTCAGGACTTTCAATTTCTCCTGATCGTCGATCAGGAATTTCGACTTCCAAAAAGGGTGATCAAACCAGCTCCCTTTCATCTTGTGAATGAACATTCCGATCTGGAGGTCGGAAGGCGGTATTTCTTTTAACATAACCTTAGTCCCGGAAAGTGTGGTGAGCACCGCCCAGGGGGTACGGGCAAAGTCATGACGCCTCGTAGCCAATTGATACGTAGTTATACTTGCCCCGCGCTTCGGTAGGATTAGTCATCGAACGCTCGGTCGGATTTCTCACCGGCATGGGGTGCAATGTCCGCAACTGGGTCGCAATCAGACTGTCCGCTTCGCGCTCACAAGTCCGAGATCTGCGCTCAAATCAGCCCGTGCCGTCGCAGCCCCTCCGCCATCAGCGTTTCAATCAATTGTTCCTGCGTCCATCCGGCCATTTGCGCCGAGCGGCCAAAGACCTTTTGTGACCACAGATTGCAGTTGAGGTTCAGCTCCAGGAACTGGATGTCGCCCGTTTCCTCGTTCACGCGGAATTCGAAGCGGCCATAATCGAACGGGCGGTATTCTTCCCAGCACAGCCTTGTCATCTCGGTTATGCGCGCGACCATTTCAGGGTTTTCAAACGGGTCGAGCGAGTATTTCTGGCTGCGGTCGACCAGATCGCGTTTCTCGTAATAGGTGCGCAGATGCGAGGGGTCGGCCTGGCGGAAGATCAGCATTGGCATCACCTGCGGCTCACCATTGATGGTGATCACAGGGACTTCGACATCGCTGCCGGTGATGAAGGGTTCGACAATCGCATCCTGACCGCCATTCGCGGGGTCTTCGTGGATGCGTTTCACGGCCTGGGCGACGCCGTCCCAGTCGGTCGCATCGCCCACGCCCCAGCTGGCCGAGGAATTGTTCGGCTTGATCACATAACGATCCGCCTTAGGGCATTTGTGCTGTGTGACCGGCGCGCCATTGCGATAAACAGCCCATGGCGCGGTCGGGATACCGGCATGGACGGCTGCGCGCTTTGCCAGATGCTTGTCATCCGAAAGGCCGCGCAGGATCGGGTTTGCCCCAAGGTAGGGGATGCCAGCCCGCTCGCACAAAAGCGGCACCAGCATCTCGGAATTGAAGAACCCGGCACGGTTGAGCAGCGGGAAGACGAAGTGGATATCCTTGGGCGGATCGAACAGAATGTCATGCGTCTGCGAAATCGTCAGGTTCAGCCCAAGCCCTTCGAGCACTTCGCGCATTTCGCGGTGGTACATCGCGTGATTGCCGTCTTCGGGGTGAATTTCCCCTTCCCACAGCGCGTTCTTGGCGAGGAACAGGATGTTCAACCTCGCCTTGGCTTCGGCGGGGATCGTCATGGGTGTGAGGTTTTGCGACATTGGGGCCTTTTCTCAGGGCTGAGGGCAAAGCCCACTTCTCAGGATTGCGCCTCTAAGCGTTGACGATGCGATGCGCCAGCGCTTGTTTGCGGCAATTACCGCGATTTTACCGGTGGAATGGATTGATTGCGGGGGGCAAGCGTGGGTAATGCATCCGGTATCGGCTGCGTCGGGCACTCGATTGACTAACAATACGTTGCTCATTCGCTTCTGGAAGGACCTGCCCAGCCAATGACCGCGCCCATACCTGAAGCTGTTCGAGCCGAGGACTTTCCGCTCCACCGTCCCCTGCACGCCATGGATGATCGCGCGCGTTCGCTGGTGCGGCTGCTCGCGTCGGGCGGGGATGCGCGGATAGCGCTTGATCGCCAAACGGGCCTCAACAAATACCTTTCCGGTCCATATCCTCGCGACGTGCTGGCCTATTCCTCTTCGACGATCAGCGATATCTCAGCCGACGCCTTTGCGCATTGCCTTGCACTGCAAGAGACGATCGAAACGCAGCCCTATGCACTCAGCCTAGATCGCCTGCGCGACCGCATCCGGGGCGCAATCGGGCTGGATGGCAACACCGCGAGGATCGTGTTCGCCCCCTCGGGCACCGATCTTGAATATGTCGCCCTCGCGGCGGTCAGTGGAAAGGGGCCGACTCAAAAAGGAGGAGGCGGGGTGCATAACATTCTGCTGGGGGCTGACGAGACCGGCAGCGGCTGTGTCCATTCCGCGCATGGTCGTTTCTTTGCGGAGGAAACGGCACTGGACGTGGCGACCACCCCCGCCGATACGGTGCCCGGCTGCGATCCTGTTACTCTGGTCGATATTCCGGTGCGCTGCTCTGAAGGGGTGGCCCGTTCCAGCGCGGTGATCGTGGCGGATATGACAGCGGAAATCATGACCGCTCAGGCGCGCGGCGCGCACGCCCTTGTCCATTGCGTGCACGGCTCGAAGACCGGGCTGGTTTTGCCCGCTCTGGCCGATCTCGAAGCGTTGCAGTCGCGTTTCGGTGACGCGCTGACCTTTGTGGTGGATGCTTGTCAGGCGCGCATCACCGGTCCTGCCATCGCCGCCTATCTGGAACGCGGCTGCATTGTTCTGATGACAGGCTCCAAGTTCATGGGCGCGCCGCCGTTCAACGGATGGGCGGTGATACCGGTGGAAATGGCTGCGCAGGCAGCGCCTCTGCCCAAAGGGTTCGCTGCGATCTTTCGCCGTGCGGAATGGCCCGAGGGCTGGCCGGGTCGCGACATTCTGACAGACAGTGCAAACCCCTCGCTTGCCTTGAGGCTTGAGGCGGCCCTGTTCGAGTTTGAGCGGTTTCAGGCGATTGCTATGGATCGCGTTGCGCAGATTATCGACGCGTTCGAAGCGGCTGTGGCGACGCATCTCATCGCGCCGCTTGCCGTGCGGCGGGTTTGCCCCGGCGGCGATACCGGGCGCACTGGGCGCCCGATCGAGATGCGCACACTGATCACGCTCGATCTGAGCGGTTTGCCCGGCCTTGCGACGTTTGCCGATGCTCAGGCTCTGCACAAAGCGCTCGCGATGGATGGCATCCGGCTTGGGCAGCCGGTGAAATGTGTGCGGTGTGACGGGGAATGGGGCGGGACACTGCGTGTTGGTATCAGTATGCCGCAGGTCGCTCGCTGGGCCGGTATGGCGGACAGGGATGTGGCGGGCGAACTCGCCAGCGATATGGGGCGGATTGCGGCGGCAATTTCAGCACACCTCGCCAAGGCGTTGTAATAACGGGGAAGCGGGAGTTATGGGGCTTAAGAACTGGTACGAAGACACTGTAATGCCCCGCCTGATCACGTGTGCATGCAGCCAGGGGCAGGTCATGAAGCGCCGCTCTGCTGTTGTTCCACTGGCGCGCGGCGATGTGTTTGAACTCGGCTGTGGCGGCGGGATCAATCAGGAATTCTACAATGCGGACGCGATCGCTTCCTACGCGGGAATTGACCCGCATGAAGGTCTGCTCGATGCGGCGCGCGATGCTGCGAAGGCAAAGGGCTGGCCTGCCGATCTTCGCGCTGGGGTAGGCGAGAGTATCCCTTTTCCGGACGGGTTTTTCGATACGGTCGTATGCACTTTCACGCTGTGCTCGGTTCAGGATGCGGCGCAGGTCCTGTCCGAAATCCGCCGGATATTGCGACCCGAGGGCCGGGCGCTCTTTCTTGAACATGGCCGCGCACCCGATCGCAACGTGGCACGCTGGCAGGACCGGATTGAGCCTGTATGGAAGCGCATGGCGGGCGGATGTCACCTGACCCGGCCGATTGCCGATGCGGTCCGTAAAGCCGGTTTTGCGGTTGAGACCATTGGAGAGGGATACACGCCCAAGGCTCCGAAATTCGCCGGATGGATGGAATGGGGCGTGGCGCGGGTCGCGTAAACGAAAACGCGCGCCTGTCCGGAGGTGCCCGGAGAGGCGCGCGCTTCTTAAATTTCAGGCCGGTCCAGCCCTATTGATCACTCGCCGAATGTGCGTTGCCACCAACCGCGTTTCCTGGACCCGGTCGGCGCTCCTTCATCGGCGGGCTCTTCGGCTTTGGGTGCTTGTGCTGCCGGTTCAGGCGCCGTCTCGGCTGCTATTCCAACCGCCGTTTCAGCCACGGTTTCAGCCTCAGTTTCTGCCTCAGCTTCTGGGGCAGGCTCTGCCACTTCTTCGGCTGTGGGCGCTTCCTCTACAACCTTCTTCTTGCGCGGAGCCCGCTTGCGCTTGGGCTTTTCAGCAGGCTTCTCCTCGGCGGGAGCTTCTTCCGTTTCCGCAGTTGCCGCTGTACCCGCTTGAGCAGGCGCGTCCTCGGCAACCTTCTTCTTGCGCGGAGCCCGCTTGCGCTTGGGCTTCGGCTTTTCTTCGGCGGGGGCTTCGGCTTGAGCGTCGTCCTCCGATGCCATTGCCGCTGCTGTTTCTGATGCATCGTCAGGACCGGCGATGACGGTCATGTCTTCCTTGACCTGATCAGCAACGTCTTGCGCCGCCTCGCTCTCTTCTGCGTTCACAGTCTCTTCGGAAGATGTCTCATCGCCGGACTTGCGCCGACGTCCGCGGCCACCGCGACGACGGCGACGCTTTGGCTTCTCGCCATCGTCGTTATCGCTGTCACCGTCATCCGAGCGTTCTTGTGAAGAATCGCCGTCATCCGAATCGCTCGATGAGTTTTCGCCGTCCGAACCGTCTTCACTGCGCCTCTTGTTGCGACCACGACCACCCCGACGGCGGCGGCGCTTTTTCTTGCGCTCATCCCCATCGTCATCGGCGTCGTCCTCGGATGCCTCCTCTTCGTAGGCGTCCTCTTCGGGTAGATCATCATCGTCATCATCGTCATCGACAATGGGTTCAAACTTGGGTGCCTCGGTCGGGCGTGGGCCATGGCTGGACACGCTCATTTTCGCGCCTTCGTCCTCACCCTCGGGCAAAACTTCGACGGTGACGCCATAACGCTGCTCTATCTCGACCAGTTCGCCGCGCTTTTCATTGAGCATGTAGATCGCCGCCTCGGTGCTCGCGGCAAGTTTGATGATCGTGCCTTTGCCCTTGGCCGCTTCGTCTTCGATGAGACGCAGCGCGGAGAGCCCGGCGGAAGACGCGGTGCGCACCAGACCTGTGCCATCGCAATGCGGGCAGGTGCGCGTCGTCGCTTCGAGCACGCCGGTGCGCAGGCGCTGGCGGCTCATCTCCATCAGGCCAAAGCCGGAAATGCGGCCAACCTGAATGCGAGCGCGGTCATGCTTGAGCGCTTCCTTCATGGTCTTTTCGACTTTGCGGACGTTGGAATTGTATTCCATGTCGATAAAGTCGATCACGACGAGGCCCGCCATGTCGCGCAGGCGCAGCTGCCGGGCGATCTCGCGCGCGGCCTCCAGATTGGTGTGCAGCGCGGTCTGTTCGATCCCGTGTTCCTTGGTCGAACGGCCTGAGTTAATGTCGATCGAGACGAGCGCCTCGGTCGGGTTGATGATGAGGTAGCCGCCCGATTTGAGCTGAACCATCGGATCATACATCGCGCGCAGCTGGTCTTCCGCGCCATAGCGCTGGAACATTGGCACAGGATCGGAATAGGCCTTCACCCGCCGTGCGTGGCTGGGCATCAGCATTTTCATGAATGCCTTTGCCGACTTGTACCCTTCCTCACCCTCGACGATCACTTCCTCGATCTCGCGATTGTAGATGTCGCGGATCGCGCGCTTGATCAGGTCGCTGTCCGAATGGACCAGAGATGGCGCGGTGGATTTCAGCGTCGTCTGACGGATATCGTCCCACAACCGGGCGAGGTAGTCGAAGTCGCGCTTGATCTCGGGCTTGGTGCGGCTGAGACCGGCGGTGCGAACGATCAGGCCCATTGTCTTGGGCAGGGACAGGTCAGAGATGACCTGCTTGAGGCGCTTGCGGTCGCTGGTTGAGCTGATCTTGCGGCTGATCCCGCCCCCGTGCGAGCTGTTGGGCATCAGCACGGTGTAACGGCCAGCGAGGCTGAGATAGGTGGTCAGCGCAGCGCCTTTGTTGCCGCGCTCTTCCTTTACGACCTGAACGAGCAGCACCTGGCGGCGCTGGATGACGTCCTGGATTTTATAGCGCCGGCGCAGAGCCATACGCTTTGCGCGCACCTCGTCGACTTCCTTGGCGCGGCTGCGACCCTTTGGCTTGCCATTGCCCTTTACAGCCTGACGGCGGCGGCCCCGACCGCGACGGCCGCGTCGCGGCTTGTCGCTGTCTTCGCTATTGTCTTCGGATTCGTCCTCATCCGAATCGCTTTCGGAGTCGTCGTCGCCGTCGTCATCATCACCATCGTCATCAGACGTACCGTCCTCGATGGTTGCGACCTTGTCCTTATCGGATGTGTCGATTTCTTCGAGCCCGTCTTCGGCGATTTCCTCGGCTAGAGATTCGGCGCTTTCATCCTCGGCGTCATATTCGTCGCCCGGCGCAATGCCGTCCTCTTCCTCTTCGTCACGCAGACGCGCTTCTTCTTCGGCGGCTTCGGCTTCTTCGGCCAGCAGCTGCTCACGGTCGTCCTGCGGTATCTGGTAATAGTCGGGGTGAATCTCGCTGAAGGCGAGGAAGCCGTGGCGATTGCCACCGAAATCCACGAAAGCCGCTTGCAGCGAAGGCTCTACCCTCGTGACTTTTGCGAGATAGATATTGCCTTTGATCTGCTTGTGTTCAGCCGATTCAAAGTCGAATTCTTCAATCCGGTTGCCTTTGAGAACCGCCACCCGGGTTTCTTCCGAGTGGCGCGCATCGATTAGCATGCGCGTTGCCATGTATGTGTCTCCAAACGCCTGGCGGCGCCGCGATAAATCGAGGCAGCAGGCGTGTATTTGTGTGATGAGCGGCGCTGAATGAACGAGCGCCGAATGGTGGGATCGCGCGAAGACCCATGGTTTGAGTCCCCCCTGGTATGGCCAGGCGAGGATTTTCCATGTGTGGGAAGAGCGCGATATTCGTGTCTGCGTTACGCGACGCGCGGTTTGTAACCGCATTTCGGCTCGCATCGCCTGCGGCACCATCGGGGCGCTGCGGGGATATTTGCGAGGAGAAGCGTCTCGTCACTGCATCAACCTGTTTAATGCCCCATGCGCAAAGAAACATGCGAAGGGCCATGCGGAAGGGGGATTTTCAATCGGCGCGCACAGCATGTGCGGCCATTTATCCCCCAATGCATAATGACTAGCACCGTGGGTTTCAGCAAGCAACTCTATTGCGCTTGTCCACGCGAACATCCTAAGCGATTTCAGACATGAGCTTGCGCGAACTCCTGCTGCTGGTCGTTGCCTTGCCCGCTTTGGTGGTGGGTGGGGCGATGGCATTGGGTGTGCAAATACCCGTTCCGCAATGGGGGCGCGACTATGTGGTGCGCCTGGTGGTGGGTTCTGAGGCACAGCCGGTTGAACTGCCACCCATTCTGGGTCCTGACGATCCGGACAGACCCCTGGTCGTGATTGATGCAGGGCATGGCGGGCGCGATCCGGGCTCTGTCGGGCCGGGTGTTCAGGAAAAGGCGATTGTGCTCGCGATTGCCCTTCGCCTGCGTGATCTGCTGCTGGAACAGGGCGGTATCCGCGTTGCCATGACCCGCGTGGATGATCGCATTGTTGCGCTCGCTAATCGGCCCGAGATTGCGCGTCAGCTGGATGCAGACCTGTTTCTCTCCATCCATGCCGATTCTGCGGGCGAAGCCAGCGGTGTTTCGGGCGCCAGCATATATACCCTGTCAAGCGAAGCCTCGAGCGAGGCCGCGGCACGTTTTGCCGCGCGGGAGAACAATGCGGACCGGCTTAACGGGGTAGAGATCGAGGGCGCAAGCAATGCGGTGAGCGCTATACTGGTTGAGCTTTCGCAAGGGCGAACCCAGGAATCCGCGACCGAGTTTGCCCAGTTGATTGCGCGCGAGGGGGAGGGGCGCATCGTATTCCACCCCTCAGCCCTTCGGTCTGCCGAACTCGCTGTGCTGCGCGCGCCGGATGTGCCCGGAGTGCTGTTTGAAAGCGGCTTTGTAACCAATCGCGAAGACCGCGCCCGCCTAACAACCGAGGAAGGCCGAGACGAATATGCCGCCGTTCTGGCGAGGGCGATCCGCGTCTATTTCGCCCGCCGCGCCGAAGTTGGTGCCGCATCACCATCCGGACCCTCCCGGTAAATGGGTCTGTTCGCCAAAAGTGCTGGCACCCCATTTGCGCCTGTTGTAACCGCCTGAGCGAACATGACTGATACAGCTGACCTCTCCACCCTCGAGTATTTTGGATACCGCATCCGGCGCGATCTGGGCGGGGCTGGCGCGTGGCTGCTGGAAAAGTGGCGCACCAGCATCTGGTACAAGCTGCTGGTGGTCGCTTTCTTTGCTTTTGTGGCCCTTTGGGTGGCGGTTTTCGTGTGGCTGGCGAGCGACCTGCCTGACGCGGAAAGCCTGCTCGATTATGAAACGCCCTTGCCGACCGTGGTGCGCGGGATCGACGGCGCGATTGTCCATTCCTATGCGCGGGAGCGGCGGGTCCAATTGCAATATGCTGATTTTCCCGAAAAGCTGAAACAGGCCTATATCTCTGCCGAGGATAAGACGTTTTACTCCCATGGCGGCGTCGATCTGACCGGAACGGCGAATGCGGTGTTCGATTATGCCACCAAATTCGGCTCGGGAGAGCGCGCGGTGGGCGGATCGACGATCACGCAACAGCTCGCGAAAATCCTGCTATTGGGTGACGAATATTCGGTCACGCGCAAACTGAAAGAGATGATCCTTGCCAGCCGTATCGAAGGGGTGCTGAGCAAGCAGGAAATCCTCGAGCTTTACCTCAATCAGATCCCGCTTGGCCGACGGTCATACGGAGTGCAAGCGGCAGCGCGCGCCTATTTTGACAAAGATGTCGGCGATCTGGATCTGCATGAGATCGCCTTTCTCGCAATCCTGCCCAAGGCGCCTGAACGCTATGGCCGCAAGGGGCAGGAAGACGCGGCACTCAATCGGCGCGGCTTTGTGTTGCAGCAGATGGAAGAGAACGGCTTTATTACCTCGGCTGAGCGGTCCGCCGCGCAAACCCAGCCTTTAGGCCTGAAGCGGCAGCGCAGTCAGCGCAGCGTGGATGCAGGGTACTTCCTTGAAGAAGTTCGCCGCCAGCTGATCCGTGATTTCGGCGAAACTGCCGATGACGGGGAGAACAGCGTATATGCGGGCGGCCTGTGGGTGCGCACCTCGCTTGATACCGAACTACAGAAGGCATCCCGCGATGCCTTGCGCGAAGGTCTGCTGCGCTATCACGGGCAGCGCGGATGGGATGGTCCGGTTGCCACGATCAAGATTGAGGACGGTAACTGGCGCGGCCAATTGCAAAGCTCTTATCTCGGCATTGATTACAAGGACTGGCGCATCGCCGTTGTTACAGATCGTTCGGGTTCCTCGGCTCGCATCGGCTTTACCGACGGCGAGGAAGCCGCACTGGTCAGCCCTCCCGGCAAGTTGAAAGCGGGCGATGTGATCGCGGTAAAGCCTGCCGGCAATGCCTGGCGCATCGCAGTCCTGCCCGCAGCGCAGGGCGGCATCGTGGTGCAAAGCGCCCAGTATGGCCGTGTGCTGGCGATGCAGGGCGGGTTTGATGACCGGCTCGGCGATTTCAACCGCGCGACGCAGGCCATGCGCCAGCCCGGTTCTACGATCAAGCCGTTTGTCTATGCCACGGGTCTGGATAACGGCATGACCCCTTCGACGAAGATCGATAACTCGCGCTTCTGCTATTATCAGGGCCGGTCCAAAGGGGAAAAGTGCATTCGCGGTGGCCGCGCGGGTGAATTTCCGCTGCGCTATGGTCTGGAGCAATCCCAGAACATCATGACTGTCCAGATCGGTATGCAGGCGGGCATGGATAATGTCGTCGAAACGATCAAGGACATGGAAATTAGCGAAGATCCCGATCCCTATGCTGCGACTGCGCTTGGCTCTGAAGAGAGCACGGTCATGAAAATGGTCGCAGCCTATGGCGCGCTCGCCAATCACGGTCGCTATAACACGCCCAGCCTCATCGATTATGTACAGGACCGCAAGGGCAAGGTGATCTGGCGCGCGGATGACCGCAATTGCCGCAACTGCAATATGCCCGAATGGGATGGCTCGCCGATGCCGCGTATGGGTCTGAAGGGCCGTCAGGCGATGGACGCCCGCACCGCTTTCCAGACGATGCATATGCTTGAAGGCGTGGTGACCCGCGGAACCGCGACCAACCTTCGCAGCCTCGGATTGCCGCTGTTCGGCAAGACCGGCACAACCACCGGTCCCAAGGACGTGTGGTTTATCGGCGGCACACAGCGGATTGTCGCGGGTGCCTATGTCGGTTTTGACACCCCGCGCAATATGGGCGGCTATGCCTATGGCGGGACGATCGCTGCACCCATCATCAAATCCATGATCGAGAAATCGCGTGACCGCTGGTCCGATCTGCCTGCCGTCGCTCCAGAAGGAGTGCGCATGGTGCGGATTGACCGGCGCACGGGCAAGCGCGTGTTCGATGGCTGGCCCAGCGACGATCCCAACGCGGCGATAATCTGGGAGGCTTTCAAGCCGGATACCGAGCCGGCGCGTTCGACGCGTCAGGATGAGATCGCGGCCAAGCGCAACGAGATACTCGAACTGATCGCGCAAGGCCGGAGCGGTGCCGGTAACAACGCGGCTGCGCGAGAAACCGGGCTTCCTGCCGACTTTGTCGAGGAGCAGGGCGGGATTTACTGACGGTTGATTGGCGCATTATCGGCGCATTATCGGCATCGGGCAAGGAACCGGCAAAGGGGATGGATGGTTAGGCTCACATGACAAAACTCTTCTACACATTCACCGCTTCCGCCCTTCTGGCTACCGGCGTCGCTTTAAGTGTGTCCGCACCTGCCCATGCAGAGCTGGCGCAAGGCGCAAAGGCCCCCGCATTCAACACCAAGGCAGCGCTGGCTGGCAAGGAATTCGGCTTTTCGCTCGCCACCGCGCTGAAACAGGGCCCGGTCGTGCTTTACTTCTATCCCAAGGCCTTCACCCAAGGGTGCACGTTGGAGGCGAACGCCTTTGCCGCCGCCATGCCCGACTTCAAGAAAGCGGGTGCCAGCGTGATCGGTATGTCGAACGATACGATCGACACGCTCAAACGCTTCAGCCGCGAAGAATGCCGCGATGCCTTTCCGGTTGGTGTCGCCAGCACCCGCGTCATTGCGGATTATGACGTCGCAATGGGCAATAGCGGTCTGGCCAGCCGCACGTCCTATGTCATCGCTCCCGATGGCCGTATCGAGACGGTCTATTCCAGTGGCGATTACCGTCAGCATGTCACGCGCACACTGGCCGCTGTCAAAAACCTCTCGAAGTAGGGCAGGCCCGCAGCGGGGCAACACCCCGGCACGACTGCGCCATTTGATCGGTTCTCGCGCTTTACAATCGGCTTTCCCTCGCTAGGTGAAGCGCCTTAAACGCTTTTGAAGGAATTGCCATGCGGGCTGAGGCCCAAGCCTATATCGCCCGGATCGAAGCTGCGCTTGATCTCGTGAGGCAGTCGCTCGATTGGGAGCGCGCATTGCGGCGTCTGGATGAGCTGAATGCGCGCGTGCAGGATTCCACCCTGTGGGACAATCCCAAGGAAGCACAGGCCGTCAGCCGCGAGCAGAAGACGCTGGAGACGGCGGTGAATACGGTTAATGATATCTCCGCGGAAATGGCCGACGCGATCGAGTTCATTGAAATGGGCGAAGCCGAGGGAGAGGAAAGCGTCGTCAATGATGGCCTCGCCAGCCTGGAACGGCTCGCCAACCGGGCTGATGCCGACAAGGTTCAGGCACTGCTCTCAGGCGAAGCGGACGGCAACGACACCTATCTGGAAATCCATGCAGGCGCAGGGGGCACAGAAAGCCAGGACTGGGCCGAAATGCTGTTTCGCATGTATGGCCGCTGGGCCGAACGTCGCGGCTTCAAGGTCGAAACGGTTGAATATCAGGCGGGCGATCAGGCGGGCATAAAATCGGCGACTTTGCTGCTGAAAGGTGAAGGCGCGTATGGCTATGCCAAGACCGAAAGCGGCGTCCATCGGCTCGTCCGGATCAGCCCGTATGACAGCGCGGCAAAACGGCACACCAGCTTTTCCAGCGTCTGGGTCTATCCGGTGATCGACGACGATATCGATATCGATATCAATCCGAGCGACCTGAAAATCGACACTTACCGTGCCTCGGGCGCGGGCGGTCAGCATGTCAACACCACCGATTCCGCGGTTCGCATCACGCACCAGCCGACCGGGATCGTGGTCGCGAGCCAGAATGACCGATCACAGCACAAGAACCGCGCCACGGCGATGAATATGCTGAAGGCGCGTCTGTTCGAACGCGAGATGGCGGAGCGTGAAGCAGCCGCGTCCGGCGAATATCAGGAGAAGAGCGAGATTGGATGGGGGCACCAGATCCGCTCCTACGTTCTCCAGCCCTATC
>JBARXS010000178.1:0-2529 GCA_049647465.1 Erythrobacter sp.
GCCCAAGATGGGTGACAATCTCCCCGACACGCGAAGTACGACGTGCAAATGGACGCGCAATCGAGGCGATTTGGTCTGAGAATGTCCGGCGTGGGCAAGCGGGTGCCTGACATCGCCAACGGCAAATTGCGAGATCAACCGTTACCTCGTCTCCATGCGCGGGATAATCCTGCAGCCGCCGACGCCGCCAGCCGTGACGTCGGCGTGAATGCAATCCACAGTCTGGGCAAATGCCGTTGGGAGCCAAGACGCCAGATACAATCCACCCGCCTCTTTCACTTCGCTCAACGCTTTGAACGGCAACATCGCTCCCGGGCGACCAGTGTTTCTTCGAACTCACAACTATCCCTCCTGAATTTTCCAGTCTCAGGATAGTTGCGCCACACAAATTGAGGATGACCCGATTTAAGGGCGACGCGACAACTGCAGATCAGGCGGCCTTTGTGCCACCTTTTTCTTCGGCTATTTCTGCCGCTGCCACCTGAACATTCGCGGCAAGTGCTGCTTGTGCACCAGGGCTCAATTTTCCAGAAGGCTTGTCTTTCAGGGGCGTTCGCTCCCGCCGCTTATGCACGACAGGCGTTTTTGGCTCCCGAGCCTTCGTCATGTTCCCGTCGCGCTGCTCAACCGCAACTTCCCGCGTCTTTTTAGCCTTCGCCGCGCGTTCCCGAACCTCAGTCATGGTCATGGCGCGCTGCTTTGGATCGTCGGCTGGGGGGTAGGGATAAGGTATCTGATCTTGCGCTTCGTGCAGTGCTCGGATCGCTTTGGATTCGTAGTATTTGATGCGGTCACCCAAAATGGGATTCTGGCTGTCTGGGACAATAAGAATCTTGTTGGGGTCCATTCCCCGAATTTCCTGCTTCGTCAGCAGCGGGCGTTTTTCCGTGCCCGTCGTGACGCCGCCACCGCCAAAGCCCACATTCCTGACCTCTCTCTGGCGGCTCTTGGTTGACCCCGTTCGATCGCCCAGCAAGGTCTCAATCTCGCTGGCTGTGCGGTCTTCCTTCGGCGCAAGATAGAGTTTGACCTGACAAGCGCTCTCAATCGCCTGCACCTCCTCTGGGGTATAGGGGACCGAAAGAAGGCCGGGAACCGACTGTGTAACGATGGCGAACCGCCCACCATGACCAGCCGTTTGTTTCATAGCCTGGACGATAAGCGGCATGTGGCCAAGCTGGTCAAACTCGTCCAGCAGTATGAACACAGGGAAGGGCTCGTCTTCCTCCGGTTTCGATGAACGCATGAACGAAATGAGGTCTGCGAAGAAGAGCCGGATCAGCGAATTGAGGTCCTTGATGTCGTCCGACAGCACTTCCAGATAGATCGACATCGGTGTGCGGCGCATTTCTCTGAAGTCGAAATCACTTGTCCGCGTAACCCGCTCGACCTTGGGGTTGGACCATTGGTGCAGGCCCGCTGCACTCAGGATCGAGATCGTGCTTTGCTGAATTTTCGGATCGAGAGAGGCGACGTAGTTCAACTGGCGCGCGGCAGGGGGATAATGGCACTCTTGGGCAGCGCGCAGCAAAAGATCAGCGGGCGATTTTCCTAAATCTTCACCTTCGCCTGTTCCAAAGATGATGCGGTAAATCTCTCCCATTGTTGCATTGCCACGCTGAACGGCGAGAACGCCAGCAGCGACAAACAAGAGGATCGACCCGTCCAGCCAACCTTTGTTTTCTTCGACCTGTAGGAAAAGATGCGCAACCCGCCCAAGACCGGTCCAAAGCTCTTCCATGTCTTCAATATCAGCCACCTTCGCCAAAGGATTATAGTTGTGCGTCGGTTTCTTGAAATCGAACGGGGCAAACCGAAACACCTTGTCGCCTAACTGCGCGCGCGCCCTGGCGGTTTCATCCCATAGCTCGCCCTTCACATCGAGTGCCACCATCGAGCCGGGGAAGGTCAGCGCATTCGGGATAACGAAGCCAACGCCCTTACCGCTGCGCGTCGGCGCAACCAACAGGATGTTACTGACGGTGCCATAGAGTGCCGCGATGTAGCGGACCCGGCGGGTCTTCAGGGATTTGTTCCTGTCGGGGTCCGCGTTGTTGGCCTTGATGTTGATGGGCCGGTCGGGGTGCTGAGCTGGCGGGGCCACATGCTCACCAAGGACAAAGCCCTCGCCGAGATCATTGAGCATCCGGTTCTTACGAACGCTCGCCTTCGACTGAAACCGTCTGTCGCCGTAGGTCACAAGGCGATCCTGGGCGACGGTCAAAAGTGCGATCAGGAGAAAAGTTGCAACAGCACCCAGCACGATCAGATGGCCAGTGAGGTATGGCTGTTGAACCAACGCGCCGGACATAAGGGTTTTGGCGTGCAGCAAGAGGTCAGTTGCCAGAAGGTCGCGCCGCAGGGCGATCGTCAGATAGATGCTGGCAATGCCGGATCCTGCGACAACACCGCAGATAACTGCGATCAGACATGCGACCGTCATTTTCAAATCGAAATGCCCCGCGACCGCGAATAGTTCGGATCGACAGCCTCAAGACCAGTTTCAATCTGGTCCAGCTCCAGGCCCAC
>JBARXS010000179.1:0-19399 GCA_049647465.1 Erythrobacter sp.
GCCATGCTGCTGCCGGTTTGCATCATTGATAGTTTTCTTGGCCCTGTGGAATCGCGCAAATTGCTGGATTTCGCGCTCGCCCGGCCCGATGAATTCGAAGCATCCGGCCTCGCGCAGAACAGCGAACACGATGTGGTCGATACAGGCGTTCGCGTCTCGCATTCCTACCGCGGGTGGCTGGGCGATGAGGCCGCGGGTTTTCATGCGGCGATTGACCGGGATTATGCGCGCATCGTGGCTGAAACAGGCTCAAAGCCCTTCGTTGAGGTCGAGCGTGAGACCGAACTCGTCGTCCACCGCGATGGTGGCATGTTTGCGGCCCATGCCGACACTTTTACCGCTGACAACCGCGCCATTGTAACCACTGATCGCGCACTCAGCCTCGTCTATTACATGAACCGAGAGCCCAAGGCCTATTCCGGTGGCAACCTGACCTTCCACGCGCTAGTCGGCGATCAGACGCGATCTGTGGAGCCAGCGCATGACCGGCTGGTCGCGTTCTCCTCGATAGCCCCGCACGAGGTCGAGCGGGTCAATGTACCGGGTGACGCTTTTGCCGATGCGCGCTTTTCGATCGCATGCTGGCTGCTGCGGGAGCGTGTGAGGGACTGACCGACAGACTAGCCCAGCTTCCAATCCCAGCCCAGCGGATCGCCGTCCATCACCTCTACGCCCTTTGCGACGAGTTCATCGCGGATCGCGTCACTCGTGGCGAAGTCTTTTTCAGCGCGTGCGGCTTTGCGACGGGCCAAGGCGTCTTCGATCTCTCCCTCGGTCATCTCGGCTGAAATTGGGCGGATGCGCAGGTCGGTGCGGGTGAGTGTCGCAAGGCCAAGGCCCAAGACACGATCCATATCAAGTAAGATCGGAGCCTTCTCGTGTGGCTTATAACCTTTCGAGAAGAGGACACTCTCAAATGCAGTCAGCGCCCGTGGTGTATTGAGGTCATCCGATATTGCTCCACGGAATGCAGCGTTCTCATTGTCGAAAATCTTCTCGAGCGAGGACTCCTGAAACTCAGGTGGAACTGGTGCTGATCGGATCTTTTCGTAAGCTGTTATCATCCGCTTCAACCGCGTCAGCGCCGCTTCCAATCCCTCCCAGCTGAACTCAAGCTCGCTGCGGTAATGGGCCTGCAAGCACATCATGCGATAGGCGAGCGGGTGATAGCCCTTGTCGATCAGCAATTGTAGCCGAAGAAACTCTCCGGAGGATTTGGACATCTTGCCAGAGCGCTCGACGAGAAAATTGTTGTGCATCCAGATATTCGCGCCCGAATTGCGCGGGTCATCCAGTCCATTAGTGCAGCAAAATGCCTGATTCTGGGCGATTTCATTGGGGTGGTGGATTTCGCGGTGGTCGATCCCGCCAGTGTGAATATCGAACGGAAAGCCGAGCAGCTTCTCCCCCATGACTGAGCATTCCAGATGCCAGCCCGGCGCGCCTTTGCCCCACGGACTGTCCCACTCCATCTGGCGTTTCTCGCCGGGCGGAGTCTTGCGCCAGATCGCAAAATCGGCCGCGTTGCGCTTGCCTTCTAGTCGCTCAATCCGTCCTTCACCTTCTTCGGTCACGGCGCGGGCAAGACGGCCGTAATCGGCAATCGTCGAGACATCGAAATACAGCCCGCTTTCGAGCTCATAGCAGTGATCGGCGGCCATTTTCTCGCCCCAAGCGATCATCTCTTTGACATATTCGGTGGCGCGCGGATGCTGCTTTGGCTCGATATTCAGGCGCGCAAGATCGCTCTCGAAATCCTCCTGATAAAACCGCGCAATATCCCAAGCTGATTTACCTTGGCTCGCCGCCATTTTCTCCATTTTGTCCTCACCCTCGTCCGCATCCGAGGTGAGGTGGCCAACATCGGTGATGTTGACGATATGCGTGAGCTTTAGCCCCTGCGCGCTAAGCGTGCGGCCAAGCACATCGGCGAACACATAGGCGCGCATGTTGCCGATATGCGGGTAATTGTAGACCGTCGGCCCGCAAGTGTAGACGCGCGCTTCTCCGGGGTGGACCGGGGTGAAGGTTTCAAGCTGGCGGGTCAGCGAATTGAAGAGCTGCAGATCGGTTTTGGGCGGCGTGTCTGTCATGCGCGCAGCCATGCACACGCCCGCTACTCCCGGTCAAGATAGCCCCGGTTGAGATAGCCCAGATCGAGAAAGCTAAACTCAAGACAAACCCCGACCGGATCGGGAGCAGCCCTTATCCCGACCCGTCTCCCGTATCGTCGCTGTCCTCCTCATCCTCTTCAGCAGGATCAGCCTCGTTGATCCACAGATCCTCATTCCCGGCGCCAGTCACCGGATCATCAATCAACGGATCGGACCCGAACTGGTCCGTCGGCGACATGTCGATCAGCACGGTCGGCAGGTCTGACGGGGCGATCACCGGTTCAGGGGTGATCCCTTCGTCAATCAGATCGCGCGTTTCAATCTCGGTCGGAACTTGCAGCTCAGGCGACTGCTGCGGAGGTGATGGCGGCGGCGTGGGCCCGCCCGTCGGCGGCGGTGGAACCGGGGTCGGCGTGGGTGTGGGTGTTGGCGTGGGCGTGGGCGTGGGTGTGGGTGTGGGTGTGGGCGTTGGCGTTGGCGAACAAGACGCCGGGTTGGCGACCGAGCAGCCGTTGATCGTCGATGCGATGTTGAATGTGCTGGTGATATTGGTCGCCGCGATCGCCGCGATCCCGGTGCTTCCTGCTACTATTCCGTTGATGACAATCGGCTGGATGGTCCCGCCGCTATCGCTGATGGTGAGTGTGTTGACAGTAAAGCCGCGGCGTTCATCAAAGTCGATCCCTGCGGCGGTGTTCTGAATATAGACCTGGCTGGCCGTGGTATCGATCAGCAGCGTATCCGCGACGATCACGCCATCGGGACGGTCCACACCGTCATTGTTGGCTAGGCGCGCGTCGATCTGTTCCACAGTAAGCCCCTGAATATCCTCAAAGGCCAGGTCTGTGACGGCGTTGAAATCGCTCGCGATGATTTCAACGGTCCCGGCCAGCCCCTCGTTCGGATCGCGCAGGAAGATACCGCCATTGGCGGCATCGATGCGGACCAGGCCGCTGTCGGTGCCACTGGGGTCTTCAAACACGAAGGCACGCAGTGCCGTGTCAGCCGTTGCATTGGTTATTCCTATATTACCAATAATTTCAATTGTTTGATCCGACAGAAGCACCAGACTGCCATCTTGCCCGATATTCTGGCCTGTCGCACTGGAGCCGTCTCCCGCAACGACATCCAGCGTATCAACAGAGAGCACGGACGGCGTGCCCGAGGCAGAGCTGCTCACGCTGAGGACAATATCTCCACCCGAATGGATGCGGGCGAATTCGGAATTGTCGAGCAAATATTGCGGCGGACTGCCAGTCGCCGATCCGCCGGCATTCAGCTCCTCGACCGTCTCGAACCTGATGTTCCGGGTCCGTGTGGCATCCCCGACCTGCCCCTCCGGATCGATTTGTAGACCGCTGCTTTCAACCACTATCGTTTCGCCAATCGCGGCGGCCTGGAACGTGACAAAATCGCGTCCATTGATCGAGAGCGCTTGGACGGCATCGACGGTATCGACGATTGTCACATTGTCAGACGCATCAATGGTGATATTCTGGCCCGAGACATTGCCTGCGATGATGCTGGCACTGCTGCGGCCCAGGGTGACATCGCCGGACGCGCTGATGCCATTGGCGATGAGAGTTCCGAACGTGCGAATGGAGATATCGCCGGCCGTAGCAATGGCATCCACAGACAAGCCGCTGTTGGAGCGAATATCGACAGCTGTACCCGAAACGCTCAACTGATCGCCAATCAGGGCATCGGCAATCTCTACCAGACCGTTGGCAGCGGTGACGGTTGAGGACACGGCCTCCAGCCGGTCGAGCGTGATAGCACCGGTGCTCGCGGTCAGATCGGCGATGGTCCCCGCGCTGACGTTGCCCAAATCGAGCAACTGTCCGGTGACTTCAATGCTGTTGGCTGCTGAAATCAACGCGCTGGCCACTGTGCCATCGGCTGCATCCAGAATGGCCGAGCCCTGCGCGGTCACACCCGCAAGTCTCAGATCTCCCGCAGTCGCTGTCGCATTGAAATCTCCAAGAGCAAGAACACTACCAATATCAATGCTTTGCGAAAGCAGCGTCACTTCAGCATCGGAGACGATATCGCCTGAGCCGGTGTTAAACCCGATCAAGCCGTCATTGGCCGTCAGCGTGATCGCATTCGGCGATTCGATCAGGTTGAACAGCAGGTCCGTCGCGCTGGTCAGGTCGATCTGATCAGCGAACACATCGCCCAACTGGATTAGGCCGCCATCCACGAACACCGAATTGGCCGCAAAGATATCACCGCCGCCGACAGTCCCGAGGGCGAGCATGTCGATAAAGTCGGTGCTGCTTGCCCCGGTAAAGCTGATATTGCCGCCCGCATCCACGGTGAAGCTGCCGCCTTGCGCATCCAGAACGCCAAAGCCGACATCGCCTGTCGCGGTAAGAGCAATGCCGCCCTGAACGTCAACTGTGCCATCTCCGTCAATGCTGCCATTGGTGGCGTTTAGCGTCAGATCGCCGCCCACAGTGCCGTTGTCGAACACGACGGAGCTGCCGGTGATGCTGGTATCGCCGCCGCTGATCGCGTTCATGACGCTGGGCGATCCACTGGCAGTGATGGTGATGGTGGTTGCCGCATCGACCACGCCAAAGCTCGCATCCCCGCCAGTTGCATTGGCAGTGACAGACCCGGCCGAGGTGACGTTACCCAGCGCGATGGAGAGCGCATCCAGTTGCACAACATCGCCGCTGTCAATGTCGCCCATGCCCGGCATATTTGTACCGATCAGGCCATTGGCGGCGGTCAGCTGGATCGTGTTGGGCGATGTCAGCGCGTTAAAGCGCAGATCGCGCGCGCTGATAAGGTCGATCACTTCCGCTTCAAGCAAACCGATGGCGATGTCTTGCGCGGCATCGAAACTGGCCGCGCCCGCCACGATCACAGTGCCATTGCCCGTAATGTCGCCAGCACTCGACGTGAGTGTCAGATCAGTCCCGATATTGCCATTGTCGAGATTGACCGATCCGCCTGAGATGGTCGTGCGGCCAGCCGATATAGCAGTGCCTACGGATGCTGCGTCCGTGGTCATGATATCAACGGTCTGGTCAATCGATCGGACCGACACGATGTCAGTAGATCCGGCTATGATGTCCACCACGCTGCTGGCTGTAAAGCTGCCGCCCGTCAGTGCTCCTGCAACGTCGATATTGAGGACACCGTTGGTGGTCACGCTGTCGACATTGGCATCGCCGCCGATATCAAGCAGCAAACCCGGGCTGCTTGTATCCGCAGACAGCGCGCCCGCGCTCAGATTGCCGCCAGCAATGAAGGCCAGATTACCACCCGCCGCGACATCGCCGGTTGAAATGTCGTTGGCCGCATCAACGCTGATATTGGCGCTGATATCCGCGCTTTCGATGCTTACGTCGGTTGCGGAATCGACGACCAGAATACCCTGGATCACATTGAGCGCGCCGGTGGTAACGCCGCCTGAGGTGCTGGTCAGGGTCACATTGGCCGCTTCGCGCGTGGTGATATCGCCGATGTCGATTTGCCCGGCAGCGTAATTGATACTGGCATCAGAGACCGCGTCTCCGCCCGAAATCTGCGCTCCATCGATAGTGATGAGACGGTCGGAATCGAGGTTGGCATAGCTCACCGTGCCGCCTGCGGTGACCGTCACATCGGCAACGCCGCCCGTCGTCGTCAGGGAACCGATGGTGACATCGTTGGTGCCGTCCAGAATGATCGAGCCGCTTTGCGATGTACCAAGCTCAATGCTTCCCGCAGAGAACAGATCAGCCGTCGCCGCGACGTCCAGTATATCAACCGCAAGATCGCCAGAAAAGCTGGTGAGATTGACGATACCGCCCGCGCTCAGCGTGCCGATATCAATCGCTCCGCCATTGACGTTGACGAGGCCAAGCGACGGTGTCAGCGCCTGAATGAGGTCCACTGTGATCAGGCCGGGCGCATCAAGATTCACAAATTGCGCCGAATCCACCGCCACTCCGGTGATATCCAGACCCGCATCCACATCGATATTGCCCGCCAGCGACACCAGATTGCCGAACGTCACATTCTGCGCTGCCAACAGGTCAATCGCATCCAGGACATTCGAAGCGACAATCGAGCCGGTCGAAGTCCCCGTGATGGACCCGCTCGTCGCGGTCAGATCAACGGTGCTCGCGCTGGTGATATTGTTGTAGCTGATGTTCGCCGCCTCAACCACGACAGCGCCCGCAGAATTGATATCGCCCCCGCCTGATGCGATGAAACTGCCGCCCGAAGAAATCGCGGTGAACGGTCCGCTGGCATCGATTGCGCTGACACCTGATACCGGATTGGTCTGGCTGACCATGATATTGCGGGTCGCCGTCAGAGTAACCGGACCGCCGGTCACAACGCCGCCATCGCCGCTCATGGCGAAGTCCATGTCACCCGTTACATCGGCCACAAGCGCGCCATTGATCGTGATCGGTCCGCTGCCCGAGGAGACATTGATGCGCCCGTCATCGGTGCCGGGTTCTCCGGTCGCATCGATGGTCAGGCTGTCCATCGTGATCAGACCCGCCGGGTCAATCGAGAGGTCGCGGATCGTGACCTGTCCGCCGCCGCCAAGTCCGGTCGTCGGCCCATCGCCGCCCGCGCCTGTGGCAATGATGGTCGTGTTGCCCAGATTGAGGATGCCCGGACTGCCTTCGACCACTTCGATCAGGGGTGTCCCGCCAATCCCGCGCCCGCCAGCGCCATCCTCACCTTCCTGAAAGACATCATCGAAACCGCCAGCACCGCCATCCCCGCCCTGGCCCGGCGCACTAAGCAGCACATCGCCCACGGTGATCGTTGCCCCGGTCGCGCTCAAGGTGGGAGAGCCGCCTGTGCCGGTGCCGCCATCGCCAGCGTCGCCCGCCTGCCCGCCAAAGACCGTGCCGCCATTTCCGCCGCTGCCGCCAAAACCGGAGCTTTCGAGAATGAACGGCGGGTTTGGCGCAACGATAGTAACATCTGCGCCGCTGCGCGCGATAAAGCCCACTGCGCCGCCGGTAGCATCGCCGCCATTGCCGCCATTCCCCGCCTGCACACCGAAATCATTGAACGCGCCTGCGCCGCCATCTCCGCCTACCGCATCCGCATCAAACAGGAATTGCGGCG
Source organism: Erythrobacter sp. (assembly GCA_049647465.1). Classification (GTDB taxonomy): domain Bacteria; phylum Pseudomonadota; class Alphaproteobacteria; order Sphingomonadales; family Sphingomonadaceae; genus Erythrobacter. The sequence goes on from JBARXS010000179.1 coordinate 7,203, forward strand.
CGTCAATTGTGACGACCGCGTTGTCGATGACAGAGATTGTTGCGGATCCACCAGTCGCCGCGCCGCCAGCGCCGCCATCGCCCGACGGGTCGAAGTCATTGGGGCTTTGCGTACCCTCGGCGCCTGTTCCGCCGACCGCTCCCGCGCGCAGGGCGATCGTGCCAAGTGCATTGAAGGCCGCATTTGCTCCTGCGACCTGCAAATCCGCGCTGCCTCCGGTGCCCGCCCCGCCATCATTGCCCGGGCGGACATCAGCGCCGTTGTTGGTGCCCGCCATGCCGCCGGTACCCTGCGCTTCGATCACAAGCGAGTCGAAGGCGACATCGACATTGTTGACCGCGATCTGCGCGGCGCCACCAGATCCAGCACCGCCCATACCCGCAGAATTGCCTTCACCGCCCAAACCGCCGACGCCGTTGGCTCTGACAATATAGGATTTGCGGTCTGCATCATCCTGATTGAGCGAGACAATCGCAGTGCCGCCCGTGCCGCTGCCCCCGTTTCCGCCATCGCCGAGAGCTCCGGTTTGCCCGAAGTTGCGGCTGCGACCGCCTTCGCCGCCTGTCCCGCTGGAATCGACAAGCAGGGTGCCAAAGGCGATGTCCCCGGCTGTATCGTTGAACACAGCGGTTCCGCCGGTGGCATCACCACCACGCCCTCCGCCTTGATCAGGAGCGGCAGAGGAGGTGAAGGATTCCCCGCCCTCACCGCCAAAGGCTGCGGTTGAAACGATGACTTCGGTTGCATCGATCGTGGCTGTCCCGGTTAGGTTGAAGATCGCATCCCCGCCCTGTGCAGAGCCCCCGTCTCCACCCTCGCTGGTTTCACCCGTGCCGCCCCGGCCACCAAAGACATTACCGCTGCTCTGCCGGTTGCCATTTGATTCGACCGAAAGCGTGTCATTGACGGTGAGCGATCCGGACAGCGCGTTGAACGTGGCTGTGCCGCCCACTGCATCGCCGCCTGTCCCGCCGTTGTTGTTCTCAGAGCTCGACCCGAAGGCACCCTCGCCACCAACACCGGTGGAAGAAACGGTCAGGTCGTCCAATATCGCCGTGCCGCCGTTCAGATTGAACGTGACTTCGCCGCCAATGCCGGTCCCCCCATCGCCTGTGGTGTTCTTGCCATTGGTCGGGCTGACACTTCCGTCCGATATCTCGCCGCCCGGTCCGCCTTCGCCATCGGAGGAAACGGTGATCGCAATCGCTGACAGCGTGCCGCCCAAGACATTGAATTCTGTCAGGCCGCCGATGCCGCCGCTGCCAATTCCGGTAAAGAAGGTGTCGATGAATTCACCGTCAAACGTGAACGATCCATCTGACCCGGCTTCAAGGGCATCGAACGACAGATCACCGTTGGCTCCATCGACGGATATTCTGATGATCCCACCCCGGCCCTCGGCTGGCAAACCGTTACTGTTGACCCCTGACAGGGCGAAACCGTTCGCCTCAATCTCAAGCAAGCCGCCAAAATTGATGGTCCCGTTATCCGCCAGCAAGGTCACGGTGCCCCCCTGCCCGATCCCGCGACCTGTTGAGTTTGACGATACGGCACCGATTGCATTGCTGCGGATGGCGTTGAAGGCACCAAAGTCCATCAAGCCGCCATTGGTGGCGAGAAGACTGACATCACCGCCAGTGAAATCGGTGCCGGTTTCGCTGCCGAAAAACAGGAACGGGCTTCCCGAAGCGCTGGCAGAAATATCGAGCGAACCTGCGGTCAGCGCGCCATTATCGGCGACCACACTGATGTTGCCGCCTTGCCCCAGAACACCCGGACCCCCGCCTTCGAGGAGCGTTTCGAGTACAAGGGTTCCGCCGATATTCAAACCGGCGCTGAAATTGGTGCCGGTGTCGATAACCCGGATACTGATCGTATCGCCCACAGGCGGTGGAGCACTACCCTCAATTGCTGTGCTGATCGCCAGATTCTCAGCAATCGACAGCGCCGTGAAGCCATTCGTGACGTTGATTTCGGCAGTGCCGCGGGTGGCCTGCCCGGAGGTCGATATGCCGGGCGCGGAAAACGAGGTGGCCGTTTCAGCGCTGAGATCGGCGAAAAGTGCCTGAAGATTGTGGAAGCCGCCGCTAACATTCAGAACGAAGTTTCCGGCCGCGGCATCGTTTGACTGCACGATCTGGTCGTCTATGCCCCGCGTAGCCTGCGCGCTGGCCCGAACGTCCACCGTCCCGGTATTGATGAAACCGCCGGTTAGATCGATGCTGACATCCCCCGCTGCCGAGCTGCTGCCGATCGGTCCATCAACCCCTGAAAAGAGGCCGGTCCCGGCATCGTTGCCACGCGCATCAAACACTATCCCGCCTTGGGCAGATAGATCGCCGCTGGACATGGAAAAGGCGATGTCGCCGCCAGTGGAAGACCCGGCGCGCACATCGCCACTGCCGCCATTGGCACTGGCGTCCAGCCGGAGCGTGCCGCCAACCGAAATGAAGCCCTGATCGAACACGTTGAAGATGATGTCACCTGCAACACCGTCTTCGCCGATGCCGGTGCCGCCATTGTTTCGCGCATTGGGCACATCATCGCGGCCCTGCGCGCTGGTCGAGATGTTGAGACCGTTGCCGACAAACAACCCGCCAAACGGTGTGCTAAGAGCAAGATTCTGGTCGATATTTGCGGTCACATTGCCGCCAACACCATCACCGTCGCCTGCGGTGAGGTTCAGCGAACCCGAAACATCGATCAGGGCTTCACCGGTAATCGTGAGGTTGACCGCATTGCCGGCTGTGACATCAAGGTCGATCCCGGTCAGTCCTCCGCCGACCGTGATGGCATCAAACGGATCACTTACACCCGCCTGAAGGGTCACTGTGTCTTCGGCGAAAATCTGGGTGAAGCTGGTGAAACCGGTGTCTTCAATCGTGATGTTGCCCGCCGGACCGCCATCGACGGTTTTATTGACTGTGTTGCGGGAGATATCGACGTTCTGGTTATTGACGCGCACCGTCTCGGCAGTCCGTTCAACGCGTGAGCCGGTGGTCAGGATCACCTGCCCGTTCTCGACCATCGCGTTGACCGCTGGCTGATAGCCCACGTCACCGCTCACCAGCATGCTGATCGCATCATTCTTGGGCACGGCAACGAAGTAGATCGCCTGCTCGTCTGTGACGCCGGTCGATCCCTCACCCCCGGTTGAAGCGGTCGCGCCATGGACGATCCCGTTCGCATCCTCGCTGCCAACGGTAACTTCGATATCGAAGAGGTTGTTGCTGATTGTCATGCGCGCCTGTTCCGCCGCGACAAGGGCGGTGGAGCCGTTCACACTGATCGAGCCATTCTGCTCAATCCGGGGGGCGATCATCGCAACGTAGGAATCGGGGCTGCTGGCTGTGATCGATGCATTGCTATCGATCCGGATGGCAGAGGCGGTATTGGGCGTGCCCAGAAATGTGACGTCGAACGGGTCAGAGCTCACATCGGCGGCGCCGATCGCGCTGGTGCTCAGCAGCAGGCTGCCAACGTCAAAACTGGCGTCCGGTCCAAGGATGAGGCCACCCGCGCTGTAGAACCAGATGTTTCCAACGGGATCGGAAGTAACACTGCCGTTGATCAGCACCGCGCTGTCGAAATTGGGCGTAACGATGCGATTGAGGACAGTGTAGCCATTAAGGGGCGAGGTGAATTGGAGCGTATTGCCAGAACCCAGAAAGGTAACGTCAGTCGCGGGCGCGCCTGAATCAAACGTCGTCCAGTTGATAATTGCACCGTCCGCCAGGACGTTGACCGTATCCGTCCCGATGCCGGGTGCGAAACCGATCTGGGCATTTTCGAAGTCAGCAAAGGCACGCACGGAAATCCCGGGATCGCCCGGCGGTGGGTTGACGGACGCAGTAACGGGGCCGGTGATTGGGGCAGTGGCCGGTCCAGTTGCGGGGGCTGAGCTTGAGGCAGTGCGTACGCTTTGCGGCACCCGCACCGTCGGAATGGTCGGAGCGCGGTTGATCGAGACCTGCGGCTCGGTAATCGGTGCCACCGCATTCGTCTGCGAATTGGGCAAACGCACGCGGCTGTTCGGCAGTGTTGCAGGCATTCTGGCGGGCTGGCGCAGCGCGTCCACCGCCGGCGCTTGCGTGTCCACACGGATTTCTACCGGAGCGCGCTGTGGCATACGCGCGGCGCTCGGTATCTCATCCATAGACACACGTGGCCGAATGGTGCCGACAGAGGGCGCAATGCCTCCCCCTAAACCGGGACGGACCTGCGCCTGCGCATCCACGGGCACCGATGTCAGCGCGATGACCGCCGCCAGAACCGAGCCGCTGCCAAGCCATTTCCGGCGTGTCATGCTGTGTTTTGCGAATGTCCGCTGCGTCATACTCTTGCTCTCCTGCCCGATCATCAGAACCACACCATCAGAACCAGGGCGCCAGTTGCACTGTCAGGGTCATCAACAGTCGGGCACTGCCGCGACTGGTTGCGAAATTGGGTCGATCAAGCGGCACCGCTCCGGTGATATCCAGCAGCGCCTGCCGCCCCAATGTCATGCGCACTCCGCCACCGACCGAGGCCAGCTGGTCAGAGTCGTTCGCGACATTGTTGAGAGAGACCGTCGCCAGATCGAAAAACGCAAATGGCTGGACCGCGATCGAATCCTGCGTTCTGGGAACAAGCGAGCCGTAAAACGCCTCCAACTGAACCCCCACACCGTTATCGCCGATGATTGCGCCGGGATCATAACCGCGCCCGACCGTGAAGTTGCCGCCTGAAAACTGCTCATATCCAAGCAAGGCGTCAGGCGAGTATTGGAACCGCGTGCGCGCACTCATCCCGAATTCGGGCATCGGGCGGAACGTGATCGAGGATGCCCCCCGCACCAGAAATCCGGTCGGGTCCGCGTCCAGGCGGCTGGGCGGGACAATGCCGGGTGCAAGGCAATTGGCAAAGCCCGCGCCGCAGGCCGGGCTGGCATCGAAGATATCGAGGCCCTGGCGCACTTCCACCGTGGCAGCGACTTCGATTCGGGGTTCAATCGCGGAATAGCCGTCTTGCCCATTGATGCTGTCACGATCGGCCGCGCTGTAATCCAGCCGCGCAAAGGCAACGCGCAGATTGTCGCTGGTGAATTCGGTGCCGGTAAAGTCGACCGACTGGTTGATGAGATCGCCGCCTGCGGTCAAGAACAGGTTCGTCGCCTGGGTCCGGATCAGCGGATACCGGGCATAGGCAGACGCCACAAAGGTTTCGGATTCAAAGACATTTGGCCCGGCAATATCGGGTTCGGTAAAGGCGATCGTTCCCGCAAGGCCCAGCGTGAGACCTTCCCCGCCAGCGCGCATTTCGTGATAGCCCGACAACACGGTCTGTTCGTTCCAGTCCTGCGCGGAATACACGCTGAGCATGGTCTCATCGCCCAGCCCCGTCAGGCCATTGGCCCGCACCCGCACCAAACCGCCCGCGCGGCCAATCGCCTGTGAGCCCAGATTCTGGAAACTCGCATCGACGACGACGCGCTGATTGGTGACATCAAACACGCCCACCACATCACCCGGCAGTCCACCCTGTTCTGCGGGCAATGGTTGCAGTGTCAGGCGCACATCAAGGCCGGGAATATCGCGCGCAAGCAGCAGATAACGCTCGGCTTCGTTGGCGTTGAAAGCTTCGGCGCTGACAAGCTTTTCCAGATAGCCCTGAAGAATGCCCTCGGACGAGCCCGTATCGCCGCGGACCTGAACTGAGCGGATGCGGGCGAGCAACACGTCAAACCTGACCGTCCCGTCACCCAGCGCCTGCGCAGGCACCTGAACCGCTGCCAGATAACCCTGCGCGCGCAGGATAGTCGCGGCGCGGTCGCGGATGTCGCAGATTTTGGCGACTGGAATTTCCTGACCGACCAGATCGGCCCAGGCTGGCGCAACCAGGCTGGCATCAAGACTGCCCAACCCTGAAAATTCAGCGTTCTTCAGTGTGAATTTGAGATCGGCAAATTGCGGCGCGGCGAGCGGGCACGGGGCGCGTTCCACTTCGCTGTCAACCGAGACGGCGTTGGGATCAGTCCGCAACTGCTCCTCGACGCGCTGGCGCTGCAATTCCTCACGCGTGGGGGCACCCTGAACTCCGCCAACCTGCGCTGCCGCGATGGAGGGCAAAGTGAGCGCGGAGAACGCAAACAGTCCAGCAGAATATGAGCGCAGCGCGCGTCTGGCGAAGTGTCGAATTGTAACCCCCATCATTCAGCCGCCATTCCGGCACTCTGGTCTGTCGAAACCGCCGCGCGGGTTGGCGCAAGCAGCGGTCGTGCAGCATCGCCAATGACTGCAAAACCGGCCCAGTAATACGGGTGCGACGTCTGCACGTCATCCATCAGCAGCTCTTGCGACTGGCCCAGAGCATCTCCGATTGTCTCGCTTTTGCCGCGCCGGAACATCTCCGACATCAACCTTTCCGTGGCGTCGTAATCATCGGGCGCGGGCCAGTGGCTCGCCATGACAGCGCGCCCGCCAGCCCCGATAAAGGCGCGCACCAGCCCCTCGAGCTCGGTCCCGCCGCCGCTCGAAATACCCGCTGCGCGCGTTGCCTCGATACTTGCGGAACCGGCTGTGTCACAGGCCGACAAGATGACAATATCGGCATCCAGCTCCAGCTCGAAAATCTCGTCAAAGCTCAGCAGGCCGTCTGACCTATCGCCCGCAAAGGACGTGACCAGCGCCGGTTTCGCCGGACAATCGCTGATCGGCGGAGTGACCAGACCATGCGTGGCAAAGTGGAGCACGCGGTAATTGTTCAAGTCCGTCTTCTGCTTGATCAGATCGTCGTTGAATTCGGCGCCGGTGATGACATCGGATTGCCCGCTGCCGATCAGGCGGGACGCAGTCATCAGTTCCCCGCCGTCAATCGGATTGTTCCACCAGCTCAGCGGCCAGTTGCAATCCGTCAGGGTGGCACCCGAAACATCACTAGACGCGCTGCGGGTGCGGCTGGGGAAGGCATCGCCAACGGGCAGGTTTTCGCCCAGCCCAAGATACTGGCGCGACGCGGCAGAGCGCTCAACCTTGCGCGACTGGACAAACCCCTGAGCCGACAAAGCCGTGCTCACCATCTTGCCACGGCCCAGCCATTTCACTCCGGTGAAATCGTATTCGTCACCATCGGGCTCAGCAACGCGCGCCTGATAAAGCCGGACCGAGGCATCATCGGTCACCAACAGATCAACCGGCAGGCGCAGCATTGCGCCATCGGGTTCAAAGATCAGGTGATCCGCCTTGGCAATCTGCGCAGCGATAGGCTCGAACAGCTTGCGATAGAGCTTGCGCGCTTCGGCGACCTCGAACGGGAAGGTCAGATATTCGCCGCCCTCCAGAATTGAGATCGAAGCCCGGATCGTATCGACCGCAATATCCAGATCCTCGACCGACATATCGACGCGGTAGGCGGAGGCCTTTTCCGCGTCGGTGTAGAACATGAACACGTCATCCCCGACCAGCACCAGCCGCGAATAAACCTCCCCCTCTTTCAAGGTCTCGCGGAATTCCGACAACTCCAGCGAAGATGCCGCGACGGCGCGGTATTGCGGGTAGGCGTTCAGCTTCACCTGAGTGTTGATCTGTGACGCCTCAAGCTCACGGATCTGGGTCGCAAGCAGGTCCAGCTCTGCGCGGTTTTCAGGATTGGACGCGGCATTGCCTAATGCCTCAAACCGGATGCGCGCCCGCTCAATATCGCGGCCCAGATCAATCGCCTGCCGGAACAGGCGCGAGGCCTCATCCGAATTGCCGCTTAGCTGGCGCGCAAGGATCGCCTGCGTTTCCGCAACACCGGGGCGCACCAGCACCTGAACCGCTTTGAAGAAATCGTCTGCGGCCTGGGGTTCGGTGGCAACTCTCCCGGCCAATTCATTGTAATACGGGGAAAGTTGATTGGCGAAGCCGGTCACCGCGTTGCGCTTTCCAAGCGCGCGATCCACCACGCCGCGATACAGCGCCAGCGCGTCATCCTTGCGCCCGTTGCGGAGGTAGTAGGAGGCCAGCCGCGCTTCGAGAGCGCTCACCACGCGGCGCTCAGGATATTGCGCTTTGACGATGGCAATACCGTTGCGCAGATACAGTTCCGCATTGTCCAGATTACCAGCGCGCTCCTCAATTGCCGACAGGTCTGCAAGCACTTGCGAGCGCAATCTTGCAATCGATGTCACGCGCCCGTCACGCACCGCAATCGCCTGATCATAGGCCGCCAACAGATCGGCCCTTGCCCCGTCATCATCGCCGTTGATCCGCCGCGCCGCGCCCCGGATTTGCAGCGCCTGCGCGTCAATAATCGTCGCGCGCTCATCTATCGTCAGCTTAAGCTCATCCACAATGCCGAACAGGAACCCTGATGATTGCGCCTGATTAAGACGCTGCGCCAATGGCAGGGTGATGGCGACTTCACCGTCAATCTCGGCCGCGCCCGATGCATCGGCACCCAGCTCTTGGCTCAACCGCTCGATTGCGGCTTCATAAAACCCTTGATTGAGCAGATGGATCGCTTCAAAATTGCGCAGCAGACGCGCGGAAACCGGGTCATCCCCTGTAAAGCCGCGCGCGGAATCAAACAGGCGATTGGCCACGCTGAATTCGCCCAGATTGCTCTTTTGCAGCGCGCGATTGACGTAAAATTCACCCGGACTGATCACGGCTTCCTTGTCGTTCGCCAACCGCTTTTGCAGGGTTTCGAAATAGGCAGCGGCCTCGGCATATTCGCCCGCCAGATTGCGGCGATACCCTTCGGCCAGCGCCTGTTCGGGCTTCAGCGTCTCGGCCTGCACCCGCGCGAAGGAAGACGGATCGGCGACGGAGGTGGAGGCAACATCAATCGTCCCCTGCGCCACCGCATTTCCCAGCACCGAGCGTAAGGCGAGCATCGTCGCATCATCATAAGCGGCAAAGCCATCCGTGACGAAAGTCATCCCGCCCGAACGCGCGGAGATCGTATCCCAGCGCAGATCGGTGCCATCAACGCGGCACTCGCTTTTCTCGGCACCCGGTATAGCGGCAACCGGGGACACTGCCGCCCCCTCGCAAGAAACGGTAAAGCGGCGCATGGCGCGCAGCCGCTCTTTCGCGGCAGCGTTGTAGTCCTTGAATGCGAACACCTCGGCGATGGGTTGCGCGCTGTCGCGGCAGACAACGGCCCAACGGCGATCAAACATCGACTGTTTCGCGGGGTTCTCAACACTGCGGTCTTGCACCTGGCACAAAATGCCGTTGGCGTCGCCAATCGGGAAACTGTTGCGGGTCAGGACCGACGCGGTTTGCGCGGACGCGGTCGTCAGGCTTACAGCCGAAACCGCTAAAACTGCTGAAAAACATGCTGCCAGACGGCGCACAGGCGCTTCTCCCCCCAAAAGAAATACAATTATGGCACGACCTTTGCGATCTGTTGCCAAACTCGCTGCATTTTCGTCGCGCCCTAGGTGCAGCTATAGCGGTTTAGCAGCCCTGCCTATAGTATGATATCGACAGAATCTTTCAGCACAATTCGGAAGCGTTCGCTGCAACCCTCTGATTTTTCGACATGTTCAGTTTATACCACAGTGGGTGTTGCGCGTTTGCTTTGACATTCATGCACACCCAGGCCGCCCTGAGGCCGGGTGGGGAGGGGGGCCGCGGGAGGCAGAGGCTTCAGTCCCAGCCGAGAAACCTGACCTGCTCATCCAGCGCCACGCGCTCGCGCTCGAAGGAATTCACCGGCGCATCCGGATCGCGATAGCCAATCGCCATGCCGCAAAAGAACATATAGCGCTCATGATCCAGCCCCAGATGATCGCGGATCACATCGGCATAAAGCGCCATGAATTCCTGATAGCAGCTATCCAGCCCCTCCTCGCGCAGCAGCAGCGCGACCGTCTGCAGCCACATACCGGTGTCTGACCACTGCGCCTCTTTCATCAGGCGCGGGAAATAGACGAACATGACAGCGGGTGCATCGAAACTGGTCGCGTTGCGGCCCATCGCCGCCATCCGCGCTGCGCCATCATCGCGGGCAATACCCATCGCGCCGAACATGCCTTTCGATACGCCATGCAGACGCTGTTTGTATGCGTCCTCTGTGCCCGGAGCCTCCCAGTCATATTCCGGCTTTTGCGGGGGCGTGGTGGCGATCTTCGCCTGCAAATCCTTGAGCGGCTGACCGGTCAGGATCGTGGCTTCCCAAGGCTGATAATTGCACCCCGAAGCCGCCCAGCGCGCGGTGTCCATCACCCGGCGCAGGGTTTCAAGCTCAACAGGCGTATCAAGGAATGCGCGCACAGAGCGGCGGGTGGTTACAGCTTCGGTTACGTTCATTTGAGGGATTTCCTGTGTGACGATCGGGCATGCCATAACTGCATGTTCGCAAACGCGCAAAAAGGATGTGCGTGCGCAACCTTTCATTATGATTTTACTGCGAAAATTGAGTTGATAAGACTGGAGCCGATAATTGGCACGCACATACGACAAGAGCGACCTTGAAGCGGCTATCCGCGTTAGCGGCATCACCGATGCGGCGGCGACACGTATTCGCACCGCAATAAACACGAGCGAGGAATCGCGGCACGATGGTGCCGCATTGCCCTGGCAGGAGCAGTCGTTCCGATACTCATTCGCCTCCAACACTGTCATGCCCGCGCTTGGGCTGATTGTTCTCTTGGTCGGCCTGTCGCTCGCCTCAACCGCATTTCTGTTCGAGGCCGGAGGATTGCCTGCCATCATCGTCGCGCTGTGGTTGTCTGCTTATTATCGAGACCGGCGCAATGGGCTGGCGCAATCCATCCTGTTTGCAGGTTTCATCGTGAATGTTGCGATGACTGCGCTGCATCTGGCTCTGTTTCTGGGCGAGCCGAATCCTGATCTGACCACACTTGCACCCGACCAAGGCGCGCTGGTAGCTGGATTGTGCGCGACCGCGTGCTTTGCCTATTGGCAGTTTTTTCGCTTTCCGCTCTCCTTCGCGCTGGGCTGCGTCGCGACATTGACCTTGGGAGACCATGTTCTCCACGCCTTCTTTGCAACGCTTCCTTCTCCGGTCTTTGTCGGCTGGCCGATCATGTTCGCCATAATCATGCTGACGCTCGCCGTGTGGTGGGACATGACCGATGTCTATCGCGAGACGGTACGCTCTGACGTCGCTTTCTGGCTCCACCTCATTGCCAGCTTCATGCTGCTCTCAGGTCTCGTAGTGGCTATGTTTGCGAGCGAGACAAGCGGCTTTACGAGGTTTGGGCCTACCTATGAATTCAACGCGATCACACGGGTGACGGGCCTGCTCATCTTTTTCGCGACAATCGCGCTGACGGTTCTTTCGCTGATGGTGAACCGGGTAGTCCTTGCGCTATTTGCTACACTGTTCCTGAGTGCGGCGGTCCACGCGATGTTGGGGATGGAAAACCTGCCTTTCACTGTGCTGCTGGTAGGAGCAGGAATAGTGCTGCTCGCCGCCTTCTGGCGCGACTTGAGGCGGGTGTTGCTGGCCAGTCTACCGCCCATTGTGCGCGCGCAGCTACCACGCGAGGCAAGCCGCATCGATGGAAGGCGACCCGTGGACTAACGCCGCCGCGCGCCGGTTCCTTGACCCTTTTCATCCTCAAACAGTTCCGCAAGCTGCTCCATGATAGTGCCGCCGAGTTGTTCGACATCCATGATCGTCACCGCGCGCCTGTAATACCGCGTCACATCGTGGCCGATGCCGATCGCGACGAGCTGCACGGGGCTGGCTTTCTCGATCCATTCGATCACGCCGCGCAGGTGCGCTTCCAAGTAGCCAGCCGAGTTCACGCTCAGCGTTGAATCGTCCACCGGCGCGCCGTCGGAAATCACCATCAGGATGCGGCGTTCTTCGGGGCGGAAGAGCAGGCGTGAATGCGCCCATAGCAGCGCCTCGCCGTCGATGTTTTCCTTTAGCAGCCCCTCACGCATCATCAGGCCGAGATTGCGGCGCGCGCGGCGCCATGGTTCGTCGGCCTGTTTGTAGATGATGTGGCGCAGATCGTTGAGGCGGCCCGGACCTTGCGGTTTACCATCGGCGAGCCATGCCTCGCGACTTTGCCCGCCCTTCCACGCGCGCGTCGTAAAACCGAGGATTTCGGTCTTTACCCCGCACCGCTCCAGAGTGCGCGCAAGAATGTCGGCGCTGATCGCAGCGATGCTGATCGGGCGTCCGCGCATGGAGCCGGAATTGTCGATCAGCAACGTAACGACGGTGTCCTTGAAATCGACATCGCGCTC
>JBARXS010000180.1:0-5893 GCA_049647465.1 Erythrobacter sp.
AACCGCCCGATCCTTGGGCAAATTGATCGCTTGAACATCATATTCAAAGCTGGAACCTGTACATGAACGAGAATGATAAGCCGCAAGACGATGCGGTGGAAAAAGAGCTGAAGGGCGTGCCCGAAGAGTTTCTGGATGACGGCAGCGAAGACGCCGAAGAAGAGGGCGCTCAGGGTCTGGTAAGTGAGGCTTTGGCCAATCTGAAGAATGACCTTCAGGAGGCGGAGCAGGCAACGCTTTACGCCAAGGCCGAAACGCAGAACCTGCGCCGCCGGATGGAAAAGGAAATGGCCGATGCGCGCAATTACGCCGCGACCGGCTTTGCCCGCGATGTGCTGAGCGTGTGGGACAACCTCTCGCGAGCTGTCGAAGCAATCCCGGATAGCCTGCGTGAAGATGACAAGATGAAAGGTCTCGTCGTCGGTATCGAGGCAACGCAGCGCGAGCTTGAAAAGGTCTTCAAAAGCCACGGCATCACCCGCATCCCCGCAGTCGGTATGCCGCTCGACCCGAACCAGCATCAGGCGATGATGGAGATTCCCAGCGAAGAGCATGAGCCCGGCACCGTGATGCAGGAAATGCAATCAGGCTGGATGATCAAAGACCGCCTGCTGCGCGCCGCGATGGTAGGCGTGTCGAAAAGGCCGGACTAACCAGCTTTTGCCGACATCTTAGTGATAATCTGCGGCACAAATCTCTCCGCAAATCCGGCCACAAAAGACCAGAAGACAATTTTGGCAAGATCTTGTCCGCTTGCGGGATAAGTCTCTTGCAAAATCTTTACAATATATGCTTCATCCGGACCTGTTTCGGGGATTTCAGGGAAGACCATTTTCGGGAACATATCGAGAGTGGCGATCTGCGTTAGAAATATGCAATACAGAACCAAAGCGAATATCGCGCCGAATATCGGAATAAGCAGAATTTGAAACCAAGACCCTGAGATTAGCACCAACTCTTCGTCAGAAATATTCTTGACGCGTTGCTGTATGCTAACGAAACCACCAATTATGCCAGTGGAAAATACCACCCACGTCACCATCAGACGACTTCCAAGATAATACGATGAGGCAAATATTAAGCCGAAGCCTAATAGCGCGCCCAGAGTGGACCAGATCAGACGCGCAGTAAGGCGATGAAGATTTTGAATTCTAGCAGTATTATCGGTCATAATAATCCCTCAAGCCAATTAGAGCGCCAAGAGGTTCTTACGGAGGAAACTTCAGGATATCAGCCAATCACGCTAGATGCAATCAAGCTGCCAATTTTTAGATTGGCCTGAAACCACCTATGACTTGGTCCAGATTATTTTCGGATCGTTCGTGTTCCGATATCAAGCAAACTCCATATCGCGAAATAGCCTAAAGCAAACCAATTGGCTGTGACTTTGAGGTAAGTGCGCGGGCCATAATCAAATAGGCCCAAATCTGACCCCGGTCTGAAGAAAGAGGCCAATGCGACCTCTGGGTCATCAAGCTTTTCGCAGCTGTATGAGCCAGGAACCCTTGCCAGGCGCCTCCACAAAAAGGCGATTATGGAGTTTGAGTTGCGACCGCCCAAATTGTATCCCACCCCTGCTATTCGTGGACGATGCAGGTCCGCCAAGATCCTAGCGCGTTCGAAATCTCCCGAGTTCCAATTCGATTTGTAGAAAAACTGCTGAATTCGGGCGGAACGCCAAGCAGTTGTGTCAAAACTCGGTAAGACTTTTGACTGGTCGGGGTGCGACAAATGGGCGATCTGCACACAAATAGGGGTAAGGCCGATTTGCTTGTACCAACTTCGCCCTTCCGCTGGCCCGGACGTGATGGTCTCGACCCTTCCGTCACCATCGGAATAGATGATTGACTGATGATAGACCCGTGCGGCCCCGCCTCTGGGCAGGGTCATGCCAATATTTGCAGCAATCATTTGCGGCACGGAATAGACGAAGAAGTAGACCCCTTTGTTTCTGACTACGTAGGTTTTATCGACGAGACTGTCTCTCATTTCACGCGGCCCTTGGCCAATAGCGGCCCTTTGCTCGACACTAAATAGAATGGCTGACGCGGTAAGCGAACGAGCGATCTCGGTCTTTCATTCAGCGCTCTTCCCCGGCTGCGCGGACATCGGCGGTGAATTTGTGCCGGTCGCCGCCCATGATCTTCAGCGTGACTTCGGTCGATCCACCCGCGACCACATCCTTACCAAGGTCGAACACCATGATGTGCAGGCCGCCCGGCTCGAACGACTTGGCATCACCGCTGCGCAGTCCAATCGGTCCCGCAGGCCCCATCGTCATCTTGAAATTGTACTCCATCATATCATGAACTTCCGCGCTCGATGCGCCTTCCACCTCCGCCCCGTCGATGGAGACGCCGCCTTTGCCGTTATACGCGACATCGAAATAGATCGCGGCAGGATTGCCCGATACCGGTGGCAGGACAAGGCGCGCATTGGTCACTTCAAGGCCATTCACCACGCCTTCCACTTCAGCCGGTGCCTCAGCCTCGCCCGAGCATCCCGAAACCAACACGCTGCCAAGACCAAGTGCCGCCGCCATTGCGAAGGCTTTTGCAGGCCTGAAACCAGTGCTGCGAAACGCCGCGCCCATCATGTCGCGATGCCCGATTGTCATAATTTGATCCCCAAGTCTGATTGAGTTTGAAAAATTGTCCCGGCTGGGGATGAATAAAAACTAGGGCAGCCGACTTCTTGTGCCAAGCGAAACCGCACCTATATCCGCGTCATATTCGAGCCACCGAGCCGTTTTGCCCAAAGGGCTGCACATCTGTCAGGCCACGCCTGATTGTGTGATCGAAGGGGAAACGCACAGGCGAGTGTCCAACGAACTCCAAATGGATGGGGAAATAATGGGTAAAGTAATCGGTATCGACCTTGGCACCACCAACAGCTGTGTTGCCGTGATGGATGGGGGCAAACCCAAAGTCATCGAGAACTCCGAAGGCGCACGCACCACGCCTTCGATCGTCGCGTTCACAAAGGACGCGGAGCGTCTGATCGGTCAGCCGGCCAAGCGGCAGGCTGTGACCAATCCCGACAATACCCTGTTCGCGATCAAGCGCCTTATCGGCCGCCGCTTTGATGATCCGCTGACAAAGAAAGACATGGAAATCGTCCCCTATGACATCGTCAAAGGCAAGAACGGTGACGCATGGGTCGAAGCGGGCGGTGAGGAATATTCCCCGTCACAGATCAGCGCCTTCATCCTGCAAAAGATGAAAGAGACCGCTGAGGGCTTCCTTGGCGAAACGGTGACGCAGGCCGTCATCACTGTCCCCGCATATTTCAACGATGCCCAGCGTCAGGCGACCAAGGATGCTGGCCAGATCGCAGGCCTTGAAGTGCTGCGCATCATCAACGAGCCGACTGCGGCGGCGCTTGCCTATGGCATGGACAAGGACGACGGCAAAACCATCGCCGTCTATGACCTTGGCGGCGGTACATTCGACGTCTCGATCCTCGAGATCGGTGATGGCGTGTTTGAAGTGAAATCGACCAATGGCGACACATTCCTTGGCGGTGAGGACTTTGACAATGCCATCGTTGAGTGGCTGGCCGAGCAGTTCCAGAAAAAAGAAAACATGGACCTGAAGAACGACAAGCTCGCTCTCCAGCGCCTGAAGGAAGCCGCGGAAAAGGCCAAGATTGAGCTTTCCAGCTCAGCCACGACCGAAGTGAACCTGCCCTTCATCACCGCGCGCATGGAAGGTGGATCGTCCACTCCGTTGCACCTGGTGGAGACAATCAGCCGTTCCGATCTGGAAAAGATGGTCGGCAATCTCATCAACCGCACGCTTGATCCTTGCAAGAAGGCGTTGGCCGATGCTGGCGTAACCAAGGACGAGATCGACGAGGTGATCCTTGTCGGCGGTATGACCCGCATGCCCAAAGTGCGCGAAGTCGTGGAGAAGTTCTTCGAGGCCAAGCCGCACACCGGCGTGAACCCCGATGAAGTGGTCGCCATGGGCGCTGCCATTCAGGCCGGTGTTCTGCAGGGCGACGTCAAGGACGTGCTGCTGCTCGACGTGACCCCGCTCTCGCTCGGTATCGAAACACTGGGCGGTGTCTTCACCCGCATGATTGATCGCAACACGACGATCCCGACCAAGAAGACCCAGACCTACTCAACCGCTGAAGACAACCAAAATGCGGTGACGATCAAGGTCTTCCAGGGCGAGCGTGAGATGGCAGCTGATAACAAGCTGCTGGGCAATTTCGACCTTGTCGGTATTCCGCCCGCACCGCGCGGTGTTCCGCAGATCGAAGTCACCTTTGACATCGACGCCAACGGCATCGTTTCTGTCGCGGCCAAGGATAAGGGCACCGGCAAGGAACAGACGATCAAGATTCAGGCGTCTGGCGGTTTGAACGAGGCTGACATCGACCAGATGGTGCAGGATGCCGAAAAGTTTGCTGAAGAGGACAAGAAGCGCCGCGAAAGCGCCGAAGCCCGCAATCAGGCAGACAGCCTTGTCCACGCGACCGAAAAGCAGCTTGAAGAGCATGGCGACAAGGTTGACGCCGATACGAAGTCTGCAGTGCAGGCCGCGATCGACGAGACCAAGACCGCTCTGGAAGGCGACGATGCCGAGGCGATCAACGCCAAGGCTCAGGCTCTGACCGAAGCGGCCATGAAGATGGGCCAGCAGATCTACGAACAGGAGCAGGCCGCAGCGCCCGCCGATGGTGAAGCTGCGGCAGACGATGCGCCCGCAGACGAGGACGTGGTCGACGCGGAATTCTCCGAAGTCGACGAAGACAAAAAGGGCTAAAGTCCTGATGAAAGACGCTATCACCGCCGGTGCCCATGGGCTCCGGTGGTGAGGCTCTTTGAGGCATAGACCTATGGCAAGCAGTCAAACCTATTACGAAACGCTCGGTGTGTCGCGCGATGCCGATGGTGCCGTGCTGAAGAGCGCCTATCGTAAGCTGGCGATGAAGTTTCACCCGGACCGCAACCCTGGCGATGCCGAGGCCGAGTCCAAATTCAAGGCCTGCAACGAAGCCTATGAAACCCTGAAAGACCCGCAAAAGCGCGCGGCCTATGACCGGTTCGGCCACGAAGCCTTCACCCAGGGCATGAATGGCGGCGGTGGCGGCGGCTTTAGCGGAGGCCATCAGGGCGACTTTAGCGATATCGGCGACATTTTCGAGACCATTTTCGGCAGTGCCTTTGGCGGCGGCGGAAGGGCTGGCGGTCGTCATCAACAACGCCGCGGCGCGGATTTGCGCTATGATATGCAGGTTTCCCTGGATGAGGCCTTCCACGGCAAGTCCACCGAAGTCGAAATCGAAGTCAGCCAGTCCTGTGAGACATGCGACGGATCAGGTGCAACGCCCGGCACTGGAGAGCGCACGTGCACCATGTGCGGCGGTCAGGGCGCTGTGCGCGCCAAGCAAGGCCTGTTCGTTGTCGAGCGCCCGTGCCCCACATGCAGCGGGCGCGGTGCAGTTATCGAAGACCCGTGCAAAGCATGCCGGGGCGATGGCCGGATCGACCGCCCGCAATCGCTATCTGTTGAAATTCCGCCCGGCGTCGACACCGGCACCCGCATCCGCTTGTCTGGCAAGGGTGAGGCGGGCGCACGCGGAGCGCCTCCGGGCGACCTTTACATCTTCATCCATGTAAAACCGCACGCTCTGTTTGAGCGCGAAGGTACGACGCTGGCCACCCGCGTTCCGGTCAGCTTCACGACGGCGGCGCTTGGCGGCACGGTAGATATCCCCGATCTCGATGGTTCTACCAACACGATCAACATTCCGACCGGCATCCAGTCCGGCAAGCAATTGCGCGTGCGCGGCGCGGGTATGCCGGTTCTGCAAGGGCGCGGGCGCGGTGATCTGGTGGTCGAGATCAAGGTCGAGACCCCGACAAAGCTCAGCCGCAAGC
>JBARXS010000181.1:0-6451 GCA_049647465.1 Erythrobacter sp.
CGCGATTGAGCGAGGCTGACTTTCGCGATGCGAGCTTTCTTGATCAGCGATTGTTGCAGGCTCAACCCGGTCAGCAGCAAAGAGCAATGCAATGGGGTGACTGGTCTGTCATCGCCCCGCAGACCGCTGGCGCGCGCGATGATGCGCGGTTCATCTTTCATATCGGCCATGTCGGCTCCACGCTGATCGCGCGCCTTCTGGGCGAAGCGGCAGACACTCTCGCGCTCAGAGAGCCGCAATTGCTGCGCCAGTTTGCCGAGTTTGCGATGCTGGAGGGTGAAGCCCATTCGCCGTGGCCTCCGGGGAGGATGGCAGAGCGCCTGCCGCTGGTGCGCCAATGGCTGTCGCGCACTTTCCGCGCCGATCAACGCGCCCTGATCAAGGCAACCAGCTTTGTCAGCGACATCGCGCCGGAATTGATGGGAACCACCCGCAAGGCGGTGTTCCTGAAGCTTTCCGCGCAGCGCTATTTGCAGACCATTCTGGCAGGCGATGCCTCGCGACAGGAACTTGCCGTCTTCTCCCCCACCCGCATTCA
This sequence comes from Erythrobacter sp., assembly GCA_049647465.1. Classification (GTDB taxonomy): domain Bacteria; phylum Pseudomonadota; class Alphaproteobacteria; order Sphingomonadales; family Sphingomonadaceae; genus Erythrobacter. Next base: position 539 of record JBARXS010000181.1, read on the forward strand.
ACGGCTGAATGCACGCATTGGCGAGCCGGTGCTCAAACTGTGGGAACTGGATGAGACAAAGCGCGCAGCGCTTGGCTGGGCCTGCGAGATGGCCGCTCTCGAAGCGGCATCGAACCACAATGTGCTGTGGGTCGATTTCGATGCGTTTCTGGCACAACCCGCGGCCCAACTCTCACAGATCGCGCAACATCTCGGCATTGCGCTTTCAGACGATCAGGCACAGCAGCTTGCCAGCGGACCGATGATGCAGCGTTACTCGAAAGCGCCCGAGCACGGATATTCCCCGCAACTGCGCGAAGACGTGCTGGCAAAAGCAGCAAGCGAGCGCGGCAGCGATATTCGCGCTGCGCTGGACTGGCTTGAACAGGCGGCAAAGTCGCATCAGGTGATTGCAGCCACCCTCGCCCGCGACTAAAGCAAGTCCCATGTTCCGCCTCATCAAGAATGTGCTCAGCACACAGCAAGTCGCCCAGCTTAAAGAGATCGCCGGCAAGGCGACATTTGTGGATGGCAAGATCAGCAATCCGCATTCGCAGGCCAAGTCGAACCTCCAGATGCACGATCAGAATCTGCAACAAAGCGCGGTGGACATCATGGCGCAGGCACTGTTCGCGAATGAGGACTTCGTCAACTTCGCGATCCCGACGCAATTCGCACCCCCGCTGATCTGCCGCTACACGCCCGGCATGAAGTATGGCCTGCACCCCGATGCGGCCTTGATGGGGGTCGGCAATGTCTCCATCCGGTCGGACCTGTCCTGCACGCTCTTCCTCAACGACCCGAACAGCTATGAAGGCGGCGCGCTGCGCATCGTACTGGGCACAGAGGAATTGCGCTTCAAAGGGCCAGTTGGCTCTGCCATTGTTTATCCCTCCCACACTCTGCACGAGGTTGAGGAAGTGACGAAGGGTGAGCGTTTGGTCGCCATCACCTTCATCCAGAGCCAGGTGCCAGACAGCTTTCAACGCGAGCTGTTATACGAGTTGAACGAGGTTGCCGCGGTGGAAGGCAACGCGATGTCGCATGAAAGCTACACCCGGCTCCAGGCGGTGCAATTCAACCTCAAACGTATGTGGACAAGATCCTGATCCGAGTACGCGCAATCGAAAATGTGAAACTGCCAATGCTGAACGCCTTTGCACCGTCACAAACTCGGTGCTAATGGCGCGCATGATCAATATCGCGACAATACTCGAACAACTCCAAAGCCACTATGCAAAGGCGGTGGAGACCCTTCGTGCTGACGTCATTGCCTTCGGGCGGGAAGGCACGACTCCTCCTCAGCGCAAGCGTGAGGATGGCAGCTATGCCTATCCGCAGATCACATTGCATTATTCCGGTGAAGCCGCCGCCGGAGGTGATCCGAGCGACCGCAGCCGCGCCTTTGGCAGGCTGGAGGAAACCGGCACATACACAACCACCATCACCCGGCCCGATCTGTTTGCGCCCTACCTGACAGAGCAGCTGGAGCTGATCGCGGCGGAATACGACGTCGATGTCACCGTCAGCCGGTCACGGCAGGAGATCCCGTTTCCCTATGTGCTGGACGGCGATGCGGGCGCGGCGATGGTCGGCATCGCGCCGCAGGACATCGCGCTCCACTTCCCCTCGACTGACCTTGCACTGATCGGGGATGAGCTGGCCGATGGTATCGAATATGACGAAGACATCGACATGCCCCTGTCGCTGTTTGATGGGCTGCGCACCGATTATTCGCTGGCCCGCCTCGCACACTATACTGGCACGGCAGTGGAAGACTTTCAGGACTTCATCCTGTTTACGAATTATCACCGTTATGTCGATGAATTCGTGAACTGGGGCGCGCAGCAGATTGGCGAGAACGGATATCTCGGCCTGACGGGTGCCGGGGGTTTGAACATCGCCGATCCTGCCGAGAATGCCCAAAATCAACTGGATGGGTCGGCCTGGCGTAGATCTCAGATGCCGACATACCACCTAAAGCGCGGCGATAAGCGCGGGATCACTCTCGTCAATATCGGCATTGGCCCCTCCAACGCGAAAACTATCTGCGATCACCTCGCGGTTTTGCGCCCGCATGCATGGCTGATGATCGGTCATTGCGGCGGGCTGCGCTCGACCCAGAAGATTGGCGATTTTGTGCTCGCCCATGCGTATCTGCGCGACGACCACGTGCTCGATTCGGTGCTACCGCCTGAAATCCCAATTCCGCCGATTGCCGAAGTTCAGGTGGCGCTTGCGGCGGCGGCGGAGGAAGTGTCTGGCGTTCAGGGCGCAAACCTCAAGCAGCGGATGCGCACCGGCACGGTCGTCACCACTGATGATCGCAATTGGGAGCTTCACTATTCGAGTAGCGCAAAACGCTTCTCGCAAAGTCGTGCGATTGCGATCGAAATGGAAAGCGCCACGATTGCAGCGCAGGGGTATCGCTTTCGCGTGCCATACGGAACGCTGCTTTGTGTCTCGGACAAGCCGCTGCATGGCGAGATCAAGCTGCCGGGCCAGGCCAACAAGTTCTACGAAGAAGCCATCGCCGCGCATCTTCAGATCGGGCTTGAAGCGGTGGCGCGCCTGCGCGGTGAAGGCGACCGGCTGCATTCACGCAAACTGCGCGCCTTTAACGAACCTCCATTCCGTTGACCCGGACCGCCAAAGCACCGGAATTCTACTGAGGCCGCGTTCGGCAAAGGGCTAATCGTGTCCGGTGCATTGTGCCCGGCATGGAAAGCTCTTCCGTCCCCACTTTCAGCCCGTTCATAACGGGTCCGAACGGCATCGTGTATGATGCAGCGGAGGCCTCTCTGGCGGAGCCGGGCGAGCTGCGCCACCACCGGCTCAACCTCGAAAAAGTTCAATCATTCGGCGTAATCGGCATCCTCATCACCGCCTGGACCGTCAGCCTGTCGCTCATTGCGATCTGCCTCTGGCGCGAACCTTCATTGCTATGGGCCGGACTGCTCAGCGCAGCGCTTAATATCCTTCCCACCATGCATGCGGTCCGGCGCCAGTTCGCCGGCACAATCAACACTGCCTACGTCGTGTTGGTGGCGACACTGCAACCCTTCATGATTTACCTCGTGATGCAGGAAAGCGGGATGCCGCCGCAATCACCGCTGGGCTATCTTGTCGCTGTCGTAACGATAGCGTTCCTGTGCGACGCCCGGGCATTGGTATGGGGCACCAGCCTGTGCATCGCGCAACTGGCAGGAATGGCGATCTTCGCTCCTGACTGGGTGTTCTATACCGACGGTGTCGTATGGCGCAGCCTGTTGCATATTATCGGCCTGGCCGTTGTTGGTGCGGTCGGCACAATCATCATAACCACGGTCAAACGCCTGCTCGGCGAGTTGGCGCAGGCGCGGCGAAAGAGCGATCAGCAGGTCAATCTGCTGCGCGAACAGGCCGAGGATCTTGAAGATGCACTGCACCGGGTGGAACTGGAACGACGGGAACGCGGGAAATCCGAAGCTGATCAGGCTGCCGCGCGAAAGGAAGAGCAAGAGCGGATTGCACGCGATTTCGAAGCGTCAATCACCACCGTTACGCTATCGATTGCGAAAACGGGCGAGGTCCTGGAGCGCACAACAAAAGCGCTCAATGCCATAGCGCTGGAAACCGGCCAAAGCGCCAAGGACGTATCGGTCTCTGCCGAAGCGGCCAGCAACGCCGCGCGCAATGTCGCCGAAGGCGTGTCCGAGCTGTCCCATGCGATCGCAAACATCGCCGTCAATGTCAGCCAGCAGACCGATCTGACCTCGCGCGCGACGCAAAAGTCGCAGAGCGGGGGCGAGGCAGTGGGCGGGCTCTCAACCCATTCCGACACCATCGGAGAGGCCACACGCGCCATCGCCCGCATTGCCGAGCGCACCAATCTGCTGTCGCTGAATGCGGCGATTGAGGCGGCCACAGCTGGCCCGGCCGGGCGCGGCTTCACGATTGTCGCGCAAGAGGTCAAGGCGCTCGCCATGCAGGCCAGCCAGGCCGCGACAGAGATCGATGAATTCCTGTCGGGCGTCCGGTCCGGGACGTTGGAGGCGGAGCGCAGCTTCGAAGCCATCGACACCGCTATCACCGAACTGGCCGAAGCGGCCACAACCATCCGCTGGGATGTCGAAAGCCAGCGCAAATCCGCCGATACAATCGAAGACTATGCTCGCGCAGCCGCCGATGATGTGGGCGCAATGGCAAAACGCAGCAAGACACTTGCCAGCACAGCCTCCACCGCGAAAACCCTCTCGACCGAACTGGACGAAGCCGCCGCCACCATGATCCGCAATGTCCGCGATCTGGAGCAATCGACTGCGCACTTCATGGCCAATCTGAAAGCCAGTTGAGCGGTATCAGAACCGCGTCAGGGCGCATCCACAGCTGCGATGATTGCCAACCCGTCCCCGCCGTCACCCACCTTGAAATGCCGCAGGACCGTGCCGCTCGCATAGTCGACTTCCGCGACGCTATCATTGCCGGTTTCAGCGACATAGATTCGAGTGCCATCACCCGACCACAGGATCGTCACCTGAAACCGCTCGCGCGCGGCTTTGGGGTTGGAGACGCGGATGGTGCGGATCACTTCGGCACGCGCAATATTAATGACGCTCAAAGTGCCGTCGGCCAGGTTTGATGTTACCGCTACATCGCCTTGCGGCCGAATGGCCAGTCGCAAGGGGAAGCGCCCCGTTTCCAGTGTTTTGTCCACCTCCATCGTCACCGGATCAAGTTTGAACGCCTGATTGGAGCCACGCGCGGACACCCACAAAGCGGTCCCGTCAGGCGAAAGGGCAATGCCTTCGGGTTCCTCCCCCACAGTGACTGTCCGCACATCGGCGGCGTCATCCAGGTTGACCCGTGTGACAGTTTTCGATCCCAGATCCGTCGTCCACACGGTGCGCGCATCGGGCGAGACCGCGAGCATATGGCTGCCTTCCTGACCGGTCTGGAATTCGGCAATTTCGGGCGTATCGCTCAGCGCGCCGGTGATCCTGAAGATCGATTTGCGCCCTTCCGCCGTGACAAAGATCGCCGAACCGGAATGCCACACGATCCCGTGCGGGCGCGCATTCTCCCCCAGATCGAGGCTGGCAACTTTCTCGAACGTCGTCGCCGAGAGGATATCGACGGTGGTGCCGCCATAACAGCCCAGCGCGACATGGCGGCCATCGGGCGACACGGCGAGTTCGTGCGGGTTGATGCAGGTGGGCACGCGCCGGATTTCGCGGCCTGTTGCAAGGTCCACGATCGACAGATCATTCCCGCGTTTGTTGGTCACCAGCAGCGTTCCGGCATCAAAACGGCCGCTGTCCCAGCTGGCTTCGTTCATGCCGAGATAGACCGACTGCGTTGGATTGCGGGCGCTTTCGTCAAACGGCCCACGACCATAATTCAGCGCGGTTTGCGCATATTGGCAAGCGCCCAGCGAGAGGGCTGCTGACAGGCAGAGAACAGCCCGCATTACCATCCGGCTTTCTGGCCCTCGTTCTGCTCCTCCAGCCAATCCATCAGCGGAGCGAAATATTCGACCATTGCCTTCCCCGACATCTGGCGTTCGCCCGTAAAGGCCTCCAGCGCATCGGGCCACGGCTTTGACGCGCCCATCGCCAGCATCGCATTGAGGTTCTTGCCGACTTCCTTGTTGCCATAGAACGAACAGCGGTGCAGCGGCCCTTCCCAGCCCGCCTGATCGCACGCCGCCTTGTAGAACTGGAACTGCAACAGTCGCGCAAGGAAATAGCGAGTGTAACTGACATTACCGGGCACATGATACTTCGCGCCCGGATCGAAGGCATCCTCGGGACGCTCCACGGGCGGGACGATGCCCTGATATTCTTCGCGAATGTCGGTCCAGGCGGTGTTGTAATCCTCTGGCGCAACGCTGCCGTCAAACAGGCTCCAGCGATACCGGTCAATCAGCAGGCCGAACGGCAGGAACGCCACCTT
>JBARXS010000182.1:0-56652 GCA_049647465.1 Erythrobacter sp.
GCCATGGCGTTCCATTCGGCGATAGAGACTTGCCCGGCTGAGTCCGAGTGCTTGTGCCGCATGGCTGATATTATGCCCGTATTCGCGCAGCGCAGCTTGGATCAGGGCCTTTTCGGTCTGATCGAGGTCGAATTTCGCCGACGCCGCCGGACTGCCGTTGGGCGCGGCGATGGGCGGCGGCAAGGCCACCGCAGCGAAGGCCTCGGGTCCGATCATCTCGCCATCGGCCAGCAGCACCGCCCGCTCGGCTGCCAAGGCCAGACCGCGCACCTCATCGTCCCAGCGCGCCGCCCGGATCGCGTCCACCGCGCTTTCGCTCAGCGGCAGCAGCGGGCCGCCATAGCGATCGGCAGCAAGTCTCAGGAAATGCCGGGCGAGCAGCACCACATCCTCACCGCGCTCGGCAAGCGGCGGAACCCTCAGTTCGACCACGGCGATCTGCCGTCGTAGCGCCGGGACGATCAGGTCCAGATCATCGACGATGGCGATCAGGCGCGCACGCGGCGGCAGCGCGGAGAGCAGACGTTGCTGCGCGATCTCCTCGAGGCGGTCCACGTGGCGCAGAATGAGTGTGCCGTGTATCTCAGCAAATTGTGCCCACTGCGCATCGTCCCGCAGGTCGACCCATACTGCATCTTGTGACGCATGGGCTGATGATGTGTGCAGGGCGAGGGCGGCGAGGCTCCTGCCGCTGCCGGATGGGCCGGTGATCGTGACGCCGGCGTCGGTCGGTCCGATCCGGTGAATTAAATCGCGCAAAGCCGCGATAGCGGCACATTCGCCGAGAAGAATAGCAGGTTGAGTAGGATGGACTGTGCGATCCTCGCCAATCTTGCTTGCCGGGTGCAATGAACCGGCGCTTGCGGTGGGCGCCCTGGCAATCGCGGCCTCCGCCTTGGAAATCAAATCCGTATTGCTCCAAGGCTTAACGGCAAAATCGCGCGCGCCCGCCTGCATCGCGGTGACGGCAATGCGGACGCCGCCATGCGCGGTCAGCAGCACCACGCACGCACCCGGATCGTCAGCCAGAATGCGGTCGAGGCACGCCAGACCCTCCGACCCGTCAGTTTTTCCCGGCGTGAAGTTGAGGTCGAGGATGATGGCATCGAACCGGCGGAGGGCCAGCTGCGAATAGGCATCCTGCGCAGTGTCAGCGCGCGCGACGCTGTGCCCGGCCATGCGGAAGGCGATTTCAACAGCGCGCGCGACATCGTCGTTGTCGTCGATCAGCAGGATCGAGCGTGCTTTGGAACTTGACGCGCGATCCGACTGTCCGGAACCGGACAGTGTGTCCGAACCTGAACGTTCGGCATTCGCGGCGGGGTAAGAATATTTAGCGTTCATAATGGTTTAGGTAATTCAGCATGGTTGAGCGATAGTGCAATCATGATGGACGAAACTGGTTCAGACGCAAATCTTTCTTCGCCGCCATCGGCGGACGGGATGGACCGTGCGATCGCTCCAAAGCGGCGCAAATGGTGGTTGCGGCGCGGTTTTATCGTTGCGGTCGCCGTGCTTCTGGTGGGGGCAGCCCTGTGGTCGGTCGTTCCCGCCAGCGGATCCGCTGACATTCGGGCCGATAGCATCGTTACGGGCCCAGCAAAGCTCGCCAGCTTCGAGGATTACTTGCCGGTGCGTGCCGAGGTGGCGCCTGCGGTGACGACTCTGGTGGGAGTGATGAGCGGCGGACAGGTGGAAGCCCTGCTGGTGGAAGATGGTGCACTGGTCATGCAGGGACAGCCACTGGCACAGCTCGCCAATCCGGAATTGCGCCTGCAGGTGATGACCCAAGAAGCGCAGATCGCCAGCCAGCTTGGCGGGGTCGCCAGCGAGAACCTTGGCATTGCTCGCAGTAAGGCAGACCGCAGGGCGCAGCTGTCTCAGGCACAGTATGATCTGGTCGAGGCCCAGCGGGAATATGATGCCCGGCGCCAGCTGCACGAACGCGGGTTTCTGTCGGACGCGGGGATCCAGCGCTACGTTGCCGAGGTCAAATTCCAGCGCGGCCGGGTCGACGAGCTCAAGCGGGGGCTGACCTCCGAGAGCCGTTTCACGGCTGCGCAAGGGGCGATGCTCGATCAGACCCGCGGGCGGCTGCAAAGCACGCTCGGCGCGCTGCGCGAGAGCCTCGATGCCCTCACGATCCGCGCACCGCGCAGCGGAAGACTGACCAATTTCACGCTGCAGCCCGGTCAAACCCTCGCTGCGGGCGATCCGGCCGGACAGATTGACAGCGAGAGTGAATGGAAGCTCGTTGCAGAGGTTGATGAATTCTACCTTGGCCGCTTGCGCGCGGGCCAGACCGGCCAGACTGCGGATGGCGCGAAACTGGTTGTCGCCAAGGTTCTGCCAACGGTCAGCAACGGCCGTTTCCGCGTGGAATTGGCTTTCAATGGCTCCGTCGAGGCGAGGCTTAATCGCGGCCAGACACTTGATGTCCGCATCCAGCTGGGGGCCGCCACCCGCGCACTGGTTGTTCCGATGGGGGGCTGGCTTACCGAGGGCGGCAACAGCGTCTTCGTGCTTGACGCGGATGGCGGCCAGGCGCGCCGCCGTCCCATCGAAGTCGGCCGGCGCAATCCGCGTCAGGTCGAAATCCTGTCCGGGCTGAAACCGGGCGAGGTCATCATCACCACCAATCTTGCGCAGGTCGAAGGCGATCTGCTGAACATCCGCTAGGTCCAAAGAGGAAGAATGACATGATCGAATTGCAGGCGATCGAACGACGCTACCGGTCCGACGAGGTCGAGACGACCGCACTTGCTGGGATCGACCTCGCCATTGCCGAGGGCGAGTTCGTGGCGATCATGGGGCCTTCGGGCTGCGGCAAATCGACCCTGCTCAACACGCTCGGAACCATCGACCGGCCCACGTCCGGGCAATACCTGTTCGGCGACCGCGATCTGGCACAATTGCCCGAGAGCGATCTGGCCCGGTTCCGCGCGGCCTCGCTCGGCTTTGTGTTCCAGAGCTTCAATCTGATCGACGAGCTGACGATCGAGGAGAACGTCGCGCTGGGCCTCGCCTATCGCAAGGATGTCGGCGATCGCAAGGCGAGGGTCGCAGCCGCGATGGACCGGATCGGCATCGCCCACCGCGCCCGGCACTTCCCACATCAGCTTTCTGGCGGACAGCAGCAACGTGCCGCGATTGCCCGCGCCATCGTCGGCGATCCCAAGCTGATCCTTGCCGACGAACCGACCGGCAACCTCGACACCGCCAACGGCGAGCAGGTGATGAACATTCTCACAACGCTCAACGAAAGCGGGGCCACCATCGTCATGGTTACGCACTCGCCCAGCCATGCCGATATTGCCAAGCGCCGGATCGATATGCTCGACGGGCGGATCATCGCTTCGGCCGTGCGTTCCCAATGAACGGCTTTGCTCTCCTTTCGCTCTACCGGTCGCTGACGCGGCACCGGGTTTACGCAGCGCTCAATATCGGGGGGCTTGCCATCGGCATTGCCACGATCATCGTGCTCGGCCTCTATGTGCGGTTCGAAACCAGCTTTGAAAGGTGGTTGCCGGGTTACGAGGACGTCTATTTGGTGCAGACGGATTCGCGCGTACCCGACCAGCCCTTCAGCGGTCGGCATCACTACACGATGGGTGGTCTGCTCGACCAACTGCGCCAGGACTTCCCCGGCATCGTTGGCACCCGGATCGAACCTGTCGGTGCATCGGTCATCGAGAACGGCCTCGCCACCGCCGAGCAGCTGAAGCGCGTGGACGACAGCTTCTTTGACGTGTTCGCGCTGCCGATGGTGGCCGGGACGGGGCGCGGGGCGCTGGCTGATCCGGTCAACGTGCTGGTGTCGCGCAGCATCGCCGCGCGCTACTTCGGCACGGTTGAAGCGGTCGGTCAGAGTATCACGATTACCATTAACGGCGAAACCCGGCCCTTCAGGATCGCCGGGGTGTTCGAGGATCTGCCGGCCAGCAGCGAGCTTGATTTCACCATGCTCACCCGGCTGCCGGACGACATTGAAAGCCCGTGGTGGGACAACTGGGGTAGCACCTCGGTCCAGACCTTCCTGCGCTTCTCGGGCCCCGAGGAAGCCGCGCGCTTCGAGGCCGGGACGGATGCCTTTGTCGATCGGCGCGCCTTAAGCGCATTCGGAGAGCAGGCCAGCAGGCAGGTCGGCATCAACCTTCTGCCGATCGCGGAGATGCACCTGACCCCGCAGGGGCGCGAGCCGGACAGTCGCCGGCAGACGGTGACCACGCTGGGCATTGTCGGTGCGCTGACCCTGCTCATCGCGATCGTCAACTATGTGAACCTCGCGACCGCGCGCGCGGCCTTGCGCGCCCGCGAAGTGGCGATGTGCAAGGTTCTGGGTGCCAATCGCGGCGCATTGATCCGCCAGTTTCTGGCCGAAGCGATCGGAACTGCGGCGCTGGCAGGGCTGTTCGGCCTAGCGCTCGTGGAACTGGCGCTGCCTTTCGTCAACGCGGCGGGCGAGCTGACCCTGTCGCTGCACTATTTTGGCGAGCAGGGGGTGATTCTGCCGCTGGTGCTGCTGATTCTTGTGATCGGCGTGGTGGCAGGCGCCTATCCCGCCTTCATGCTCTCGCGCTTTCCCGCCGCAAGCGTGCTCGCATCGGCCAAGGCGCCCGGTGGAGGGCAGGCCGGGACCCGGCTGCGGAAGGCGCTGGTTGCTGCCCAGTTTGCGCTCGCGATTGCCTTCATGATCGGGACAGGCGTGCTGTTCGCCCAGGTCCAGCATCTACGCAGCGCCGATCTAGGTTATGACCGCGAAGGCCTGTTGTTGATCCGGTCGATGAGCTGGGCGGACGACGAGGCCCAGCGCCGCGCCATTGTCGCTCGCTTGGCAGCGATCCCTTCGGTTCGATCAGTGTCAGTCAGCGACAGCGTTCCCGGCGGCAGCGGCACGAACAATGTCGATACGTTCAGCAAGGACGGCAGCGCACCCATTTCGATGCGACGCGTTGCCATCGGCCCCAGGTTTTTCGAAACCTATGGTGCCAAGCTGCTCGCAGGCCGCTTCCTTGGCGATGAATACGGGCTGGACGACGCCACAGAACGCGAATGGGAAGAGCCGCGCAATGTCGTGATCAACGCGCTGTTGCTGCGCGCGTTGGGCTATAAAGATCCTGCCGATGCAATCGGCCAGCAGATCGGCCGCGGTGCACCTCCGTGGACGATTGTCGGCGTGGTCAACGACATGCGCTTCCTCTCCCCGCGCGAGCCGATCGATCCGACCTATTACACCTATTACGAGGACCCGCGTTACGGCCCGCTGACCTTGCGGTTCACCGGTGACCCGCAGGTGACCACCGATGCCGCACGCGAGGCGTGGATCAGCGTTGCCGGTGAGCTTCCCTTCGAAGCTGAGACCGGGGTTGCGAGCCTGCGCGAACAATATGCCGAGGACGAACGCGCCGCGCGCCTTTTCGCGATTGGCGCGGGGCTGGCGGTGCTGATCGGGATGGTTGGGCTGTGGGGCCTGGCCTCCTTCAATACCGCGCGCCGCGTGCGCGAAATCGGCATCCGCAAGGCGCTTGGCGCCACGCGCGGCGATATCGTGCGGCTGCTGGTGAGGCAGTTCCTGCAGCCGGTGTTGCTCGCAAACATCATCGCCTGGCCGCTGGCGTGGGCTGCTATGAGCCGCTGGCTCGCCGGGTTCGACGACCGGATCGCGCTGTCGCCGTTCTACTTTCTCGGGGCGGGATTGCTGGCGGCATTGATCGCGGGGCTGACGGTTCTCGGCCAATCGCTGCGGGCAGCACGGGCCACGCCAGCATGGGCACTGCGCCATGACTGATCATGCTTCCCGCACCGGAGATCACTCATGAACGTAGCGCAAACGCTCTATCGCTCCTTCAGCCGACATCCGCAGTTTGCACTCATCAATCTGGGCGGACTGGCACTTGGAATCGCGGTGTTCCTGATCCTGTTCCTGTTTGTGCGGTTCGAAACCAGCTTCGACAAAGGGCTCCCCGGCGCGGACAAGGTATGGGTGGTCGACCGCAAGCTGCAGTTCGGCGATGCGGAGCCCGTCGTAATTGCGTCTCGCAGCGACATGATCGAACTGCTGCAAGCTGATTATCCCGGCACGCAGGGCGCCAGGCTCGTCGCGGCGGACGTAACGGTGAAGTCGCGCGGGCAGGCCGCGACGGAGAAGGTCGGCCTTGTCGACACGGCGTATCTCGATCTCCTTCCCATCCCCACGCTTGCCGGAGACATCAGGGTCGCTCTGGCGCGGCCCGATGGCGCTGTCCTGACCAAGAGCGCAGCGGCAAAGCACCTGCGTCCGGGCGACCCGCTTGGGCAGACGATTACGCTGGTTCTCGGCACCGAGGAGCGCGTTCTCAGGGTCGCTGCCGTGATCGAAGACATGCCGGTGGCGATGACTTATCGTCCGCAGGTTATGGCGCGGCTTATGCCGGATCAGGAGACGTTTTTCGAGGGGTCGAGTGGTGTCACGACCTTCTTGAGGTTTCCCGATGCGGAGTCCGCTGCAGCCATGCAGCGCAACCTGAAAAGCTTCAATGCACGTCACCCTGACCCCAATTTCCAGGGTCCGGACAACTTCTTAAAAGTTACCGAGGCCATCGTGCCGCTTTCGTCCCTGCATTTAAGGGACCCGCGTGATCGTTTGGTGATCGCAACTCTCGGGGTTCTCGGGCTGATTGCCCTCGGTCTTGCCATCATCAACTACGTCAATTTGGCGACCGCGCGCGCCGATCTGAGGGCGCGTGAGGTTGCGCTCCGCAAGGTCGTCGGAGCGTCGCGCGCCCGCCTGATCGGACGGTTTCTGGGAGAATCGCTGGCGGCGGCAGTGCTGGCCGGTATCGCCGGACTGGCGCTTGCGGAGTTGGCGCTGCCCTTCGTCAACGCGGCGGGCGGGCTATCGCTCAAGATCGAATACCTCGGCACACAGGGCATTCTCGTGCCGCTTGGCGCGGTGATCCTCGTAACGGGCGTCGCCGCGGGCGCGTACCCGGCCTTCGTGCTCTCCCGTTTCCAGCCCTCTGCGGTGCTGAGTTCGAACCGTTCGCCCGGCACCGGACGGCGCGGGGCCGTTCTGCGCGCCGCGCTGGTAGTGACCCAGTTCGCGGTCGCGATTGCGCTGATGATCTGCACCGCCGTACTGTTTGCGCAGGCGCGGCATCTGCAATCGGTCGATCTTGGATATAAGCGCGAAGGGTTGATCATGGTCTCGTCCTTTGCCGACCCCAATCTCGACATCGCCCAGCGCAGTGCGATCCGCCGGGAGATCGCAGCGATACCGGGTGTGACGGGCACCGCCATCTCGGGCGTTGTACCCACCGGCGGGTCGTTCGGCATCAGCAAGTCATCGGGTGGCGATGTTCCGGTCGAGATCGATTTGCTCGAAGGTATCGTGGGTCCCAACTTTGCTGGTATCTATGGAGTTCGCATAGTTGCTGGCCGGGCGTTTGATCCTGTTCGGTTCCCTGCCGACATGACCCCCACCCGTGAAGAGCTCACTCAACAGTCTGGAAAGCCCACCCGTCTTCGGGCCCGTAATGTGAACGTCCTCATCAATCGTGCTGCAGCAGAAGCTCTCGGCTACGACAATCCCGAGGATGCCGTGGGTGCCGAGTTCAGGACTTCCGATATCTTCACGGTTGTTGGCGTGGTTGAAAACATCAACTTCAACGATCCGACCGAAAAAATTCAGCCATTTGCGTATACCCTTATGAAAGACGGCGACTTCACCCCTTGGCTGACCATACGCCATTCGGGCGATCCGCAGCCATTGGTGGAAAGCATCGAGGCTGTCTGGCAACAGCGCGCCGCGAGCGTCCCGTTCGAGGGGAACGCCGTCAATGCCTTGCTCTACGCCCGCTATCTCGAAAGCGACGTCCAGCGCTCGCGCCTGTTCGCTTTCGGAACCGTGCTTGCGGTCATCGTCGGCGCGCTTGGCATTTACGGGCTGGCGGCGTTCAACACGGCGCGCCGGGTGCGAGAGATCGGCATTCGCAAATCGCTTGGCGCAAGCTCAGCTACGATTGTCCGCTTGCTGATCGGACAATTCCTTCGTCCGGTCCTGATTGCGAATCTCATCGCCTGGCCACTGGCATGGCTTGCGATGCGCGAATGGCTGTCGGGTTTCTCTGAGAAGATTGCGCTTTCGCCGATCTATTTCCTTGCCGCCAGTGTTCTCGCCATCGCGATCGCGGTTGTGACAGTTCTGGCTCATTCGCTGCGTGCCAGCAGGATCACTCCGGCCGAAGCTCTGCGCCATGATTAGGCATGTCGCACCATGCTTGCTGATCTTCGCAATCGCGGCTCCCGCAAAGGGCCAGACCCTCGTCGAAGCGATTGCCGATGCCTATGCGAGCAATCCTGAACTGGCAGAAGCAGGCGCAAGACAGGACGCTCTGGCCGAAACCCCCGAACAGGCCCGTGCCGCCGGACGACCGACCGTCGATCTGGACGCAGGATTGCGAACCGGCACAGGCGACCGCGGCGACCTGACCGTCACCAGCAGGCTGCCTTTATGGACGGGCGGCCGCGTCTCGGCTGCCATCCGCACCGCCGAAGCTGAAGTCGATGCTGGCCGCGAGCGGCTTCGCGAGCGTGAAGCTGCGGTGCTGGAATCCGTGGTTTCGGCTTATGCGGACATCCTGTTTGCCCAAAAGGCGGAGAGGATCGCGCGCATCGGTATTGAACGCCTGGACCGGCAGGTCGAGGAGGCGCAGGTCCGTTTCGACAGCGGGCAGGCTACACTGACCGATGTCGCCCAGCTTGAAGCCCAGCGCTCCGGCATTGTCGGCAGTCTGGCGGATGCACAGGCAGCTTTGGGGCGGGCCCGCGCGGATTACCTTGCGGTGGTGGGGCGAGAGGCGGCAGTTCTGGAGCCTGGCGCAGCCTCCCCCCGCGCGTTGCCGCCAGACCTCGCGTCCGCGCGCACCATCGCTGAGGCCGATAACCCCCGATTGCTTGAACGGGTCGCGCTTTCTGCTGCGGCACGGGCAAGGATCGGCGCGGCGCGTGCGGAGCGGGCACCGAACCTCGATCTGCAGGCAACGGGCGGGCAAGCATCGGGTCTTGGCGGGGGAGGGATTGCGTCAGAGTCAGAGCGCTTCGGGACGGTGGGCGTCGCTTTTCGAATGCCTCTTGTGACCGGCGGCTTCGTCCCTTCGCGGATCCGTGAGGCACAGGCCAATGCGCGGGCCGAGGAGTATGCGGTCGACGTGGCACGCCGTGAAGCGATCCGGGCGACCGACGGGGCCTGGGCATCGCTTCGCGGGGCGCAGCAGCGACTTGAGGCGGGTCAGCAAGCGCTACGATCTGCCGAGATTGCCCTCAGCGGCGTTCGTGCCGAATACGAACTCGGGATTCGCAACACGCTCGATTTGCTGATCGCAGAGCAAAGCCTGCGCGCGGCCGAACTGGATGTGGCTCGCAGCCGCAGCGATGTGATGCTGGCCGAAGCGCGCCTGCTGCGGGCCGTCGGAAGACTTACGGGTAGGGCCTATGGTGACCGGGATTGAAGGCGTCATGCCGTTCGGCATGTAGTCTGCACACGACCCAGTCCTGGCTGTTCACAGCCTTCAAATTAGATGTCTGGTTCCGCCAGAAGCAGCCATTCCGCTATCGTGATCGCGCACATCCGGCGCTCACGACTGTTGTTGGGGTGGAAAGGCGAAGGTCAGCTATTGAGGGATATTCGGGTTATCCAGCCGTCACAAAGCTGAGATCGACATGTGGTGGCAAATAGGTGGGGTCGTGCGTAAATGGAAGTTCATGGCCATGCTTTAAGGCTTCAAGCACAGCAACAAAGTCGGTGCCTGCACGAAAACCGAGAATATGCTCGGCGCGAGACGGGTCGTAGATTCGCCCTATCGTTTTGGGCAAACTCCAACCTCGTGCTGCATAAAGGGCAGAAGCGCCCGGGAAGCATCTCTCAACCACCGAAGCGGCATCGCGCTTCAGATCGACCACATCATCCCGCGTGAACGGCGTCGGTGCCGAGATGATGAAAATGTCGAAGCCAATCTGCGGCGCGCGTTCGAGTGCGAGAATATGGGCAGTCGCCATGTCTTCGACCGTTGCTCGTCGATACAGTAGCTCGTTAGCCTTCAGGTTTTCGCCGTTTGGTACGCTGTGCGTATCGTCGTCCTCCGGAAAAAAGCGCGAGGTGCGCAAGAGGATACAAGGCAGGCCATGATTGAGGAATGCATCCCGGCACAGTCCTTCAGCGGCCAGCTTTGTCACGCCATATATGTTGCGGGGCTCGAGAGGACCGCTTCTTTCATCGAGCCAGATCGCAGCCGCCCCTTGTTCGGCACGGATCGCCTGCGAAATCATCAGCGAAGTGGTCGAGGTGAAGACGAACCTGTCGATACCGGACTCGATCGCCGACGTCAGGAGGTTCAATGTCCCGGTCACATTTACGTCGATAAACGCCTGCGCAGGCTGCCGCACAATATCGGGTTTGTGGAGTGCCCCGGCGTGGATCACGGCCTCGACTTCAAATTCCGAAAAGGTCCGCTGGATCAATTCAGAGTCGGCAATCGATCCGACGACCTGTGTGTGTTCACCTGGCGCAACATCGAGACCGATTGGCTGATGCCCTGCGCCTTGCAACGTCGGTGCGAGAAACCTGCCTAACCAGCCTGACGACCCTGTCAGTAAAACACGCATACCGTCTGCTACCCGAATCATTCGATCAGAGCTATGCTGAATTACGTCCGCTATCGATGTGGACGGCGATGAAATCGAGCGGCGGAAATTGGGTCGATAGCTGAACGGCAAGTTTCAGGCGCCGATTGCTGCAAAGCCGCCGTTCCGTTCGCCACTGATGTGCGGCTGCCCTTGACCAAATTTCAGTCATTCCCGGCTGCGCGGCGCTTACCTGAAATCGGACAGGCAGCTATCTGGGCTTTTCTGACAAAACCGGAATTTCAGCTACCGACCCTACTGTCGGTCATTCGGAGGCCCTTCGGTTTCGTCCAAGAGTAGACGTCAAGAACCTGGTGGAGAGAAGAATCCGCGCAGCTCGGTGATTTTGCCATCGTTGTTGAACGTGAAGAGATTGATACCGTCGAACTTCACCTCTTGGCCGTCTTTGGTTACGCCACGTCCCTGCCATCTGGCGACAGCTTCGTTGCCAACGACATGAACAAAGCTCTCATACAGGCCGATCTTGTCGAAAGGTTCGAGAAAACCCGTCCCCATCGCTCTGATTTGATCAGGTGTTCGTTTGATGGGCGTGCCGACGGGATCATCGACAATGGCATCAGTTGCGAATGCCGAATACCACTGATCCGCGTTCATGGACTGGGTTCCGGAAAAATATGCTGCAACCCAGCTTTGCACTTGCTTAGGATCGGGCGCTTCGTGGTCATCTGAGACTAGGCTCGTCACGATGGGTTTTGGATTAGTCTCGGTCACGCTTGTCTCCTTTGTCCGATCGCTTGTGTGTATGGTGCCTCAGCCACAATGGGCGTTCGCCAGTTACATTTCAACGTCGGCTCGTTCGCAGAAAGAGACTAAAGCGGACCGCCTCTTCCCCACCCCACTCTCGGTCATCAGCGGAGCCGATTCGTGATCCCGAAAGCGGTATGTCGGCTTTGCCAGCCTTCGAGAAAATTGCTGCCGTTCAGCAATCGACTCAGAAACGGAACTCCAGTCGAATCCTTGAACTGTTGCGTTTCAGCCAACGGCCGCAGCATCGTAGAATTGACGCTCTTTTGACGTTAGCGGTGATTGACAACCTGCCTGGCGCGAGGTCACTTCAAGAGTATGGATCAAACATTTGCGAAGCGGCACCCCTATGATGGCCGCCTGTGGGCCGGCATCTGGCTTTATGCTTTGGCTGTCGTTCTGATCGGTTTCAGTCAGCCGGTAACTGGGCGATTTTTCGACGAGGTGCGCGAACCGGCAACGTGGACACTGGTGATCCACGTCTGGTCATTCTCGGCATGGTTGGCCTTGCTAGCGGTCCAAGCGTGGTTTGCGGCGACAAAGCGCATGAACTGGCACCGCACTTTCGGCCTCGCAATGTTGCCGCTTGCTTCGGTGATGGTGTGGTCCGGAATGACCGCCGAGTTTGATGGGTTCCTGCGTGATTTCCCCTCTGGTGGCACCACTCGGTTTCTCGCGACAAGCAGCACCTTTTGTGCGGCCTTCATGGTGTTCGTGTTCCTTGCGTGGATCAAGCGAACAGACCCGCCCGCTCACAAGCGGCTGATACTGCTGGCCACCGCCGCAATCCTCGGCGGGGCGCATGCGAGGATCATCGCGCTGTTTCGGCCGGATGTTTGGGGCGTATCCGATTTCATCCTTGCCCTGCCTTTCTGGTTCGGTGGAACGTGGATCATCGTCGGCACCGGAATGGCCTACGACTTTCTGTCGCGAGGGACTCTGCACCCGGTCTACAAATACACAGCTCTGCCTTTGCTTTCCGCAAATGCTCTGGGCGCTTACCTATATACGAGCCCGGATTTTAACGCATGGTTAGGACCGATCCTGACTGGATAGGCGCGAGAGAAACTGCGCCGCTACCACGAACCAATCAGCCCGTTTCAACCCCTCGCCTTGTCAAGCTTCTCGTGCGTTTGGTTTGTGTCCACTTTCACCCCCGTTTCGGCCATTTTGCCGCTACGACAAGTCGCCCGAAACCAGACACGTGAGTCAAGTTGGCTGGAATCAGCAATTGACAACGTGAGCAAGAGAGGCTGCCTTGGAAAAGCCGCATATCGATGACCTGCGTCACACTTTCGCCAGCCACGCCGCAATGAGCGAGGAAACCTTGCCCCTGATCGGGCGATTGCTCGGCCATGCCAACCGCCAATCGACCGCCTGTTATGCTCATCTGGATGACGAGCATCTCCTCGACGCTGCGCAGCAGGTCGGCGTTGAGGTGAAACGGCTTATGGGTGCTCAAATGAAATATCGCTTAGAGAGCGATTTCTCAGAACATATGCCAAGAGCGGTTCTCGATACTGACGTCATCGTGACTGCGTTGGGGAGCGCGACCGGGGCAGCAATGCAGTTTTGCGCGAGGTTGCACATAGGCGGCTGACACCTGTGGTAACGCCCGCGTTGTTTCTCGAATACGAGGCGCTGTTGTGTGTGGGGAGCGATGAGCTGCAGCCGGACATCGAAGTCTTGATTGCAGGCCGCGCAACCGCTCTCGCACCGGTCCTTGGCCCGAAAACGGCGCGTAAATGCCTCCAGTCTGCCTGAACCCGGTTTCTTGCATTGCGCGCGTTCAGTGCGCTTGGGCGCCCTCCCCTTTCAGCATCATCGCAAGCCTGCTGTCAGGGGCCTGTGCCAGATCGTCGAATGCCCCCTCCTCAACGCAGCGACCATCTTCAATCGCTATCACCCAGTCGGCAAACCGGATCATCGAGGGCCGATGCGCAATCGTTACGATCGTGATCCTGCCGCGTATGTTTTCGATGTCTGCCGCAATCATCTGCTGGTTCTCCCAATCGAGAGCGCTTGTCGCCTCATCCAGAATGAGCAGTTCAGGTTCGCACAGCAAAGCCCGCGCCAAAGCAATGCGTTGCCTTTCTCCACCAGAAAGACGGGTGCCACGTTCACCCACAATTGTGTCCAGACCCTGCGAAAGCCGAGCGACAAATTCATCAGCCCGCGCCTGCTTTAACGCTGCCCAGAGGCTCACCTCATCTGCGTCGGGCCGGGCGATCTGCAAATTGGCCCTGATGGTATCGTGCAGCAGGAATGGCTCTTGTGGAACAAAGGCCACCGATCCCCTCCAGGCGCGGCGATTGTCGTCAGTAAGCTTGTCGTCGTCGATATAGACCTCGCCCGCAGTCGGTCTGAGCAAGCCCATGACCAGGTCGGCGATCGTGCTCTTCCCACTGCCAGAAGGGCCAATCAGCGCTGTCACCTGCCCAGCACGGATAGTAAGACTGATCCCCGCAAGCGCTGGCCGAGCGGCTTCGGGATAAGTGAGCGAGACGTCCACCAAGCGAATCCCATCGCGAAACCGGGGCACAGTCTGGCGATCGGTCCAGGCGTTCTGCTCAGCTGATTGCGCGAGAAAATCGGATGTGGCCTGGACTTTTTCGAACGCCGGCAGATTGCTGAGAAATTGCTGCAAGGATTCCTGAATGGCGCCAAAGCGCGGCGCCAGTCGCAGAAAGATCAGCAGCAGGACGATCAGCTGGGCAATCTCGAGCGACGCCACTTTGACCGCCACCCAGATGAACAGCGCAGCGGCAATCGCGCTTGCGAGCTGGAAGGCCAGTGTGCCCGCCGAGGTGAGCGCGGCGTAGCGCAAGGAGTGCTCTCGCAGGAGCGCCATCTCACGTGCATAGCGCCGGCTGAAGACTGGTTCGGCGACAAAGGATTTGACCACCCGGATCCCGGTGAGAAATTCAAGCAGACTGCGGTTCTGGTTCTCATAAAACGGCGAGAGCTGGCGACCAAACACCGTCGAGCGCTTCCTGATCGGGTAAAGCGCAGCCAGAATTCCAGCGCCAATCACCGCAGCAAAAATCGCCATCTGCCATGACACCAGCAGGGCGATCACAAAGTAGGTCGTCAGCATGATGACCGACTGGATAAGCCCCGTGAGGCTAAGAGCCGTCAGCTGTATCCGACTGGCTTCTGTGGTCAGTATCGTATTGAGGTCCGCAACGCGCTTTTGCTGGATGATCTCCCATCGCGCCGCTCCGATACGGTCGAAGAAAACCTGGCGAATGCCGTCGAGCGCCTCGTGCATGATGCGCGTGAGATACAGCGTCTTCGCACGCACGAACACGGCCTGCAAGGCGATCAGAACGACGAAACCGACAAGAAGCAGCTCAAGGCCGGGATTGTACCGCTCGAGCGTGGAACCAATTACCGGTATCCCAAAAGCGCCGCCTGACTGGTCCTGCCCGACCAGTGTCAGCAGCGGAATAAGCAAGAAGAGCGATATGCCCTCGGTCAGGCTGGCAAGGATATTGAGCACGATCCCCACAAGGATGCGGCCGCGTGTGATCGTCCAGATGAAGCCGACAAAAGCTCGGGTGCGCGCAATCAAAGCGATTTCCTGCGCAGCAAATCCACCACGAACGACACGGTCTCCGGAAGCCGTTCCAAGCCTGCTGGCACATTCAGTTCGCCGACCCGGGCGACGTTTGCGAGCCTGACACAATTCTGGAAATGCGCAGTGTCCTCGGCATGGGTCCAGTCCGCATTCGAGAAACGCGTCATGTAGCTAAAGCGATTGAGCGCCTGAATCGCTTCTGGCAGTCCGGCATGAGACAGCGAAACACGCTCCCCGCCTCGTCTGAGAACAAAAAACCAATCAGCGGCTACAGGGCGCGAGGCCATGCTGGTGAGCGTGTGCTGCCGCTTGGGGAAATCCTTGTGGATCAGCGGCTGAGCGGTGGCACCTGCAATCGGAACCGCGGAGGCGGCATCTTCTGCCAGCTTGACCTGGGCAAATGCCGGCATGATTGTCGGAGCGAGGCGATCAGCGAAACTGATCGCGACAAGGTCGTCAGTGATCAAAGGGTAGCCTGCGCGAAGAAATGCCGCGGCGGTGGTCGATTTTCCCGCCAGTTTGTCGCCCATGAAAACGACCGAGCGACCGGCAATATCGATCGCACTGGCATGCAACAAAAACAGACCCTTGCCGCTGAGCATCCAGGCGAAGACCGGACCCAGCAGCGGAAAGGCGAGAAATCTCTCCTCAACATCAGGATGGGGATCCACGATCACAGTGTGGTCCCCGATGATCCTGAAACAGCCCACAGTGGGCCAGAACATGACGATGGAGCCGCGGTTAGCGAAATCCATGAACGCATGGGCGCCCAGTCGAGCGCGCGCATGCTCCACCACACCTCTTACTATGCTGATATCGGGCGTCCGCTCACGCCTGGCTCGCCGCAATTCGCTGAGCGGCACCTGGCTCGCAATGGTCATTCCGAACGCATCGTAATAGTAGGTAGCGTCGAGACTAGTCATGGTGTGCGCTCAAAACCCTCGCCAGATTCATCTCAGTGATTGCAGCCAGATTGACAGCTGCGCGACCCTGAAAAGAGTGCGCGCAGTGTGCGTATCGATCGCATCCGCACCGGCATGCACTTCGCGGCGCAGCTGTGCAAGGCGAGCGGGATTCACATAGGCTGAAAGCGCAGCGATCGACGGGTCGGTCAAATCCATCAATCGCTCGCGATCCTGGAGCAAACCCTTGGCAAAAACGTCCGAAAAATCGAACTTGTCCGGCCGTTCCAGCAACAGCCGGGGCAGTCTTTCTGCCATAGCTTCGCGGAGCACCACCCGGGTGAGGCCATCGTGCAACTTCGTTTTGGCTTCGAGCGACAAGGAAAACTCGGCGAGGTCGCGGTCGAGGAAGGGCATCCGGCATTCCACGCCATAGGCCCGTCCCACAAGGACAAGCAGTTCCTGCGCATATTGCTGCATGGGGCTGCCGAGCGCAAATTCGTGCAAATCCCTCTCGGTGTGGTCGATCCGCTTCATCGGATCAGCTCTCTGATAGCGGTTCTTGCCGACCAGCGCCTCCAGCTCAGGCGAAAGGATCGAGGGCGTGTGGCCCTGGCTGGAGGTTCGGCTCAATCCTCGCCGTATATCGCGGACCTGCTTCCAGATCGGCACATGAATCATATACCGCATGAGCCAGCGCAAGCGGCTTGCGCCATACAGCGTTTCAACCGCGCGCGTCGCTCGCCAGAACCCAAGCCATTGGCCATCGCGCGCCAATTCGTTGAAGAGCCCCATGCCAAACGACACAACCTCATCGCCGCCATGGCCATCCAGAACGACGCGAACACCGGTGGTGCGCGCCGCTTCGTAAAGCGGGATGGTGGCGGCAAAACCATAAGCGAGGACCGGACCATCGTGGGCCGCAATAACCCGATCCGCCTGATCGAGCGGGTTTACCGAGCCGCTGCCAATTTCCTGGTGTTCAAACGCAAATCGCTCTTTCAACAGCGCGACATAGCGCCCGTCGCTCCACTGTGGCAAATCACCATATGTCCGTGTCAGACCAAGCACCTGCACCGCTTGTTCGCGCAGCGCCATGACCGTCGCCAGGATTGAGGAGGAATCCATTCCCCCGCTCACAAAAACCCCGAGAGTGTTGCAATGCTCGCTATGATAGCCGACTGAGTGGTCGAACAAGGCGCCAAAGCGGCGCGCTGGCTCGCTGCAAGGTTCGACTTTTGGCGCGTCGCTTACGGACCAGTATTGCCGCGACACGCGGCCCTCACTCGTGATTTTCGTCCAGTGACCAGCTGGAAGTCGCTCGATTCCTTGAAAATAGGTGTGATGGCGGTCGACAACCTCACCCATCAGGAAGTCTGCAATCGCTAGATCGTCGAGGCCAGGTTCAACCGGCATCGAGACCCGCACATTTCGGGGGTTATCGCCGAAGATCCAGCGGGCGCCCGAGAACGCAAGATACAAGGGCTCGTTCCCTAACGCATCGCGCGCTGCATAGAGCGTATCTGTTGCTGGTTCATGGAGGACAAAGGCGAAACTTCCGCGCAGATGATCGGCCAGATCGCACCGCCAGCGATGCCATCCCGCCCCAATGATCTCGGCATCGCTAGCAGAGACAGTCAGGCCAAGGGTTTGCGCAAGCGCGGCGCGGTTTTTCAGACAATACCGACCGCCAACTCGCAGCGCCGGGGCTTCGCTGTCCTTTTTCCCTGTGTCCGCCCGCTGCTGCTGCTGTTCGCTCACACCGCCGTGCGGTGAGCCAAACACGAAGAAAGGCAGAACCCTCACGGTTCGAGCGGGGTGAGATCGGTCAAAAAGGCAAATCTGCCCAAGGTCTCCTTTGTCCCCCCCAAAATCACTATGTCATCATGGAGGACCCATGCATGCGCTTCGACTTTACCGCCGGCATCTTGCGCAACACCGATCCGGACCGTGGCGACGACACCGCTGCGGGCAAGGATATGCTGAGCCGCAAGCGCTTGCGTCAGGCAGTTCGCAACCGGAACAAGTCGTGCAGCGTTTTTCACCGCCCACGCAACGAGGAGCGGGCTGCGCGGCGTGCCTGCAACCGGGGGCCGCAACCGGATTAACTTCGATATCTTCCTGTAAGGCAACACGCACAACAAGATGCGCAACACCGCAACCGTCACAAGTGCGCGGGATAACACTCCTGCATGCCTCAGCCCCAGTCGCGATCGACGGGCGATTTTCCCAGCACCCGGCACCAACCGCTCCTCCTTTGCCACGCCAGGCACCCAGACTGCCACTGTGACGGCCTGACCACAATGCTGATCGGCTCGTTCTGAGGCGAACCACGCCTCAGCTAAAGCGGCACACCGCAGCAGATTTCAGCGGCAACAGCAAAAAAAAACGGCCGCATAAGCGACCGTTCTTTTGGTTTGAGACCAGCTTATGAAAACGTAAGATCGCCAAAAGGTGTGCCGTCCGGAAACGTAGCATCGAGGTTAGTGCCCGAGCTTGCGCCCTGCGTGAGGGTTTCGAACGAACCCAGTTCTTCGAAAGAAGGCGCCTGATAAACTTTCTTCATAATCTCTGCTCCTGCAAATAGTGTACGCGAACCCCAGCCCGAACGGAAGCCTCATGGCGCACATCAGTGCGCGCTGGCCACTCTCACTTCGAATAACTCCTAAACGTTGTTAACCGCTTGCGCAACTGATTCGTTAACTTGACAGGGAGTTGTGCGAAACTGGGATACTTGCGCGCCGCATACGCAAAGCAAAACGCTGTGGCACCCGTATTGCGCCCGACACCACAAAAGATCGAAGGCTCCAACCATATCGCGCCCGAAGAAGCTTATGGAAATGACGTACGCACGCCAAGCGCAGAGTGCAAGCGCACGGTTCGAGCAGAGCCAGGAGCGCGCGCGAATTCAAGTGCGCTACATGACAGCGCCATTGCCTCCAGGCCAGTCTGGTGTTGCAATTGCCTGCCGGTCATGGCTACGAACTGCTCGCGCTTCGTTTTGGGCGACGAAGATCGCAAAGCATGCGCTGAACGCTCATCCCGGCAAATCGCGCGAGACGCTTGCTGCCAGAGCCCTGCGTCCACTGCCACAAAAGCCTAGAGCGATGAAACCGCCGATTTGCCAATGCATGCGTGTCGAACGCGGCCAAAGCCAGCTGTTCAGCTCGCCGGTATTCTGCTGATTTGCGCAAAGGCGCAAGAGCGTTTGTAAAGACTTGGTCGAGCACTTTGTCGATTTCGCAAATCATCCGGGTGAGACCCTGGCCCCGCGCAAGGGTGTTGAATTTTGTTCGATCCATGGCGGTCATTCGATGTTTTTCCAACACGATCTCTGCTGCATAGGGCAGCCAGGGCTCAGCGTTCCTCAGCGCCTTGCTCATGCTGATGTAAGCTAACAAAAGGGCGTAATGCGGGTGCGGAACGGTGTAGGTTCTGCCAGCCACTTTCAGCTCGCTTGCCGTTGCGAAAAAAGCTTCGATGTCTGCTGGGGCGGGCCCGCCGGGTTGCTGAACTTTGTGGTGGATGTCGACGATGCCCCGCGAGTGCGTGGGCAAAAACGGCGACTCGCCAAGGTGGTCATGCCACCAGCGGTCATCAATCGGAACGCCGCGAATATATCCATTGGCGCATAACACTTCGCCCGCACGGGCATAATCGCTGCGACGGACCAATACATCGATATCGTTGGATGCGCGCGCGTCCAGACCACCAAAAACCTCGAACGATCGCGCTGCCCCTTTGATGACTACAAAAGCGATCCCTTCCGCGCGAAGCAGGTCAGAAACGCTTTCTGTCTCGACCAGGTTCTCAAAATTCCTGGCGATCGCCAGAGCCTGTTGTTTTGCGAGGGCGTGCGCGAGCTCTTCTCGCAGCACCAGGCCTGCGCGCGCGGCACCGCTCTTGAGCAGCCCGCCAATTTTGTTCCGCTCAACCACTTCAATAACCGACGCGCTGTCTTCGCAACTCAACTCCGCTGGAACTGAAAAGTGATGAGACCTGCGATCTCGCACCAGCCCGCGCAGAGCCGATATAACAAATCGTCGCGCGTTGTCGTCCATTGCCGTCCTGCCCATGGATTTGCCCCGGTGCATCCCTCATGATCTCCCCGCTCACGCCCACCTGGTCATTCGCCCGGTCAACGCTTCCGGCCGTCCCATAGCAGAAGAACGCCGGAAACTAACACGACATAACCCAAAGGGTCCGATAATTGGACAGTCGCACACCCGGCGTCGTTGCTCTCCCCGCTCACTTTTCAGCTTTAGTTAACAGAAAAACTATGCATAAGCACGGCTCTCTCTCAGCTCCCGACAGGCCTTGCGTATTGGAAGAATTCGCCTTCTGAGACAAAATTTGAGATAAGTTGAACCGTTGGGAGGCGGTTTTCACACCGCCAGGGGAATGAACGGGAAAAGTGATGGAATGGAATGCACACACAAGAATTAAAGCAGAAGAGGGCATTGTCGCGTGTGAAATCTCTGACGGCAGCGCTCTTTTGAATCTGAGCACGAGCCGATATTACAAGCTCAACGAGACCGCCGGTCTGCTCTGGCAGGAGCTTGAACAAAGCAATCACCGTTGCCGCACGCTGGACGAATTGTGTGAGACGCTCGCGCGGCATTACGATATCGAGAAAACAACCTGCCGATCGGACGTGTGCCAGCTGTTTGAAGGGTTTGCGAAGTCAAATCTGGTGAGAATCGAGAACTAGCCCACGGGTTTGCCCGGTTCCCACCAAAATGCCGGGCCTATAATGGAGCCATGACGCCATCCTGACCTTAAGGCTCTTGGCGGACAAACAGCCGCCAACCAGACGGCGCTCTCCCAACCGGCGCGCCAGCAACCCCAAGCGGACAGCACCCGGTCCGCTTGATGGCTTTCAAACCTCCCCTCGCCGCTGCATCGCCGACATGCGCGCCCATCATCGCCCGGCGGCTGAAACAACGAGATGATGTTGTGCGTTTTCGCCCGGCCGCGAGATGAAGTGTGCCTTTTCAGTCCGACTGCGCGGATCTGGGAAGCCTCTATAAGCCTTATCTGGCGCATTTTGCAGCTACGCCGCGCTGACCGGCAGATTACACTAAAGCACCCTCTTTGTTCAAAACGTCTGCTTCAACCCAGCAGCCGGTGCGCCATCGCGCGGACATCGGCGCCCATATCCTCGCGCTGCAATGCCAGGGCCAGCGTCGCCTCGACAAAGCCCAGCTTGCTGCCGCAATCATAGCGATTGCCGTCGAATGTCACCGCGTGGAATGGCTGGGACCCAATCATTTTTGCCATCGCGTCGGTGAGTTGAATCTCTCCGCCCGCACCCTTACCTTGCGTCTCCAGCGTGCGCATCACCTCGGGTTGGAGGATATAGCGGCCCGAAATGATCTTGTTCGACGGGGCCACGTTTACGGGTGGTTTTTCAACCAGGCCTTTCACTTCGGTCAGCGCGCCATTCACCGCGCCCGGATCAATCACGCCATAGCTTGAAACCTGCGCTATCGGCATTTCGAGGACACTGATAAGGTTGCCGCCGACCTGTTCATAGGCATCGACCATCTGTTTCGTGCAGCCGGTCCCGCCCGGTTTGCCGACCATCAGTTCATCGGGGAGAAAGATCGCAAAGGGCTCATCACCCACAATCGCGCGCGCGCACCAAATGGCGTGGCCAAGGCCCATCGGCACCTGCTGACGCACAGTGATAATATCGCCGGGGGTCGCACGCGCGGCGTCCAGCACGCTCAAATCCTTGCCGCGTTCGGTCATCGTCGTCTCCAACTCGAACGCGATGTCGAAATGTTCGACGATTGCCGATTTGCCGCGCCCGGTGACGAAGATCATCTGCTCGATTCCTGCCTCGCGCGCTTCGTCGACAGCATACTGGATCAGCGGACGATCGACGATGGGGAGCAATTCCTTGGGGATCGCCTTCGTCGCAGGCAGGAACCGTGTGCCAAGCCCTGCGACCGGGAAAACGGCTTTTCGGATTTTCTTGGTTATTGTCATCGTTTCTCAGAGCCAGAATGTAATCAGTCACTGCGTCTAGTGTGCAAGCATTTCGATACCAAGGCATTTGCAAAAAAGCGCTGTACCCACCTGCCCTTCGCGCAACCGACCCTTTGTGGCCGCGGCCCGCCATCTGCGCGAAAGTGATGAAGCCCTCTGACGATCGATTGCTCCTGCATGGTGCAAGACTTCCCGAAGCGCCGCGTCTTCGATCCGCCTGATGGCCGGCGCGTGGTTTTGCCGCTGCCTGATGGCCTGGTGATCGCGACGAACTCACCTTGGCCAACTGTGAACGATACGTCTTGCAGCACCATCGATACGGCGCTTGTTGAGGAGGGTTCGAGTGAATTCTGGCGGCAGTCTGCCGCGCCAGCTGGAGGAGGAAGCTGCTGGCGGACCCGATGCTCGACGACGCCATGCTCGAGGAGATCAGCACAGAAGTTCTGGAGCTTGGCGCCAGACGGTAGGCAGTGGCTCATCTCCAAAAGCTCTTCGAGATGAGCCCCAGTAGTTCATTGGCGCCGTGCCTGCGCGGTGTCGGACAAGGGCACCGATGACCATCCCGCAGGGCGCCAAGCCGCGTTGGAGCCTCGACTTTGTTTCCGATGCCTCCGATTTCAGATCTTCACCGTGTTCGACGATTAGGGGCGGGAGTAAGCGCGCCTGTTCTCTGACACGTCGACATCCGGCGCGCGGGTCGGGCGTCAGGTCCATGCAGCCGTGTTCGAGAGGATGGCGCCGCCTCACACGATCATCAGCGGAATCGCAGATGGCGCTGAGCGCAACCATGGTACCGAACTGACCAGCATGGCGATCCAGCGCTGGTCGAACGCCGCGATACCTTGCGGCAATCCAAGGACGGGAAACCATCCACCTGTTCTATTTCTCCTCATGATGCAGTTGAGATGCCGCTCTCATCACGCGTGTGGATCTCAAGGATGTCACCACCAAAATAGGGGCGTTCGGACGCAAACGCGGTCAGGGTGTTCACAAGGAGAGGCAGCTTGTTCATCCCTTGTCGTCCGCCAGACGGAAGCATGTGGCGAAACGCCTTCTGTCTGCCACGCTCAGGCCTGCCTCATCGAAGAGAGGTTCCCAGCGGGCGGCAACAATTTTCTGCAGCTCTCCAACGATGCCACCGGCTTCGTCGGGGGCAAGATCAAAGCCTGCCGCTCCCGCAAGCGCATTTTCAAGCGTGGCATTGCGTCCCTCCGGGCCTACGCCAAGCACCAGTCGCCGCTCCAGGCCGACCTGCGGTTTGGGCACGACATCGTAGAGCGGAGACAGTCGCCAGCCCTTGCCGTCATAGAGGAAACCATGGTTGCGCAGGTGATCGTCGTCATTGGTCACGAGGATATTGAACACCATGCGCCGAAACAGTTCGTGCAGATCGCAGCGAACCTGCGTCCCATGCTGGCGAATCGCGCCAGCAAGATCGGCATAGCTGTACCGGCTCACTTCGCTCTCATGCGCGCCGAGCATGGTCAGGCCCGATGCGAAATGGCGGCGCTCCATCCAGTTGCTGTGCACAACGCGGTCGAACCGTTCGATCAGGTAGATATCGCGTTCAAGCACACGCTTCAGGTCGAGTGACGGCACATCAAGCCCGCACTCCTTGGCGAGCTTCATTGTGGCATATTCTACCCGGCATTCGGGGAAACTGTCCTTTAGAGCCTGGAATTTGGCGATCCATGGCTGATCGCCAATTTCAGTTGCCGCCTTCGGGCGCGCTCCGCCTAGCGATGACCCGGCTGTCAGCAACCGCCGAAGGTGTTCGTCGAGTTCATCAACATGCTGCGCGCGCTCGGCTGCAGCGGACAATTCCTCCAGCGTAAAATGCTCGCCCGGTGCATCGCCCTCTCCCCAAGGGGTGATGCGCTGCGGACGTTCAGTCGTCGGACCGAACGCCAGACAGCCAACGCGCCGGTCTCCCGATGCAAGGATGAGGTCGATCTCGTTGGGCAGGCGGCCGCCCATGGCCTTGTAGATGAGATACTGGCCCCAGCCATCGGGCGCGGCATCGCGGATACCATTGAAGACGGCAAACCCCTCTTCGGTCCGGAAGGTTTGGCTGATTCCCGTCTCGGGCAGTGGCAGGGAAACCGGATCTACGGCTATGCGATCCGGTCGTGCGAGATAGCGGCGACCGTAGTCGAAGGTCGCAAACTTGTTGCGCGGTTCATCCGTCATGGTGAGAAGGCCGGCGGGAACCGGCCCTTCTGACAGATGCACGAAAACATAAGTGCGCACGCTCACCATGACGGATCAGAAATCCAGGCCATCATCGCCTCTCGCATGGGTGGTCTTGGGCAGCCGCGCGAGGTCTTCGCTAATTCCCGCGCGATCAGTATCGGGTGCAGCAAGGTCGGCCAGCCTGGTCGTCATGCCGAACACATGGAGTGCGCTGGCAAGGACAGCGAGGCCCACAGTTGGATCGCCCGCTTCCAGGCGCTGCAGCGTTTGGACCGACACGAGCATACGTTCAGCCATGAGCCGCTGCGGCAGTTTGCGTCGCCGCCGAGCCAAAGCAATATCCCTGCCTAACTGCGCGATGGCGCGCTGACTTTGGGGCGGCAGTCCGCTGGCAACTCTGGAAGCACGTGACATTGCACCTTGTATGACATATCATGTGCATCGTAGCAATCTCACATGATATGTCATATTTCATGGCCATAGGGACAAACAGACAAAATAGGGCCACCCAATCAGAATGCTACTCCATCCTGATCGGAACAGCACGCTTCCTCTCCTATCGATCGCCTCGCCTTTCCTCTGCCGTTTCGTCCGTGCACTGATCGACGATCTTGAGCGGCGAGGCATACGCTCCGCATCCAAAGCCATGCCGAATCCATCCTTACGGATATCGATGAGATCGGATAGCCATTCGACGAGACCAAACACCACGAAAATATCGACCAGCGTGGCGATCCCGACACCGCGTTCGCCCTTCTCCAGGCGCGCAGTGGTGCTCGGCGATGACCGGACCCGCACTGCCGGATCGGCCACTGACATACCTCTGCGCAAGCGTGCGCTGCGCAGAACCAAGCCCAATTTCTTCAAAGCGCTTCTGGACTTGAGTGAGCTCATAAATAATCAGATAAATATGAAATATTTTGGAATTTAAGCGTTCATGTATAATGCCGTACCCGCTCTAATAACCTCGCAAATCCCGGATTGGCTTATTCCTGCGCATTGTTGATGGCTACAAGCACCTCCACCAGTTGCACGCGCAGTGCCGACAATCCTCCAGACCCAAAGCGAGTGCTAAACAGGCTTTAGATCACATACGCCCGGCAAAGCATCGGCACTTCTCAGCCGAAGACAAAATCAGGATCGTTACGGAGGGCTTGCGCGGCGGTGCCCGCATGGCTGAGCTGTCCCCCCAAGCACAGAGTCGCCCAGAGCTTGTGTTACGCTTGGTCAGAAGCGAAGCTGGGCAACGGCCAAAGAGTTCATTGCGGCAGGCAAGCGCCGACTGGCAGGATACTTCGCGTGCGGCGACGACCTACGAGGTCAAGAGTCGGCGCAGCAAAGCGCGCGATCTGAAGGTGTGCTGAGCGTATCTGACGCTAGAGAAACCTCTGCTCAAAAAGCATGAGCGGGCATGCGGAAGACGGCGCATGAGGTATCCGGCATCGGAGAAGCGGGCGATCATCAGGATCGTCGGCACGAGCACCTGCCATGTTGAAACGCAATGCCTGTTGCGCAGCTCGCTCACCACCGATCGCTGCCGATCTGCCCGCCGGGCTGAGGGTCCTGCCCCTTTGCAACAAGGCACAACCCCGATATGCTCGCACCCTCCAAATCACGCAGCCTGCGAAAACCATGTGCGGCTCCGATCAATCCAGAGGCCCTTGATGCCGACCCATAGAGCGAAGGAAAACAAAAATGCTGGGTTTTGCCAAGACGCAGGCCTTTCGCCTGATTTCGACAAACAGAAACTCTCTCGCCGTCAAAGCGCTGCATAAGGCCTTCAGTTTCGTCGATGCAGCCTACAATAACAGAGGCAGCAACTTTTTTCTCAATGGCGAGGCCGGTATGCTCAACCGACTTGCGCAAACCGATATGCGGATCGCCTTCGATGTCGGGGCCAATGTCGGGCACTGGACCGAAGGGGCGCTGAAGGTCTGGCCCAACTGCAAAGTCCACGCGTTTGAAATCGCCCCTCCGACGGTTGAACGGTTCCGAACACGGCTCGCCAGTGAAATCGCCCAAGGCCGCGTCACCCTCAGCGATTTCGGCCTTTCCGATCATCCCGATCAGATCGACATGTATTACTACCCGGGCAATGATGAACTCACATCCCACAAACGCCGGCATTCCCAGCACCCGGCCGAAAAATTTGTCGGCACAGTCGGAACGCTTCACGACTATTGCTCTGAGAATGACATCGACACGATAGACTTTCTCAAGATCGATATCGAAGGTCACGAATTTAAAGTGATGCAAGGCGGCTCGGACCTGATTGGAACCGGGCAGGTTTCGTGCATCCAATTCGAATATGGCGCGTTTTCGACTGAGTCGAGATTTTTTGTCAAAGACTATTATGCGCTGCTGCCTGATTTCTGGATCGGCAAGCTTTTCCCGGATGGGGTCCATTTCGCGGAATACGACTGGACCATGGAAAACTTCCAATTCTGCAATTACGTGGCCGTTCACAAGGCACGGGCGGACTTAAAGGATTTGCTATCGGCGTGAGCCCCCAGCACAATGAAAAGTGATAGCATGGCTTGATTCATTCTTGAACCGTGCAGGAGGAGCGAGTTGTGAAGACAGTCATTTTGCTCATGTTTGGCTGCGCGGCCCTCGTGGCTGCAACTTCCGCAATCACCCTTCCCGCTGGATCGGCGGCGCGTCCGGTGCAGGCCCAAGCGCAACCCTTTCTGCCGAGCCCCGAGCCGTTTACCGACGCCTTCGAGAAAGTTTCACCCGCTTTGTGGAGCGTTTCGGATGGCTGGCGCAATGGCACCTGGACAATCAACGACTGGCGGCGCTCTCAGGTAACAGCCGGGGATGGCTTGCTCATTTCGCTGGATCGGAACAAGACCAGTCTTGCTGATTTCTCCGGCGGCGAGCTGCAGACCCGTCAAAAGTACGGCCATGGCTATTATGCAATCAGGATGCGCGCAGCGCCTGCCAGTGGCACCGTCACAGGCTTCTTCACCTATACCGGCCCGCCCTTCGGCGACCCATGGGACGAGATCGACGTCGAAATTCTGGGAGCAAAACCGAACCAGGCTTTGCTTACCTATTACCGGGATGGCGAAAAGATCTCTCACCTGCACAAGCTCGGTTTTGATGCGACCGCTGCAACACACTCCTATGGATTTGACTGGCAACAAGGTTACATCCGCTGGTATGTCGATGGGGCCCTGGTGCACGAGGCGGTCGGAGACGCTTTGCCGCTGCCGCAAACAAAGCAGAAACTCATGGTCTCGCTATGGGGCTCGCGCGAGCTTGAATCCTGGGTAGGCCCGTTCGACCCTGCCGACCTGCCGACCACAATGAAAATTGAGTGCATCAGCTTTGCGCCAAGTTACAAAGAGCGAAATGAATGCCAATAGTCGCGGAGCGCGCCGACCCTGTGTCTCCAGCCTGTTCATTCCCTCCGCCCATCCTCAGGCCGCACAACCCCTCACGTATATCCGCTGATTACGGTCGCCTTGCGGCGCGCAATGGGCCGCGGAGAAAGCAGAGTAAGATGCGTGGAACAATTGGTATGCGCAGCCTTTGTCGCTATCATCCGCGCGCGGCCTCGCGCACCCTATGCAAGGACCAACAGCGCAGCCTTGTGGCTTGGCCGGACGCAGCGCTGACCTGGCCACCGGGGCCAGAGCACGCGCAGCAGGGATGTCAGCACGCAGCGATCGGCGCAGAGAAAATGAATACGAGCGCGGTGGAGGCTGAAGGTTCCGTTTGCTCCGCGCACGAACCCGACTAGGGACAATGAATGTTCAAACCGGTTAGAGCCTCGACCCCGAGCAAACCTGTCATCGCGCCCATCATTGCCATTGTCAGCAAGCAGCGGCTGACCGGATCAAACAATGGGAGCTCAGCGTATCTCATTGCTCTTGCCAAGACCATGCGGGATGCTGGCTTTGCGGTTAATCTGATCCAGCCCTCGCCAGCAATCGCTGGCCGAACGCCAATCCTGAAAATGATGCCCGAGATGAGCGTATTTGGCCGACATCGCATCAGACGTGGCTTGCGGATCGGGCGGTTCGTTCTTGTTCTTGATCCGATCGTGCTCATGCTTGCGCTTCTGGGAGGAGCAAGGCTTGCGGCTCGCCGGCTTGGGCTGCCAGACTCATGGACCAAAGATCAGCCACGCCCGCATTCTGTGGGCACCCCATGGACAGAAGGCGAAAAACGCTTTGCCAGGAAAATGATCCCGGACACCGCCTGCGTCGTTGTCGCCGACTATGTCTTTGCTGCGCCAGTACTCAGCTGCGCCCCCGATCATGCCGCCAAAATGATCGTGATGCATGATCTTTTTCACGCCCGAGACGGAGGCGGTCAGGATTCGGTGGCCCAGTTGAGCCGTGACAAGGAACTGGCACTCCTGGGTATGGGGGATGCCATTGTCACAATCCAGCAGGACGAGCATGCATTTATCGAGCGCGAACTGGCGGGCAAACGCGCCCTCCTCGCCCCTATGCCAGCCCGGCCGGTCGATCGATCAGCACCCGGCGATCCCGACCGGTTGCTGTTCGTGGGCAGCAACACAGCCCCCAACACTGCGGGACTTGCCTGGTTTCTGGACGATGTCTGGCCAGCCATCAAACGCAGCCGCCCGGCAACCCGGCTTGATGTGGTGGGAAGCGTGTGCCGATCGCTGTCCGGCGCGATCACTCCCGAAGGTGTCGTAGCCCACGGCGTGGTGCCGGAACTGGCTGACTTTTATGCAAGTGCGGGGATTGTCATATCGCCCCTGAAGTTCGGATCAGGGCTCAAGATCAAGCTCGTCGAAGCCATGGCCTACGGGAAGGCGGCTGTTGTCACCTCCACCACACTCCAGGGCGTCGAAGCCTTGTGCCAGTCCTCTGTTGCCCTCGCGGACAGCGCCGATGCCTTTGCCAGGGCGGTCCTGCATCTTCAGACCGATAACGAGGCGCGTGCGGCTCTCGCCGAAAGCGCGCGGCAATGCGCCAACACTCATTTCAGCTCGCAGAGCGTCCACCGCGAACTGAGATCATGGCTCGAGGCGCAACTCGACGCCTGACCCCGGCGGCGCCAGCCACGCGATGGCGCGCTGCAGCGCCGTCATGCTTCAGGAACGGACGGAAGCCCGCTGCCAGGATCGCGAAAAACAAGATGGTGGAGAAGTGCATCGTGCCAAAGCCGATCACCTCGAAGGCAAGCTTGGGGATAAAGAACACCAACAGCCCGGTTTGATAAATGAGCCCGGCCGAAGGTCGCCCCATCGCTGCAAGCAGCAATCGCACCGCACCGACAAACGCCACCGCAGCGGAAACAACCAGACCCACAATTCCCAGATGAACCAGAATCTCGCGCGGCGTGTTGTGAAAATTAAAGCCGGACCGGCTGGCGATCCCCAACAGGCGCCAGAGATATTCAGCGTCAAGATTTCCGTGCACCCAGAATGCATTGTAGCCAAGCCCGAGCCAGGGCCGTTTGGCTATGAGTTCATCGGCTTTCCTCCAGATGTCGACACGACCGGTCAGATCGGCGCTCTTGCCACTTTCTGCGAGCACGAAGTCGAACAAGGGCGGGAGCCAGAAATGCTGCGTCGCGAGCGCTACGCCCACCAGAAGGGCTGCAAACAGAAAGATCGCCATTCGCCATTGGTAGCCAAGACTGCGCGAAAGCCACCACAAAATCATGCACGAAAGCGCCAAAAAGCAGGAAATCAGAGCGGCTGTTGCATGGCTTGCCCACAGGCAAAACAAGGCGATGGGCAAGAGCAAAAGCGGCGCCAAAGTCCATACTACGCTGCGCTTGACCACGCCCAGCGCAAGCGTCGCTGCGGCGGTGAGGACAGTGAGCGCGGCAATATCCCCGGCAGAATTTTTCGAACCTGCAAGCCCTGCAAAAGCCTGACCGCCTGACCCACCCCACGGCACGAAACGAAAGCTGAGAAACGACAATATGCCGTACACGAAAAAACCGCAGAACATGCCGAGCAGAACATTCGAGGGCCTGTAAGCGCCCCCCATCACAATCCCGCACAACGCCGTCAGCAGATATAACACGCCATACCTGGCCGTCGTAAGCGGGAGCTCGGACCAGAATGCCGATGCGATCGCCAAGGCAGGAACCAGCAGTAATGGCCAGGACGAGCCAAGCAGACGCGCAAGCTGCTCCCACCGCAGCAGCACAAAAGCAGGTAGCGATACAATGATGATGAGCGGGGTGAGCGGACCGATCAGCAGATTGAAAAGGATCGCCGCCAGGACAATTGCAACCCACCCAATCTCCCAGAAGCTGTGCTGTCGTCCTAGACCAAAGCCCGGACTCTTGCGCTCAGCGCGTACCGACAAAGCCTGACGGGTCATAGCCTAAACCACTTTTAGAAATACCGCTGGCCAACCCGCACAGTGTCGCCTGGCTGAATATAGACCGGCCGCTGCGAACTCAGCTCAAAGGTCTTTTCTTCCGGATCATCAGCGCGCCGAATAAACACCCGGCGTTGATCCGCGCGGTATGTGTAGCCCTTTGCCAAGGCAACCGCCTGGCTCACGGTCAATCCGTCGCGATAGGGATATTCGCCGGCCGTCTGGACTTCGCCGAGGATGAAAAAAGGTCGGTAATTGAGCACCTCAATGTTCACTCGTGGATCATTGAGATAACCCCGCGAAAGCGCCGAGGTGAGCGCGACCGACAACTCACCGCTGGTCTTGCCAGCGGCCTGAACGTCTCCAAGCAGCGGGAAAGCCAGATCCCCTGCAGAGGTGATGACGTATTCTTTGGTAAGCGCTTCCTCGCCGAACACGGTGATGTTCAGTTTGTCGCCGGGCGCGAGCCGGTAGACGGGCGGTTCGTAACCGTCCTGAGCCAATGGCGGGAGCGTGCCAGCGCATGCGGCCAGAACCATCATGCACGCAATC
The DNA here is from genome assembly GCA_049647465.1 of Erythrobacter sp. Classification (GTDB taxonomy): domain Bacteria; phylum Pseudomonadota; class Alphaproteobacteria; order Sphingomonadales; family Sphingomonadaceae; genus Erythrobacter. The sequence goes on from JBARXS010000182.1 coordinate 30,969, forward strand.
ATCAACACGCTCGTGACGGACTTACCTCGATGCTGCATCATACCTCCTCTTAGTCATGGGTCGCGGCGGCACCATAGTGAGGGACCCGGACAAGGCAACCAGCTAGCTGCGGCCGGATGCAATAATGCGATCCCTCAAACGCCGCAGCCGGGCTTTGATCGGCATGGCATAAAGCAAAATCGCTCGCGGCCGACCAAGCAACACCCTCAGCGCGTTGAACAGTTCACCCGATTTCAGATAATCGATTGACCGGGAAAAGGCAGCGGCCGACAGCAAGGCTCGCCAGCGCTTCCAATAGGCAGGGCTGGCGTGTCCTGTTGCTATGACCTGTGATTTCAAGCGATGTTCGCTGTTGACCATCAATTGTGCGTGTTCGCCCGACAAGCGGTGCGATATCGACGCTGAATGCTTGCGATATTCGTACATTGCAGCGGGCACAATCCGGTATCGTGATCCACCCAGCAACACCCGCACCATCAGTTCATCATCTTCAGCGATCCGCAACAACGGGTTGTAGGCCAGACCCAGACGCGTCAGTTTGGTTTTGCGAAACATTGGCTTCAAAAACCCGGGATTGGGGCGCCCACCATAGACAGCTGAATCGGCAAAATAGTTCTCCAGCGACATCCAGAACGGCTTTCGCTCATCATCATGTAAGAGGAAGCGGGTTGGCGGCAGATCCAGGCCAAACACGAGCAGATCATCTGCAATCGCATCCGCGCCGCTGTGTTCCGCCTCGTCGATCAGCACCCGGCTGCGGTGCGGCAGGATCCTGTCATCGCTGTCCAGTACCGCAAACCACTCGCCCTGCATCTGCTCGAGCGCGACATTCCTTGCCGCTCCCGGTCCGCCATTGTTTGCGGTCCTGAAAAAACGCACCCGCGGATCATACGCGGCCCATTCCATCGCCCGAATGTCACTGCCATCCGAGCTGCCATCGTCGACAATCAGTACCTCGAGGGTCACGCCGCTTTGTGCAAGCGCGGATTCGATCGCCTCATCGAGATAGGGCATCGCGTTGAAGCAGGCCATCGCGAAGCTGACCTCGCAGCTGTCAAGGCGCGCTTTGGCAATGTTGGCTGGCGCCACCGGTTCGCTCCGCTATACAGTTCATTGTTACCATGAGTCCTTTAGCATCGCTCTTCCGGAAAGTCCCTGCAGCGCCTGTGAGAACGCGCAAAGGAACCCGTGTCTACGCGATCGGCGATGTGCACGGCCGTCATGACCTGCTGGTTGAGCTGCTAACACTGATCGTAAACCATTGGGAAGCCAGTTTGACCCACCCACGCCGCGTCGAACTGATTTTTCTGGGCGATGTTATTGACCGGGGCCCCGACAGCGCGCGGTGTCTTGAGCTTGTCGCCGATCTTGTTGAGCGCGGCGCTGCCATGATGCTCAAAGGCAATCACGAAGATATGTTGCTGGAAAGCGTGTCGGGAAATCCGGCAGCGATCCAGGCATGGCTGAGGCATGGCGGCCTAGAGACACTTGCCAGTTACAGCATCGATCCGCCACGCGAGGGCGAAGACACATGGGATTTTACCGAGCGATTGCTCGAGCAGATCCCCTCAAGACACCTTGATGTGCTGCGTGCCGCCCCCACCAGTCATCGGTGCGGCACCTATTTCTTCGTCCATGCCGGAGTGAAACCCGGAATTCCCCTCGACAAACAACGCCCCGTCGACCTGTATTCCATCAGGCGGGAATTCACCGGCTGCCATGACTGGCACGGAGCAATGATCGTTCACGGGCACGAAATCGTCGACAAGGGCATGGTGCTGCCTAACCGCATCGCATGCGACACCGGTGCCTATGCCAGCGGTCATCTCACCTGCGCCTGCCTTGAGGATGAAACGATCTCGTTTATCGAGACCTGAAGCCATCACGGCGTGGTCGCAAGCGCGGCTGTAGCTGCAGCCGAGGTCAGACACCTAGCCGCGCCCAGCTGCTGGTCCCACTGCGCGCAATTGATGTGCAGGATCTGCTTGCGCTCCCGCAGGGTCTGGACAAACAGCAGATCGGGAGGCGACGCGCTCAGACTGCTCTGATCTAGGGTCGCAGGAATCCGGTTCGGGTCCTTCCATGCCACCACGCGGCACACCGGTCGCTGACCGCACAGGGCAAGCGCTCGAAGCGCCCATCGCCCCGGTTGCATTTCTGAATCCAGCCTCGATACGAGGGGTGTGAGGGTCGGTACCCGGGCGGGCTCATCGGCTCGCGCGGCTGTAAAGACACTGCCCGGTTCGGATGAACCACTCTCGGATGGCAGGACATCCTCAAGCGGTGCATCCACCTCGAGATCCTCGGTCTCATCGTGTGCAGACGAATAGGGGGCAAGAGCGCGGATCACAGGTTCCTCGCCAGCGCTCGCTTGAGCGAACGCGCGCGGCGTGCCCCAATAGCCTCGCCAGCGAAAAAACAGATGTGTTTTGACCGCCGCGACCTTGTCGAGGTTTTTACTCCAATAGGGCACAACCCAGTCGGTATGGTAGTGGGTCGCCAGTCCGACCCGCGTATCAACAAGCCCAGACAGCATCATTCCGGCCAGTTGCCTGGCCTTGGCAAACGTCGCCTCTCCCGGCTTGTACCGGGCCATTGACCCATCGCAGGTAAACGTAAACTGGCAGCCCGTGCGGCGCTCCTGACCCTGAAACACCACCCCGCACACCGATCCGGGGAAGGCCGGGTGGCGGGCGCGATTGAGGATTGTCTGCATTACGGGTCGCTGATCATCGGCATTGCCACCCGCCTCATAGATTGCCGCGATAGCGAGACAGGCTGTGGCCCGCTCGCGATCAGCCAGCGACATTCCGGATTTGAACGGGCGCGCCATATCAAGCTTGCCGGTAAAAAACGGGCGCGAGGCATTGATCTGTTTTGCTGTCGATCCCTCAACCGGCAGCAGCAAGCCGGTGTCGGGGGCATCGTCCGCCGTCTCCACTGTTGGCAAAGGAGGCAGAACGGCCCTTGCCATAGCCGCCCTGTCATGACGCTGGATGATATCGGGCAAATCCGTGGATGCCCGCCACAAAATGGTCAATGCTGCGATAACGCACACAATCAACGCGAGACTCAAGACGCCCAGCCAAGGCACACCGAAGCGCGATCGTCTGTCTTCAGGTGTCACCAGCAACCGCCGCATGTAAACATCATTCAGCTCTCAAACAGCCCGAGACGCTTTTCCCGCCGCGCCTTGCCACATTCATCACAGCGCGGCTACTGTCGCTTGGTCCGCTTGCATACAAATACCAGAGCTCTGGCCGAATCGCTCTGTGACAAACCGGTAGGCCCGCATGGTTGTACACCATCAGAACCTTAAACCACTGGTCACCAAATAATGGTCGCGCCGCCGCGTTCAGATCTCCTGCGAACATCACCGCCCAACCCTTTGTTCTGTGGCAGTAACGCTTTTACCTGTCCCTGCAAGAGCGCGCTCGTGCGTCCTCCCGGGGTGCATTCAAGCCCCGGCGATAAAACACCGCGTGCACACTCAGGTTTGCCTTAGCCCGTAGCGCGGTTGCGCATGCGCTGTGCCAAACACCCATTCGGTCAGGAACCCGCAGCCCCATGCTGCATGCATTGTTGCCGCCGCAAGGCCGACCTGCAAACCGCTCGATATTTTCGCAACGCGCCTCGCTGCTGCGATGCCCCCTACTCCGCAGGCCACCAACCAGATCGCCAAGGGGATGACAAACAGCCAATGGATCGGCCCGAGCAAAAAAAGCCCTCCAGCGACCGGCACGAGCAGCGGCAGCGTCTGCCTGACCTTTGGTGTGAGCCGGTGTCGGCGAAGGGTTTGCGCTCGCCCCTTGCCATAGCGAAAATACTGTTTCCACAGCGCCCGAACATTCGCGCGAGGCGTATACACAATGGCGGCTGCAGGTTCCAGCCAGATGCGCCCGCCCGCCTGATTGATGCGATAATCCAGTTCAGCGTCTTCGTTGCAGGCCATCGCCTCGCAATAGCCTCCGACATGCGTAAACAGGTCCCGCTTCATCAGGGCGTGATGGCCGTGGTCGACAAATCGCCCGCTTGCAACGTGACGATGAGGCGATCCGCCAGTGCCAAGGATACTGTTCTGGGCCATCGCGACCGCACGCTGAAACGCGGAGCTCCCAGAGGTTATCATGGGCACGACAACGCAATCCGCGTTGTGCTCCTGCGCCGCCGACAACAACAATGATGCGTAACCCGCAGGATATCTGCAATGCGCGTCAATCCGCAGGATCCAGGCATGATCACAAGCAAACTTGCGAACCGCCAAATTGACCCCCGCGCTTTGAATTCGGTGCGGATTCTCAATCACATGGAGTCGCGGCTCAAGCGTGGCCATTTCGTCAACGATCGCTCGGGTTGCATCTGTACTTCCACCATCTGCCACCACGAGTGTCGCGATATCTGGCTCAGCCAGCATTTGGCGCACGACGGCCTCAATGTGCCTCGCCTCGTTGAGGCACGGAATGATTGCAAGAACACCCATCAGAGCAAACTGCTTAAATTTGTCACAAGCGCCTCGCAATCGCGCACGTCAGCAACAACCGCCGCGCGCGCAATGGCGGATGCGCCCGCTTTGAGACCGGCAAGCTCTGCTGCGCTCATCGCCAGCAATCGAGCGATCGCTTCGTCGGCATCTGCAACCAGCAATCCCACATCATGGCGCCCGAGCCAGCGTCCGATCTCGATGTCGCGCAGGCCGATCGGCACGGCCCCGAAGGCGAGCGCTTCGTAAATGCGATTGGGCAATAGCCAGCTACTGTTCAATCCCTCCTCAAACCAGTCAATGGTCCAGGCAAAGTCACAGGCACCGTAAAGGCTTTCCAGCTCATCATAACCGTAGGGCCCGATATACGTGATGTGCTTCACCTGGTCGACACAGTCTTCGAAATCGGGAAGCTCGGCTGCGGAAGGTTTCCCCCCGATGACGATCTGAATGCGACCGTTGCCCTGGTTTGCGAGGCGGGTCATGAACGCGAGCGTGGTTCTGCACCTGAGCATGCCAAACCAACCAATCCGGATCACACCATCTTCGCGATCTTCGCACGGCGATTGCGCAATCAGCGGGGCAGCGTCCGGTTCCAGCGAAAGGACTTTGTTTTCGACAAGCAAGGTAGGAGCGCTGAGGGGCCGCGTGTCAAAATGATGCACGGCAAAGGCAGGCGAGGAGCTGATCAGAAGATCAACCTTGGGCAGGACCTGCGCCTCGAGGCCCCTGACCAGTTTCGACGCGGGTCCGCTTCCCACCAGCAGGCGGTGGATATCGAGACATTCGTACACCAGAGGACGCCCCTTCGCGATGCGGGCCGCGAGGATCAATTGCTCCAGATTGCGCGCAACTAAAATATCAGCCGATCTGAAAAAATGCTCGATTTCAGCCGGGAAAAGCGACATCCGGGCAATATCCAGAGCCCGGCGCACCAAGGCCGCATCCCGGGACTGACCCAAAACCAGCGGATCCCACTCACGGATTTGCGAACGAAGCGCCTCGTCACGGGCAAAGCCGCCAAGCTTGATTTTTGCACCTCCTGCCGTAAACATCCGGCATCGTCGCTCGACCGCCGGATCATTGAGGTTATGGACCACATAGCCAATGAGCATCTTTTGTCCCTTCGGAGCGCTGTTCAGGCGAATTGTCTCCGCAAGCGTTTCCCGCGTTGCGTCTCCTAGGAGCGCGATGATCCAACTTCAAGCAAGGGCTGGTGAGCCGAGTGGCAATGATCGACAGCGTCTCAGTGGTCATTCCGGCCTACAATTCGAGCGCGACGATCGGGGCCGCCATCACCAGCGCGCTGCAGCAAGACGAGGTCGAGCAGGTGTTCGTGGTCGACGACGCCTCGAACGACAACACCGCAGCCATCGCGCGCGTTGCTGCCGGCTCGGATCGCCGTTTTGTGCTGCTCGAACAAGATCGCAATCAAGGGCCATCGGCGGCGCGCAATCGCGCAATTGCACAAAGTGATGCGGCTTGGATTGCCATTCTGGATGCAGATGATCAGTTTCTGCCCGGCCGCTTCGGCGCCATGAAACCTCAAAACGGCACCGACATGGTCGCCGACAATATCATGTTTGTCAGGCACGAGGACCTCGGCGAAGATGGAAGGGTCGCTTCGGCGGCGATGCTCAGCGGACAAAACCAGTCGTTTCAGATCGACTTTGAAAAATTCGTCCTTGCCAATCTGTCGCGCCCGGACCGGCTGCGCGGGGAGCTTGGGTTCATCAAGCCTGTGATCCGGCGGTCCCTGTTTGACAGGCTGGACCTCCATTATGCTGAAAACTGCCGGCTCGGCGAGGATTTCTTGCTATATTGCAAGGCCCTGGCCAAAGGAGCGCGGTTCGAAATTTCTCTGCAAACAGGTTACATAGCGCTTCGGCGAGACAACTCGCTCAGCCTGCGTCATGGTGCCCGGGAACTGGAACAATTGCTGATCGAAACAATCAGCCTGCTCGAAACGCTCGCTAACGGCACAAAAGAACGCGAGGCACTCAAAGCCTATATTCGCACCATCCGGCGCAAGCTGGATTACCGCGAAGTGCTCGATCGAAGACGAGAACAGGGCCTTTTTTCGGGCCTCAGAAGGCTGGCGCTGAGCCCGGCTGTCGCCAGAACAATCCTGAAAGACAAAATTGTGCCTTCTGAAGATCCTGTTGGTGCTTGCGGCTTGCTTATTTCCGCCGATGATATAGCCGCGTTGGGGGTGGTAGCCGACAGTCATGAACGGGCTGTCTCCAGCTCCGGGATGTGCATCGAACGAGATTGACGCTTAACAGAATTTGCGGCTCCGCGACCGCAAAATTGGGGCGCTGCGAAACGTGGAACGGTAGGGATGACAGAAGCAGACTTCGACACTCGGGAAACGACCGACACGCCTGCTGTCGCAGAGACAGGCGCCAGCGGATCACTGCTGCCGGACCCGGGGTTTTTGTGGCAAGTGTTTCGCCGCAATTTCTGGCTGTTTCTTGGCGTCGTGACCGTCATCCTGGTTTTTACCGCTGCCGTCCTGCTGATCCAGCAACCGCGTTATCTTGCACAGGCCTCGCTGCTCGTCGAACCCAAGAGCGATCCGGTCAGGACAACCGAGCCAGGGGCAGAGGTGATTGCCAACGCCAATGAAGTCGATACCGAAATCAAGCTGATTTCCTCGCCGCTCATAGCCGAGCGTGCGGCGCGAATTTACGCGACCAAATTTGCCTCTCCCGACGGGGACACTCTGACCGAGACAGAAATTGAACTGCTGGCGCGCCGGATAACCCGGGCGACCCAGGTCACCCGCGCGGGTCAGACCACAGTCATCGAGATAACTGCGATCGACACCGACCCGGCCTTCGCAGCGGTCGCGGCCAATCTGCTGGGCGAAGCCTATCAGCAATCTCAGGTGGCAGCCAAGACCTCCGAAAGCGTTTCAACCAGCGAGTTCATCAATGCGCGGCTCAAGGAGCTCGAGACCAATGCCCTGCGCGATCAGACGGCGCTGGACAATTACCGCGCCGCGCGCGGCCTTGTCGGACCCGAAGGAGCCAGCAATGCCGAGCAAGAAGTCTCAAACCTTAACCAGCAGCTTGCCTCCGCCCGCGCCGAGTTGGCAGAAAAGCGCGGCCGCTTCAACGCGGCGCGCGTCCAGCTCCAGCAGGGCGGAGGCGGGGCCGATGTCGGAGCAGCTCTGGGATCAGGGACGATCTCCAGTCTGCGCCAGCAGGAAGCCAATGTCAGCGCTCAGGTCGCCGTTCTCGGCGATCGATACGGAGCCCTGCACCCTGACCGCCGACGCGCCGAACGTGAGCTCGCCGACATCCGGCAGCGTATTCAGGAGGAAATCAATCGCGTTCTCTCCAACCTGGAAGCCGAGGTGCAGACCGCGGAATCGCGTGTAGCATCGCTGCAGGGTAGCCGAGGCGAGGCAATTGGTTCGGTCACGCAAAACAGCAGAGCACAAGCCGGGCTGAGCGAGCTTGAACAAAAAGCGCTGGCGAGCCAGACCATCTATCAGTCTTTTCTGCAACGCTCGCAGGAAGCCGGAGCGCTGCGCGACAGCGCGATGCCCGATACGGTCATCACGGCGCGGGCCACAGTTCCCGAAAGACCGTTCAGTCCAAACTACCTACTCGGCGCGATCATTGGCTGTTGCCTTGCAGGAACCGGAGGGTTTGCCTCGATTTTGTTGGCGGAATATCTTCGGCGGGGCGTGCAGACAAAGCGCGACATCGAAAAGGGCCTCGCTCTGCGCTATGCTGGCGCAATTCCGACGCTGCGCTCCACCATGAAGAAGCGCAGAAATGTCGGCGAGCCGCACGAATACGTCCTTGACCACCCGCATTCGCTGTTTGCCGAATCCTTCCGATCTGTCCGCACCTTCCTCACCCTGTCACCGGGCGTGCGACCGCGCGTGCTCGCCGTGACCTCCGCCCTGCCGCGCGAAGGCAAGACCACCACGTCTGTCTGCCTCGCGCGCACCACCGCCACAGACGGAGTGCAAACCCTGCTTGTGGATGCGGATCTGCGGCGGCGCGGGTCAAGCTCCTTGCTCGGATATGACAGTGAGTTTGACATTCATGATTACCTCGCCGGGCGCGCGGAACTCAAAGACTGTCTGTTCCTCGATGCGCGCTCGGGCCTCTACATTCTGGGGAGCAAGCAGGCGCCTGACAATTTTGCCTCGTCGATCACCGAGGAGCGCGTCAGGCAGGTCTACGCTGAATTGCGCGGAGAATTCGACGTCGTCATTGTCGACACCGCGCCGGTTCTGGGCGTCGCAGAGAGCCGGGTTCTGGCGACAGGTGCTGATCGCGTGCTGGTTGTGGCGCAGTGGAAGCGCACCTCCAAACGGGCTGTTGAGGCGATGATTGATATGCTGCTTGACGCCGGTGCCAAGATCACCGGTGTCGGATTGACGCAGGTCAACATCAGGAAATATGCGAGCACGGGAGACGGGGATGTTTATGCCTACACCAACAAATTCAGGGGGTATTATGCAGATTGAGCCGATGACTCACCGGACCAAGCTTCTTTGCGCGGCGCACAGCCCGGGACAATCTGGAAAGTGGGGCCTGGAGCGTTTTGCAGGCTCTGCATTTATGGTCGCAGCGGTGCTTGCCGCCTCCACGTCCGGTACCCCGCTTGCAGCCCAGAACAATAACAATTCCCTCAACCGAATTGGCTCAAACGAGTCAGAATATGCCCCTGTTCCGCTGCGCTGGAACGGTTTTGAGATCTACCCCAGGATCGATGTCGAGCTGGAATTCAACGACAATATCTTTGCAACCGACGTCAACCCGGCTGAAGATTTCGTGGTCTCGGTGGTCCCGGCTCTCACCGCGCGCGACCGCATAGAAGATCGCGAAATCGTGGTCAGAGCCCAGCTCGGCATCGACACTTATCTTGATCAGACGATCGACGAGCAGTTTCGCGGAATCCTCGAAGGCCGGGCGCGGCTTGGACTGGGAACGCTTACCCGCCCCTATTTCGGCGCCAGCTTCATCCGCAACAACTCACGCGGCCAGCTTGATGACAGTTTGCGCTTTGTCGCGCAGCCGATTGAAATTACACAGATCAGAAGCAATCTTGGGGTCGAACGTGATTTTGGGCCGATCACCGCCACGCTCGAGGGCGATGCGACCTCGTTTTCCTACAGCAGCGCAACCGATGTTCAGGGCAATGACCTGGCATTCGGATTTCGCGACAACCGCATTTTTAACGTGCGGACGCAATTGGCGTATGCGCAATCAGACAATCAACGGATTTTCGTCGAAGTGGCGCTCAACCAGCAGGACTTCGATGGCCCCGGCATCAGCACAGGACTGCCAGCTGACTCCCTCGTCGACAGATCGTCAAGCGGTTACCGCGTCCAAGTCGGGTATCAGCGACGTCTAACCAACCTTCTCGATCTCACCGCGCGGGCGGGCTATCTCAGACAGAATTTTGATGATCCGACTTTCGGATCGGTTGAGGGTTTGTCGCTTGAGGGTGACCTGACATGGCGCCCCACCCCCCTCACCTTTATCAATCTCAGAGCGCTGCGCGCTATTGACCAGCAGATCAATCCGCTGTTCAGCGGCGGGCTTCGGACCGAGATTTCAGCCAATGTCGATCACGAACTGCTCCGGAATATGACGCTGGCAGCGGGAGGGCGCTACAGCTGGATCGACCTTGGAGAGGGCTTCAGCACGATCAGGGAATGGAATGCATTCCTTGCCGCAAGATACCGGTTCAATCGCCACTGGTCGCTTGGATTGCAGGCAGAGCGCTTCCAGCGGGACGACGTTTTCGGTTTCGAACAGAACCGCGCGATCCTCTCCGCGCGGTACAATTTCTAACCCAGCGCTGCAGTGTCGCTCCTGCCCCTTGAGGACCTCCCCTTATTGGCAAGTTTAATTGATTTTAAGAGGTTGAATCCTACTGTCTGGACAGACGGAGAGGATGACACCTGGAATGCAATCGCACCGCGAGCCTTCATTGACGGTCTGGAACCTGCACGACCTTTACCTGCGCTCGATAAGAAGCAAAGACCCAGCGGCGGGTCAGACCCGAGCGCTGCCTGAAAAACCATGGTCGCAGCGGCTCAAAGCCCTGATCTGGCTAACAGCTGGCCTCGCGCCTTGGTCAGTGCTTCTTGGGGTAGGATATCTGCTTCATAATTGAATAGAGAGTGTCCCGGGTTGGAGCGTTCTGTAATCAGGACCGCTTCAACCCCAACAAGCCTTGCTATCACTCCGCATGTTGACTAAACCTTGTTGCACCGCAGCATAGGATTTCGGCATGCATTACAAACAGATTGCAAAGCCGACTTACGTTCCTCCGCAAGTGTTGCAGCGCGGCGTCTTTGTCGCCGCCAATCCCTTTTCCGTTCGCGCAATGGACGTGCTGGGAGCAATCATCTTAATCGTTCTGTTTGCGCCGGTCATGGTGGTGATTACGCTCAGCATATTCATCGCAAATCCGGGGCCGATCCTGTTTCGGCAGCAACGGATCGGCCGCAACGGCCAGACCTTCAATTGTCTCAAATTCCGGACCATGGCGACCGATGCTGAAGCACGCCTCGAGCACTTGCTTGCCTCCGATCCCGAAGCGCGCGCGCAATGGCGGCAAGACCACAAGCTTCGCGATGACCCGAGGATTGTCGGGATCGGCAGCTTTCTTCGCAAAAGCAGTCTCGATGAATTGCCCCAGCTGTTCAACGTGCTCGCTGGTGAGATGAGTCTTGTCGGGCCGCGCCCGATCGTCGCAGCCGAGATCGACAAATACGGGCGGTATTTCGAGCATTATTGCCGGGTCCGCCCTGGAATGACCGGATTGTGGCAGATTAGCGGGCGCAACAACGTATCCTACAGAAAGCGAGTCGCGTTCGATGTGGTGTACGTCAAACGGGGCCAGATTGGACACAATATCCAGATTCTTCTTCTGACCCTGCCGCGCGTTCTGAGCGCCAAGGGCTCCTATTGAACCGCCTCTCCAAATGCAGTAGCAGGGTGAGTGAGGCCCATGCTGGCTTTGCGTGTCCGGGTTGAGTGGTTTTAATAGAAAATAGCAGGGGTGTGACAATGGCAATCGCCGCGAGTGATCCGACGATCCCGGCACAGCAAGCGCAGCTTTTACTGCGCTTGCTGGGTGTATTCGCCGTGGCAGCACTGGGGTTGTCGTTTCTCGAAGCGGACCAGCGCGGCCTGCTGTTTGACTCTGATCCCTTTGCCTTTTCAGTGCGCGATGGCGCGCTCGCGCTCGACGGACCGAGTGTTATTCGCATCGGCCAGGCACGGCGCGACGGTGGCTTCCCCAGATCGCGCACGCGCCGCAACAGGGGTCCCGCGAGCCGGATGATCCCGCGCCGCGATGCCACGCCTGACCAAACCGGCTTTCGAACCGGGGGACAAGCGACCGACCCTGTTGCTTCCGATCCGGGGCGCATCTCGGGCTCTACGGGGCCATCGCTCCCGGGTGCGGGCAGCCTGACCCCGGTCGCCCCACTGGCAGCCCCGCGCCTTGGCCAGTCGATCCCGGGTTCGGGTTTTGCTCCAAGTCCCATCGGGTTTGTCCCGGCCACTCCGGATCCTCAGCCACCCGTGACGGTCGAGCCTGACCCGAGCCCGGTCGTGCCCGCTATTCCGGAACCCGCCAGCTGGTTGCTCATGATCGTTGGGCTGGGATGGATCGGGTTTTACCTGCGCCGGCGCCCCCGCCCCGCATTGCGTTACGCCTGAGCGAAATGCGCGGCCCCGCGGGGCGAGCGCTAGCGGATGACGATGCGCGGGGTGCCAAGGGCATGGAGCGCATCCATCCCGACGAGCGAGACCACCGCGTCGCTTGCCACCACCGCTTCGACATCTTTGATCGTCTGGCCGGCAATCTCGATATCGATCAGAACGCGTTGCACCATAACCGGGCCGCCAATCCCCCGAATTTCGCGCACACCGGTCGCGCGCGCGCCAACCCTTTGCGCATCAGCTGACGTAAGCACTGAGATACTGGCCCCGGTGTCCACCACAAAGGTCACGGGCACCTGGTTGACGACCGCCACAATCTGGAATGTCCTGGCCGAACTGAGGATCGCAGCGCGCTCGCCTGCCTTATTGCCATGCTGTGCGTGCAATCGCGCCGCTTCCGGCGGCGTCACCTGTGGGGCGTTTGACAAAAGCGCGGTGCCACCAGCAACCGCCAGAATCGGCACGATAAGGGTCGCAAGCTGGCTCATAAAGGCCGCGCTATCACGAACCTTACTAGCAGAGAGTTAAAGCGCGCGGGCGTCCTCGATGCTGCGTTCCAGATTTCTGCGATACCGACGGTGGAATCCCCAAAGCACGCCCAACAAGACAAGCAGAATAACGAGGTCGCTCGCCGCGCTCCAATAAGGCCATCTGGCAGCGGCGGCATCGGCAAAGATGATATGCGGGCGCTCCGCCACCTCATAGCCCGCATTCTGATAAAGCTGGACCAGGCCGCCGGGAACTGCACGGCGTTTCAGAAAGCCTTCAAAAGCATCCGCGGCCGGTACACCCGCATCACCCCTCGCAACCTGGACGAACACCTCAATCTTTTGCGAACGATCGTTCACAACCAGCGGGGCCACCCACAATTCGCGGCTCGTGATCACAAAGCCCTCGCGGTAAAATCCAAGCCGGTTGAGAAGCACGGTGCCGCGCAGCTGCACAGGCCCTTCAGAGGAAGACTCAGAAAGCGCAGCGAGATCGAGTTTGCGGGGCTTTTCTGCGACACTGTCCTGTGCCAGGCCAAGGACAAACAGCATGGCCGCCACTCCCGCGCACAGCGCCATCCCCGCCTTCAGGAACAGCGCAAACAAAGAGGCGCGATGAAGCGCTTTTTCGCTGTTGCTGTACACATCGCGCTTCGCAGAACGCCGCAGCCTGAGTGCGATCAGGATCGCAAAGGGAAGCGTCAGCAAGAACACCAGAATGGTGACGGTCGCCACCGGAAAAAAGCGATCAAACGAGCGAAACTGCCATTCAGCAAGCCAGGCAACGATTCCGCGATACTGCACAGTCTGCCAGACCAGGACTGTCGATACCAGCACAGCCCACACCACGGTGATCCAGCCCAGCGTCCGTGTGCGCACGCGCCCTTTCATCGATCCCCTCCCATTTTTTGCAATCGTATCAAGGCCGCCCGCCGGTCGTGTCATGGCCCGCCAGCACTAGGACCATATCCCGGCGCATATTGCAATCGCCCTTCTTCTAGCGCGCGGCCAACCAGACCCTCAACGCTTGTGTCGATTTTTTCGTTTCGCAGCTGCGCATCGGCCCAGTCCTGCGCCGATGCGCCAAGAACAGGGTTCTGCTGGATCCGCAAGACTTGCCAGGCCCGCCCTTGCCAAAGCATGACATCGCCCTCTTCCACACTCATCACCGGAAATGGCGGCGCCTGATCAAAGCTTGCTGAATCGAGCACCAATTCTGCTACCGCTCGCTCGGCGCTCGGTGCCAGATACACCAGCCTGCGATCGGCAAACTTCCAGCGATGCGCCGCAATGTAATCGGCGACCTCTGCCGCGTCAGGCTGAGGTAATGTGCTGGCCAGTTCGTCGCGCAGCGCTGCAACCAGCAGCTCGTCGCGGGCGCGGCGCAGCGCAAAGTGATAGGTGGGATCCTGCTCAAGACCGCGTTCGCGCGCGGCGGAAGCCAGAATCCTGCGGGCCACCAGCGCCTCAACCATACCTTCTGGACTGACCGTATCGCCACGCGCATTGGCAGAACGCCGTTCATAATCCAATTCGCTGCGGGTGATATCCTGGTCCTCGAACCTTGCGACCACCTGTCCGCCTGGCTCCTGCGATCCGCAGGCGCCAAGCAACGCGCTCCCCAGCCATAGCGCGATAGCATGGTGTATGGCCGCGCCGCGCTTGTTCGCGGCGCTGCGATGTGGCAGCGCCACGCGGTGACAACATTGTTTGACTGGATGGCGATGGCAATCTTTTGCGCCTTGGCGATCACCTGGCTTTCGCGCTCGGTGGCACAGCCGCGGTTTCATGATCCGGTCTTCCCCTATGCCGCTTGCGCGATCGGATGCGCGGGCGGAAACTGGCTGGGTAATGAAGGTCATAGCCTCCTTGCATATGCGGTTCTTGGCGTCACCGCAATTTTCTATCTGCTGCGCATCCGGCCGTTTCGCCAGGATTAAAGACCGCCCCAGACCAGCGCTTTAGCGCGTGGAGACAGCGCGCCCGACCAGCCAGAAGCAAACCGGGCGAGCCTTGCATCCATCTCTTCAGGCCGCAAGGATTCGGTTGAAATGCGAATGAGCATCCCGTCCGCAAGTTCGCCCGCCACCGCCCGCCGCGCAATGGTCAAGCGCTGGCGCCAGATATCATCGACAAACTCGTCGGCAATGCGCGTCCAGTACACAATCCGGTCGATGCGTGTCCCGCGCCGCGCCGTAATCCAGCCCACAGCAATCGAACGATCACCCACATCGAGATGGCCGCGGCTTTGCGCGAGCAGTGAAAAGCCCGATGCCGGGTAACAGATTTCGGGTCGGTGCAGTTGCAGGGCATAGGTCTGCCGGCTGCCATAGGCCGCCACCACCGTGACCGGTGGACCCAGACCATCGCTATAAGCCTTGACGAGCTGCTGCTGGTAGGCCGCCTGCGACAGCGCATCATCGGGCGGCAGAATGATCCGTGAGGCAGGCAAGGAGCGCCACGCCCCAAATTCGTCAGGGATGTCAAAGTTCGCGCTCGCCCTTTGATTGTCGCGGCTGCGCATCGCCGGGTGGACCATCAGACCAAGCCCGCCGCCCCCCAGCATCGCGCCGCTCACGATCAGCTGACGCCTGGTGATCATCGCTCTGCCAGCGCCGCGGCAAGCGCCCTTGCCCGGAGCGCCAGGACAAACAGCGACAAGGCAAAGACAAAGCTCAACATGCCCGAAAGCGGATGGACAAAGGTCCCCAGAATGCCGGGGCCGATCAGTCGCACCCCGGCAAGCAGCGCGACAATGCGAAGAATATTGGCCGCAAGGGCAATGGGCACTGCCAGAAGCACCACCCAGACATAGTGCGCGCGTCCCTCCTCGCGCACCCAGAAGGCGAACAACAGACCGATCGCAACCAGGCTCATCGTCGAACTAAGCCCGGCGCACGCCGTGTCGAGATTAAGCTGATACTGGTCGATGAAAAGCGCGTTTTGATCGACTGCGGTTTCCATCGACAAAAACCGCGCCAGACTGCTCGAGGCCTGCGCCATATTCTCACGCAACAGCGCGTTTGCCGGGACTGACAGGCTGTAGGGCAACGGCACGACCAGACCAAGAAACGCCAGAGGAAAAGCACAGGCTCTGGTCAACGCCGCCCCGTTCAGGATAAAGAAGATCAACACCCCCCCTGCCCACGCGGTGATCGCGAGCAATGCGACCATGTCGATCGCGCTCGCAAACACGTAAACCGGCAGCAAGCAGGCAAAGGCGGCGGCCGGGCCCAGGAGACCCGGCCGGACGGCGAGATCGGCATGGCGCCTGCGACACACGACGAGTGTCCACCCGCCCATCGCAAGCAGCAGCGGCGCCAGCGAACCCGCTTCCGATCGCCAGGTTTGCTGCACCAGCGAAAGGCACGCAGGTGCAAGCCACACAGCCAGACCGGCAATCACGATGAAGCGAGCGAGTTCGCGCGGGATAGGCCTTTCGCAATGCAGCATAAATCGCCTATAGGGCTCTGGCAGTGACGTTGCGCATGCCGCCCTAATACACTTGGAAGCCCACAATGACACTTCGGAATAGGCGCAGCTCCCGATGAAAATTGCAATGGTGGGTTCGGGCTATGTCGGGCTCGTCTCCGGCGCGTGCTTTGCCGATTTCGGTCACGAAGTGGTGTGCATCGACAAGGATGAAAGCAAGATCGCGGCGCTGCTGGATGGGGTAATGCCGATCTATGAGTCAGGACTGGACGCCTTGGCGGCCAGCAATGCTGCCGCCGGGCGGCTCAGCTTCACCACCGATCTGGCCGCCGGGATCAACGGGGCCAGCGCGATCTTCATCGCGGTCGGCACGCCCAGCCGGCGCGGCGATGGCCATGCTGATCTGACATTCGTTCATGCGGTTGCCCGCGAAGTGGCCGAAAATCTCTCCGGCCCGGCAGTCATCGTCACCAAGTCAACCGTGCCGGTGGGCACCGGGGATGAGGTGGAACGAATCATTGGTGACAACAAAACCGCACATCAGTTTGCGGTGGTGTCCAACCCGGAATTTCTGCGCGAAGGGGCGGCCATTGCCGATTTCAAGCGCCCGGACCGCATCGTCATCGGCGCGGAAGATGAATTCGGCCGCGATGTCATGCGCGAAGTGTATCGCCCGCTCTTCCTCAACGAATCGCCGATCCTGTTCACGTCGAGGCGCACCAGTGAGCTGATCAAGTATGCCGCCAACGCGTTTCTCGCGACCAAGATCACTTTCATCAACGAAATGGCCGATCTGTGCGAGAAAGTGGGCGCGAACGTGCAGGATGTGGCGCGCGGCATTGGGATGGACAACCGCATCGGCTCCAAATTCCTCAACGCCGGACCCGGCTATGGCGGATCGTGCTTTCCCAAGGATACGCTCGCGCTGCTAAAGACGGCGGAGGATTATGACAGCCCCACCCGCATTGTCGAAGCGGTGGTCAAGACCAATGAAAGCCGCAAGCGCGCGATGGGTCGACGGGTGCTGAACGCGCTCGGCGGCCCGGATGAAGCGCGCGGCAAGAAAGCAGCGCTGCTGGGTCTGACGTTCAAGCCGAACACCGATGATATGCGCGATTCGCCTTCAATCGCGATTGCACAGACCCTCTGCGATGCGGGCGTGACTATCAGCGCCTACGATCCCAAAGGGATGGAGCAGGCGCGCCCGATCATGCCCGAAGTCACCATGTGCGCTGACCCATATGAGGCGATCACCGGCGCCGATGTGGTGGTGATCGTCACCGAATGGGATGCTTTTCGTGCGCTCGATGTCGCTCGGATGGCAGGCCTGGTGGGTGGCCGCGTGTTCGTCGATCTGCGAAATATTTACGACTGCGAAGTGCTGCGCGCGAAGGGATTCAAATATGTTGGCGTCGGACGCTCGTAAACCTCTGTTTTCGCGAGTTTCTCGGGGCGGGAAGATCTTTCCTCAGGCCCTCCAAAGCGCGCACGCAAACGGGGTAGAGTGGAAACAGTCTCAAAAGCGTTCTCCCTCAACTCCTGTCATACTTCATGATCGAAGAGCAACGCCGTGCTAGACGGAATCTCCTTTTTGATGCCAACATTCAACAGGGCATCGTATATTGCCGAGGCGCTGGACTCCATTTTATGTCAAATTCGGGAAACCGACGAAATCATTGTTATCGATGACGGGTCGACAGACAATACGCGCGAAATCCTGGGGTCCTATAACGATCGGGTAAGCTATCACCATCAGGATAATGCAGGCAAATCAGTCGCTTTGAACGCTGCCATGAAGATGAGCCGTGGCACCTACATCTGGATCGTTGACGACGATGATATTATGCTTCCAGGTGTCGTTGAGAGACTGCGCACTGCTATCTCCGGTGACAGTCGGGGCGTCGTTTTCGGAAATTACCGCCGATTTGAAATTGTCGGAAATGTAAAGAGAACCATGGATCGTGGGTATTGGCCCGACCTGAGCCAAGGCTCAATCCTTCGTCACCTTCTGGAAGATCACTTCATCTTTCACAATGCGGCGTTGGTAAAGCGCGAAGCCTATGAGGCGGCAGGTGAATTCGACACCTCCCTTCTTCGTTCGCAGGACTATGACATGTTCATCCGTCTGGCTCTCATAACGGACTTTAAATATGTCGATTGCTGTATCTTCGAACAGCGAAAACATCTCGGCCAGCGTGGTCCTGCCAAGATTAAACATACCGAATCCAGCTCTGAAAAGGTTTGGAACCAATTTGATCAAGCAATCTTCTCGAAAGTCCGGAAGATTGTGCCCTTGGCAATATACTTCGACATGTTCGAGTCTGCGGATAACAGCCTCGTTGAACGCGCCGGCCTGCTCCAACGAGCGTGCGTAATGGCAAGGCACGGCTTGTGGAGCGAGGCGCTGGACGATCTTGAGTGCGCTGTCGAGATCGCTTCTTCAACACACCTGAGTGTCACAGAGCGAAGAATTTGTGCCAGTTTCTTGAACGGGAAATACGGTTTCGCTAGCACATTCGAACCTGCCACAGTTCGGAGGTTGCACGCTGTATTCAGCGGCTCACCGGTTGGCCCACAGGTTCATGGAAGCATGGCGAACGGGCTTGTTTGGCAGCTTCGCAAGGGGACTGCGGAGCGGAGGAGAGAGGCCTGGCGATTTCTCACAGCGTTCGGGCGAGCTCGCTCGGCAACACGAATTGTCTCAGAACGCGTAAGGAAGTCAATTGTCAAAATCGACGAGTCAGTCAAAGAAACGCAATCACACGAAGCCGCAGGCAGCTTCGCATTTCCAAATTCATGATACTTTATGAAGTTCATTCCTGACGCCCTCTCCTGTAATCAATCGCCTTCTGACTTCGGAAAAAGGCAGGTCAGCTCAAAAACCGAGTCGCTCTTTTACCGAACTCCTATTTCAATCGTAAAGCGAACCCAACCAAACGATCTGTGATTATCGAAGGCACAATTTGCATCGCTGATTTTTAGAAGTCGGGTCTCGGCATATAATTGAAAAGCTATCCGGTTCGCCACACCGGAGGCGGCGATTAACGGCGCTTATCGCCATGCCCACAAGGCTAAAAAGCTTCCACCATCGGACTTTGAGCAGCAGGTCAAAACGTAATGAAACAATCAAAAACCGTGGTTCAGCCAAAGCAGATTCGAATCGGACTGCATCCAAAGGCGAGTGTCGCGAATGAGTTCGTAAATTCCTTCACATCCTCACTGGAGAAAAATGGTTTTCAGACGATCGAAAGTCCGGTGAGGGGAGACCAATTGAAATCTCTTGATTTTATGATTTATCACTGGCCTTGGTTCTTGGAACGAGGGGTATCCATCCGCCGTGGACTGCTTGGCTTGCGGCATATAGTGAAGGCTAGGTTGGCCAATGGAATGAAGCTGATTTGGGTTGCGCATAATGTTCAACCCCATGGCGGCGGCAATCGATTGCTCGCCTGGTTGTTTTGCCGACAACTCGATGGCGTTATCTATTTGTCGGAGCATTCGCGACAGGTTGTTCGAACAACTCATAAATTCTCGAGGAATGTACAGGAGCTCGTAACTGTCCATGGAGCTTATAATTCCAATCGCGCTCCCCAAAACCGCACAGAAATTTCAGCAGGCCCTGTAAACCTATTCAGCTTCGGGCAGATCCGGCCATACAAGGGATTCGACCAACTTCTAAGAGCGTCTAGCGATCTCCGCGCTCCTGCCACAATCACCATAACTGGCCGGGTCGAAGACGGGGCTTTCGCGGACCTGATAAAAACAACAGCGCGAGACCGAGATAGAATCACCCTAAATCTTCGCGATGACTATCTCCCTAAGGCAGAACTCGACAGCATGATTGACGCCTGCCACGGTGTCGTGTTGCCTTATCGCGATATCCTCAATAGTGGGGCCGCACTTCACGCACTCTCTCGCGCCCGCCCCGTGCTCGTACCTAACCGTGGATCGATGCCGGAATTGCGGGCTCATATCGGCAATCAGTGGGTTCACTTGTATGACGATGAGTTTAATGGCGACGATCTTAATCGCTTTATGAGCGCCATTCGTGATTTACATCCTGAGGCACGGCCTGATCTTTCTGCCTATTCATGGCACAGGGTGGCTCGCGACCTGACAGGATACCTCGATGAACTGGCAACCGATTTCGGGTGAGCGGCGATGCAGTGCTTTGCAAATTCGAGCTTGCCAACGAGGATGGCGCTGAAAGATAAGCTGACCAGCGAACGTCTGCGCTTTGCTGGCTTAGCGCTCTGAACGAGTCAGGTGCCGAGATCGGAGATGCAAAAAACGCTTGGTACTAAGTCAAAGCCATCAATTAGATTTGGAAAGCTTCGATTTTTTTGCCAAGATTTCGTCGGATGAACCTAAATGTTTAAAGATCAATTCACGTGAAAACGCAGCTCTGTATCAGATATTCTAATAACATGGTGTTTAGATGATCAAGTCACTGCGCAATTTGAGAGATTTATACTTCTCCAAATCGATATCAGAACCGATCTTATATCCAAGAGTTGATATTTATTTCTGGCGTCCTGCAATCGGATTGAATTTTGGGGATTATCTTGCTTCGGTCGTCGTGCAGCGGATGCTCGCAGAGGCTGAATTAGTGCCCGACGAACCTACTTCGCGCGCCAGGCGATTATTATCAGTCGGTTCGATACTGCATTTTGCGAAAAATGGTGATGCCGTTTGGGGCAGCGGTCGAAATGGCAAGATCCCAGATGAAAGACATAATTTCGCACGGCTAGATGTTCGCGCCGTTCGAGGCCCCAAAACGCGCGCATTTCTTGAGGCCAGGGGCATTAAGGTCCCAGAGGTCTATGGGGATCCTGCGCTATTGCTGCCGCGTCTCTTGCCTACCCGCTTCGCTAAAGCGCCTGTCAAAGGCAGAATCGGTCTTATACTTAACCTAAATGATCCACTACCGGAGGCGGGAATAGAGAACGCATTCGTTATCGATCCAAAGGATCACTGGGCTAATGTGATAGCCAAAATACTATCCTGCGAATTTTTAATATCAGGTTCGTTGCACGGGTTGGTAATTGCCGATGCCTATGGCGTACCGTGCAGCTTTCTGCGTTTGTCAAACATAGAACCGGACTTCAAATATCACGATTACTTTGAAGGAGTAAGCCGAACCGAATACTGGGCAAATTCATCATTTAGTCAAGCACTTGACCGAGGGCCCTTGCCGACGATCCACTATGATGGTCAAGCACTTTATGATGCCTTTCCCTACGATTTATGGACGAGCTAAGCGGTAGCTTGTTTACTGAAAAACTCCAAGCGGTCCGCACGTCTTAGACGCCTGATTTTCCGCAGGTTACGGAAGAGCGTCTGCGGATGGCGATGCCAATCATTTGCGAAAACATACTTGCGGAGAAACCCGGGCGTTTGACTGTGCGACCCCTGATGGGCCACTCGGTAGACTGCACCACGAAATGGCAAAGGAGTGAGAGGCAAGCCTCTTCCCGAAAGCAGTGTGTCAATTCCATGATGACTTCCAAGCATTTGCATGATGAATTCTCTTGATGCGTCCTCTGCACGTATGGGTAAGTTATAAAGCGCGCTTTCAATAATCAGAGAACTGCCACAAATGTGATTGAAGTCGTCATGAGCATAGAGAAATGTGCCCCCGTCATTCCAAACGTATCCGTTACGAATAACCCAGCCTGGCAATGCGGGTTGCGTTTTAACGAAGGCGACCAAACGATTACTGACAAAATCGTCGTCATCTACTATCATGAAATATCTGCTCTTAGGGGTCGCTAACATACCGGCTAGGACACGTTGCCCCTTGTCAATCCTGAAAGCGTCCAAAAATTCATCGCGGGTAGCAGTTCCTTTTTCATGAATCCTGTTAGGGGCAAATTGAACTCGCTCGACTTGAAACCTTGGAGGCATTGGCGGTAGATCTGCCCCTTCGTTTGCCACCACCACGCCTTGCCAATCGGTTGAGGTCTGATTGGCGATCGATGCAACGGTCTCTTGGAGGTTTGCCTTCAAAATCTTCCAGTCTTTAGCATTTGCCTGATGCCGAACCGGGATGACGAAGGTAAGTGCAGGACAATTGCTTTGGCTGTGGAAGGTCATGTTCCGGCCGTGTCGTATTCCGCAGCTTGGCCCTTGGCCCATTTAACCGCATCGCCAAGTGCTTCAAAACTGAAAGTGAGACCATCAGGTTCAGGGAACGCCGCTCGGAAATTGGCAATTTTCCCGTAGCTATTATCGAGCACACCATGGACCCGACCGAGCAAGAGCGAAATTATATGGACGTGAAGTCGGTCGGTTATGACAATTTCAGCCTTTGACAATTGCCGGACTCCGCGATTGAAGCGGTGTTCGGCAGCCGCGCTGAATTTCGCAAGCCGCACCGCATTAAGGCTCAATTTAGTTGCACCTTCTAGCAAGCCACGCAGCTTTGCAGCCCTAATCGAAAAAACCGGTTCCGTAATCCAGTCATCGATCGGTATGCCGTCATAGGTATCGAGATTGGAATGAGCTTGATCCGCTTTTTCCTTATCCTGCCTAAGCATAGCAAGAATCGGAAAAAGCGGGTTTTGCAGTTTCTTAATTGACCCAATTGAAAACGCCATATCGGGGGCGAGATATGCTGCACAATCGAAACAGTCCGATGACAGATCAAGCGAACGCTGATCCCGAACAAGCAAGGTGAAATCGGCGTGTCTATCGATCACCCGCTTACATCGTTCAATAGCCTTGTCAGCTTTAAAATGCAGTGATTGTGGAAGCTGGATAATCTTGCGGCTCGGAAATCGTGTGAGGATCATTTCACGAAACTCTTGGTGCCCTATCCAGATGTCGCCAAAATTTCCACCCCCGTGAAGATAAATGGGACCGTCAGGCGCGGCACTCTCTAGCGCGTATGCGTCGAAATCCGCCATTGAGCATATGTACGAGGGAGGTCTGCCCACGTGTTTGCGAAAGAATGCAAGCTCTCCTAGCCAAATAGCCGAGTCCCCGACGTTGCGAATGTTCGGAAAATCGAGCAACGCATAGTTTTCCTCCGACCGTGGTAGCGGGATGGACCTAGCCAGTAACTCCTGCATCTCGATGACATAAGCTAGGGCGCCGCTGTCATTGATGAGGTTTTCCGTCATGCATGTTTCCTCGGTAGATTTCACGATGGTAGACATTGACATAAATTGTTTCGAGAAAAGCGAGCTAGCCTGAATTTCTCGACTTCTCTTGTGTCAATGCATCAAATCTTTCAACAGCATCAATATCACTGAAGTGCTTACGCAGATATCCACCGCAAACTCGCTCCATTGTACTCAAAACATGCCCCTTCCCAAGCTCACCTAGCAGCCCAGAGCGAAATGGATTCGCGAAAGCATGTGATTTTTTTTCGTCTGGCACAAATCCTGATATTTCACAGAAATCTGCAATTTGTTCTGATGTGTCAAACAATTGCTCTGTCCTAACGATCAACAAGCGCTCATTTTGAATTGCACCCAATGGGATACGCATGGCTTGTGACCAATAAGAAAAATATCCCTCAAGTGTATACAAACCTGCGCGAGCGAGCGAGTCATCCGGACCGCCGAGCTTGGCGGGCATACCGAAACGGAAGTCTCGAAAGCGCCTCCAGCTATTTCCTATATCTCTCCGGAGACTATCATCGATAATTGATCGAACCCAGTCAAGTGGATGGCGCGTGGTGAGTACAAACTTTGCATCCGGATGGAGCTCAAGTATTTCGCCTAAGAGGTAGATATTTATCTGCGAGGCGTTGACTTTTAGTGGGTGGCGCTTACCGCGCTCGCGTAAAAATCGATACAACTGCCGTGAAACGCCAGTCTGTTCACGATCCAACAGGAGTTCTATCAACTCTATCTGGTCGGGCTCATGCTCACTCGCAACATAAGGTTCGAACATCGCCGCCAAACTGTGCGTTCCTGTTTTTGCGGCCCCGACGCCATAGACGGGACATCCTCTGCGACGCCGATTAAAACTGGGTACGTGCGGTTGCAGCAGGGTCGTCAATTTCTCCAGCATCTTGTTTTCCTCCAGTTTGCGCCCTTGGGGCAGCTATGGGCTGTAACGACCAAGTTTTCCATGGTATGACCAGCGCCTCAGTGTGTGATACTCAGCGCGAGGGAACATCGGTGGCGCGCACTAGGCCCGGATACACCGGATTGCAGAGGATAAGCCATTGGTAGATACCTCTTCCCGCCTAATTTCAGGCGGACTGCTGTTATCCGCCGCAAGAGCGATAATTAACCTATTGGCGATCCTAAGCACCATCATATTGGCAAGGCTGCTAACCCCGGAAGACTTCGGGATCGTAGCCCTAGGTACGACAATAATGGTCATTATCTCTTCCGTTACCGAGATGTCCATGGCCAATGCCTTGATCCACCATGACGATCCAACCGACCAGCATCTTCAAACCGCTTGGACCCTAGGCGTCGCTCGAGGAGT
This sequence comes from Erythrobacter sp., assembly GCA_049647465.1. Lineage (GTDB taxonomy): Bacteria > Pseudomonadota > Alphaproteobacteria > Sphingomonadales > Sphingomonadaceae > Erythrobacter. Next base: position 55,526 of record JBARXS010000182.1, read on the forward strand.
GGCCCTAGCCGCGATAATGGCGGTAGGAGCAGCGCCTTTCGCTAAAATCTATGGCGATCCCCGTCTTGAGCTGGTTATGTACGCGTTTGCTTTCAGTATACTGGCAAGCGGTTTTCTGAATCCGCGGCAGGCGATGCTCACGCGAGACCTGAAGTTTCATCAAGAGTTTTTGCTGCTGGTTACGAGCAAACTTGTCACCGCCGCACTCTCCATTGGCCTCGCGATTGCCTGGGAAACCTATTGGGCGATGATCGTAGGCACCTTAGCCGGCCAAATTGTGACCATCGGGTTATCGTACGCTCTACTGCCTTTTCGTCCACGCTTCAATTGGCAGCACACGCGCGAATTGTTTTCCTTTTCCGTCTGGCTAACCTTTGGTCAAGCCATGAACACAATCAATTGGCGGTTCGACCAGCTTTTAGTCGGAGGCGTTCTGGGGACTGGAGCTCTTGGCCACTACTCGGTTGGCAGCAACCTCGCGCAGGTGCCGACGAGAGAGATCTCAAACCCCCTCAAAACAACTCTGTTCCCTGCACTGGCGCGCCTGAAACATGAGCCGGACCGCTTGCGCTTTGCCTATCAGAGAGCACAATCTCTCATTGTAATGATTGCGCTGCCCATGGGCATCGGCCTTGCTTTGATCGCGCGTGATGTGGTGACGCTGACGATGGGCGAGGATTGGCTCCCAGCCGTCCCGGTGATACAAGCGCTATCCTCGGTGTTCGCACTCCAGACATTAGGTTCTCTGATCCAACCACTAGGCATGGGGCTGGGTCACACAAAGTTACTATTTGTCCGTGACACGCAAATGCTTTTCATCAGGTTGCCGATCATCATCGCGGGGACATTGTGGTTTGGCCTTATAGGTCTTGTTTATAGCCGAGTATTGAGCGGGATGATCGGACTCTTCATACAAATGGCTTTGGTTCGTAAGATGACCAAATTAAGTGTGCAGTCGCAACTATCCGTAAATTGGCGTAGCTTGTCAGCCGCCGCCTTCATGGCAGTAGCTGTAACTTTGTATCAAAGCCTCAGCCCGACAGTAGGAACCGGGGCCATAAATCTGATCATCGGCATAACAAAAAGCATTTGTTTGGGCGCGTTTACTTACACGACAACCACCGCAG
>JBARXS010000183.1:0-5493 GCA_049647465.1 Erythrobacter sp.
AACCGCAGGCGGGTGAGCGTATTCTCGATATGGCGGGCGGCACGGGTGACATCGCCTTTCGCATGGCGGATCGCGGCGCGGATATCACGGTGGCCGACATCAATCAGGAAATGCTGGATGTTGGCGCGCAGCGCGCGATGGAGCGCACCGAAACCGAAGAAACCGGCAGCCTCGTCTTTACTCGGCAAAACGCCGAAGAGGTCGATTTCGCAAGCAATTCCTTTGACGCCTACACCATCGTTTTCGGCATCAGGAATGTGACCTTCAAGGACAAGGCGCTGGCAGAGGCGCACCGCGTGCTGCGACCGGGCGGGCGGCTTTACATCATGGAGTTTTCAACCACCGAATGGTCCGGCTTCAAGGAAATCTATGATGTCTACTCCAACCAGTTGCTGCCGCGCATGGGACAGATGATCGCGGGCGATGCGGATTCGTATCGCTATCTGGTCGAATCGATCCGCAAGTTCCCGACCATGCCCGAATTTGACCGGATGATTCGCGAGGCAGGCTTTGTGAACACAAAGGTCGAATCGATCTTTGGCGGCGCGGTTGCAATCTTCTCTGGCTGGAAGGTGTGACGCGGGAACTTATTGCAGGTTCACTCGCACGTAATCCATGACCTCTCCTGTCATCCATCTCTCGCGCCTTGCCCGTTGGGGCGTCACGCTGGCCCGCCGCCGTGCGCTTGTGGGGATCGAGAATGATCCCAATGCGCCCCCGCCGGTAAGACGGCTGGCCAGGCTGGCACGCCTTGCGACCTTTACAGGCAAGAAGGGCGAGCCTGACTATGCCGGCGCATTCCGCGCTATCGGCCCCGCCGCGATCAAGCTGGGCCAGTCGCTCGCCACCCGCCCCGATCTGGTAGGAGAGGAAGCGGCGAACAATCTGCTCAGCCTGCAAGACAGCCTGCCGCCGGTCCCGTTCGAGATGATCCGCGCATCTATCGAAGCCAGCTTTGACCAGCCGCTCGAGAACCTGTTTTCGCATGTTGACCCGGAACCTGTGGGCGCGGCGTCGATTGCGCAGGTGCACAAGGGTGTGACGGTTGAAGGGCGAACAGTCGCGATCAAGGTGCTGCGCCCGGGTATCAGGGAAAAGTTCGCGCGCGATATTCAGACCTATGAATGGGCCGCTGCCCATGTTGAGGCGATGGGCGGCGAGGCAACGCGTCTGCGCCCGCGCCTGACGATTGCGAATTTCAAGCGGTGGTCCAATTCAGAGCTCGACCTGCGGCGCGAGGCCGCCTCTGCCAGCGAACTGGCGGAGGATATGTCGGGCGTTGGCGGGTATCGCATTCCAGAGATTGACTGGGACCGCACCAATGGCCGCGTGCTCACGATCGAGTGGATCGATGGGGTCAAGATCAGCGACACCGCCGAGCTGATAAAGCGCGGGCATGATCTGCCACGCCTTGCGGAAAAGCTGGTGATCAGTTTCCTCACACAGGCGATCAGCGCCGGTTTCTTCCATGCCGATATGCACCAGGGCAACCTGTTCGTGCAGGATGATGGCACGATCGTTGCGATTGATTTCGGGATCATGGGGCGGATTGACCGGCGCGCGCGGCAATGGCTGGCGGAGATCCTCTATGGCCTGACGACCGGCAATTATCAGCGCGTCGCAGAGATCCATTTCGAGGCGCAATATGTGCCCAGCTATCACTCGGTCGGCGAATTTGCGACCGCCTTGCGCGCGGTGGGTGAACCGATGCGCGGCAAGCCAGTGAAGGAGTTGAGCGTTGGCCAGATGCTCGACGGGCTGTTCGCGATCACCCGCGATTTCGACATGCAGACCCAGCCGCATCTGCTGCTGCTGCAAAAGACGATGGTGATGGTTGAGGGGATCGCGACCCAGCTCAATCCCGAGATCAATATGTGGGACACCGCCGCGCCCTATGTGCGCAGCTGGATCCGCGATGAACTGGGGCCGGAGGCGGCGGTGGCAGACCGGATCAAGGAAGACACCGAGACGCTGTTCCGCCTGCCCGGCCTGATCCGGCGGCTGGAAGAGAAATTCCCTCCGAAAGGCGGCGCGCCCGACGCTCCGCCCCTGCCAGAGGTCAGACTGCTGACTGACCGCCCTGAAAGATCGGGCGGCGGGTCAGGAGGGGGCTTTATCGGGTATTTCATCGCAGGCCTTGCGGGTGCAGGTGCGATGTGGGCGGCCTCTGCGGCGGGATTGATCTAGCGAGCGCTATCTGCGCCCTATGCCCGCGGTAACACCCGCGCGCCGATCAGAGCGGCGATCCCCAGAACGGCTTCGACCGCCATCGGGGGCAGGAAGCCGTCAAAACTGCCATGGATGGACAGGCTGACAACACGCCCGAACAGCGTCACCAGCATCAACGCGCCGCCAATCACCAGCGCATCGCCGCGTTTGGCCAGAGCGCCCCAGATCAGGGACGCCCCGCCGACAACAAAGAACGCGGTGAAATCGGCGCGGATGGATGTCAGGCCATGCGCCTCGCTCGCGCCGCCCGGGCTGATCCCGAAATCCGCGCCCGATGCGGCAGGGTCCATGAAGAAGCCGAAGCCGATAAAGCCCAGCAGCAACCCGCCCAGAACCAGAATGGCGCGCAATGCGATGATCATTGTCTCTCTCGCTCTTATGTTTCTTGGGCGATGTGTCGCCGCTCTTCCCAATCGGGCCGCGTGGTGCCACATTTGTGGGCGGGGCACAAAGCCTGCCGGCGGATACTCCCCAAATGCACCCGGAAACCGCGCGCGGTAGGCGGAAATTAACCAAAATATCGCAAAGACTTCAGGCAATCCACGCGCAGGGTCATCCTTGAGCGCCTGTTGTGCAAGACTGTTGGCGTAGGCGGACACTAACGCTAGATGCTTGCGCATTGGAATTTGCGTGCAAGTGGTGCCATTAAGCGGCATCGCTGATCCGGTGTGCCAAAGGAGTGCTTTGAGACGATGAACGGCCTGATGCCTTTTTGCGCGAGAGTACTTCTCGCAAGGGCATACTCATGAGCACGGCAGCGCAGGCGGTTGTCGGGCCGAAAGTCCTTCTAGTCGTGGGCGGCGGGATCGCGGCCTACAAATCGTGCGAGCTTGTCCGGTTGATCCGCAAGGGCGGGGGCGATGTCACCTGTGTTGTTACCAAAGGCGGGCAGCAATTCGTCACGCCGATGTCTCTCGCCGCGCTCAGCGAAAATCAGGTCTACACGACGTTGTGGGACCTCAAGAACGAAGCGGAGATGGGCCACATCCAGCTCAGCCGCGAAGCCGATCTGATTGTTGTTTGTCCCGCCACCGCCGATCTGATGGCGAAGATGGCGGCGGGCATCGCCGATGATCTGGCGACCACCTTGATCCTTGCGACGGATAAGCCGGTGATGGCGATCCCGGCGATGAATGTGCGTATGTGGGAGCACGAATCGACACAGCGCAACGTCACCGAATTGCGCAAGGCGGGCGTAGAAGTCCTGCACCCTGACGAAGGCCCGATGGCCTGCGGCGAGTTTGGCTATGGCCGCCTGCCCGAACCCGACCAGATATGGCGCGCGATTGCGGGGCATTTCGGGATTGAGGTGGAGGACACGCCTGCTCCGATGGCCGCGAATGACAGTGTTGAGGCGATCGAAGCGAACGACGACGGTGCGGTGACCACGGGGCTCAGCGGGCTGTTGTCCAAGATCATTCCGCGCTCCACCGCAAAGCGCAGCGAAGAGGATATCGAGGCCCAATATGAGGATCTCGAAATGCCCGAGGGCTTTGATCCCGATGCGCCGATCGAGGAAGAGGAGATCGAGTTCAATCCCGATCTCGAAGGTCCGCTGCTGGCGAAAAAAGGCGATGCCGGTGCTGCTCCGCCGAGCGATCCCGATGCGATCAATCATGAGGTGAACGAGCGCCAGTCCGCACCCGAAGTCTTGCCGGGGGATGGGCCAGAGGACGGGCCAGAAGAACCGGAAGAACCGGAAGAACCTGAAGAAGACGCACCGGCGCCGTCCCCACCACCTTCCCCCGCACCTTCACCTGCACCGGCGCGCGCCAAAGGCACCAAGTCGAAAGCGCCGGCAATCGAAGTCGAAGACATCGAGGGCGAAGAGGGCGAGGTTGACAGCTTCGATATAGGCGAGGGCGACAAGCCGCTTGCTGGCAAGCATGTCCTCCTGACAGCAGGGCCAACTTGGGAAGCGATTGATCCGGTGCGCTACATCGCCAATCGTTCCAGCGGCAAACAGGGCTTTGCGATCGCGGCTGCCGTTGCCGCACTCGGCGCGCGGGTCACGCTGGTCGCGGGGCCGGTGTCGCTCAAGACACCCAAGGGCGTGGACCGTATCGATGTGGAAAGCGCAGCGGAAATGAACCAGGCGGTGCGCGCGGCCTTGCCCGCGGATGCCGCCGTGATGGTCGCCGCCGTGGCCGACTGGCGACCGCGCCAATATGTCGGCGAGAAGATCAAGAAGCGTGGCTCTGCACCGCCCGCTCTGATGTTGACCGAGAACCCCGATATTCTCTCCAATCTGGGCGGCAGCGACAAGCGGCCTACGCTCCTGATCGGCTTTGCGGCGGAAACCGATGATCTGATCGAAAACGCCAAGAAGAAGCGCAAGCGCAAGGCGGCCGACTGGATCATCGCCAATGACGTATCGGGCGATGTCATGGGCGGCGACGAGAACGAGGTGCATATCGTCAGCGGTGAAGGGGTGGAGAGCCTTGAGCCGATGAGCAAGCGTGCGGTTGCGCTGCAACTGGCGATGCGCATTGCCCAGTCTTTGACAGCAGAAGCCGCCGAATGAGCCTGATCAACGACCGCAATGCTAGCAGCCCCAGAGTCTTCGGGAAGGAGGCTGGGAGCGCGCCGACCGGCATAGGGGTTCGCCTGAAGCGCCTGCCGCACGGCGAAGGCCTCGCGCTGCCCGCTTATGCGACTGATGGCGCGGCGGGGATGGATGTGGTTTCGGCAGAGAATGTCACGATTGAGCCGGGCGCGCGCCATGCGGTTGCAACCGGGCTTTCCATGGCGATCCCGCACGGCTTTGAGATTCAGGTGCGCCCGCGTTCGGGCCTTGCCTTCAAGCATGGCATCACCGTGCCCAACACGCCGGGCACCATCGATTCCGATTATCGCGGTGAATTGAAAGTCCTGTTGATCAATCACGGCAGCGACGCTTTCACCATCGCGCGCGGTGATCGCGTGGCGCAACTGGTGCTCGCGCCCGTTGTGCAGGCGGTGTGGGATGAAGTTGAGGAACTGGACGATACGGAGCGCGGCGAGGGCGGCTTTGGCTCAACCGGCGGCGCTTCCGGGCTTTAAGGCCTTCCTAATCTGGTGGCTCCTTCGCGGGTGGCGGCGTTTCGTTTGTAATCGCGCGCCCGGTCCAAGTCACCGATGAGGCATAGCGCCCTTTGACCGGCTCACCCTTTGCATTCGTCGCGGGGACAAACCGCGCGTGCCGCAACAGCAGATTGCACGTCTCGACATCCAGCGCCCGATCGCCGCTGGTGCGGGTCACCGCGCAATCGGTGGCGCGCCCTT
>JBARXS010000184.1:0-9918 GCA_049647465.1 Erythrobacter sp.
GGAAACGACGTGGAAGGGCTCGCCCTGCATCAACGCGCCGTGGTCCAGCGCCATCGCATCGCCCTCGACGACGCTGAGCTGACCGGGAAAGACCTCGCCCAATTCGGCGAGCGCGGGCAGACAGCGCTGATCCATCTCGATCGCCGTAACACGCGCGCCTGCTCTCAACAGGGCTCTGGTCAAACCGCCCGGTCCCGGCCCGATTTCGAGCACGCGCGCGCCCTTCAAGTCGCCGGGAATGGCCGCGATGCGGTCAAGCAATTGCTCGTCCAGCAGGAAGTTTTGCCCGAGCGCCTTCGAGGCCGAAAGGCCGTGCCGGGCGATGACCTCGCGGATGGGGGGAAGGTCAGGCACGGGTTTTGTGGTTTCTCGCAGAGGCGCAGAGGAAAGGGAGACTCAGAGGTGATGCTCCCGCGGCAAAGCGGCGCTCCGTATGCCGGGTCTCGTCCCAGTTTTGGCCAAGCAGATGAAAAAACCGCTTCGCGGCAAAGCACGACACCTCTACGCCTCCTTTTTCCCCCTGCGCCTCTGCGAGAAACCCAGAACTATCCATGAGCAGGGATCGCCGCGCGTTCGCTGGCGCAGGCACTTGCCATGCGGATCGCCGCGATCATGGCGCCGGGGTCTGCGATGCGTTTGCCCGCGATGTCAAAGGCGGTGCCGTGGTCGGGTGAGGTGCGGATGATCGGCAGGCCAAGGGTAACATTGACGCCGTCATCAACCTCCAGCGCCTTGAGCGGGATGAGCGCCTGATCGTGATACATGCACAGCGCCACGTCATAGCCTGTCCGCGCGCGCGGCATGAACAGGGCATCGCCGGGGACAGGACCGGTGACATCCAGCCCCTCCGCCCGCAAGGCCTTGATCGCAGGGGCGATAATGCGCGCTTCCTCGTCGCCAAACTGGCCGTTCTCGCCCGCATGCGGATTCAGCGCGGCGACGGCGATGCGCGGGGAGGCGAGCCCGAAATCGCGTTTCAGCGCGATATGCGTGATGACAGCCTTGCGAATGATAAGTTCGGGATTGAGCCGCGAGGGCACTTGACTCAACGCGCAATGCACGGTGATCGGCACGGTGCGCAAGGATGGACCCGCCAGCATCATAACCGCATGATCGGGACGCTGACCGCACGCATCGGCAAGAAATTCTGTCTGGCCCGGATGCGCAAAACCGATGGCGGTCAGCTCCGCCTTGGCCACGGGCGCGGTGACAATGCCCGCCACATCGCCGCGCAACGCAAGCTGCGTCGCCCATTCCAGCGAGGCAAGCGCAAGTCTGGCGCCATCCGGCGAGGGAGTGCCGGGTGTATAGGGCGCATCCAGACCTGCCAGAACAGGCAGGCCCGCATGCCACGCCATCGCGGCTTCGGCAGGCTCGGCAATCGGGATCAGCGGGCAATCAACGCCGCGCGCCGCCGCTGCGTCGCGCAGCATCTCCATCCCGCCAACCGCAAAGAATGGATGGGCAAGCGGAGTGCCGCGTCCTGAAAGCGCAGAATAGGCCGCGACAATCAGCTCCGGCCCGATCCCCGCCGGATCGCCTAGCGCCACAGCCAGAGCTGCGTCAGGGGCGAGCGGAGGGGACGCGCTTGGTGTCGGGGTGGCGCTCAATTGTACTCGATATAGGCATCGTTGCGCAGATCGCGCAGATAGCGTTGAGCGCGCTTGTTGGTGCGCTCTTCTTCCAGCTGCGCCTCGATTGTGTCGGCCGTGGGTGCGCCGGCATCGACGGGGTCATCGCGGCCACACAGCATCAGGACGCGCACGCCCTCTTGCGGGGAGCCGAATGCTGGTGTGGTCTGGCCTACCTGAAGCCGCAGGATCAGGTTCTGCAACTGTTCGGGCAAGGATCGCGCACGGATCTGGTCGTTGGAAACCACGCTCGCGCCGATGGCTGCCTTCGCGCTGTCAGCATCGGCGCAGCCGCGCAGACCGCCGACAAAGTTGGTGAATTGCTGAATCTTCGCTTCGGCGTCCTCCTGCGAGACATCAGGTGCAAAGGCGATGGAAATCTGTTTCAGGCTCAGCACTGCATCGCGCGGATCAGCCATCAGAACCTGCCGTTTATCAATCAGGTAAATGATGGAATAGCCGCCGGGAATCTGGATCGGGCCGACCAATTGACCAGCTTCCATATTGCGCGCGGCTGTTGCGAGCTGGGGCGGAAGCTGGGCGAGCCTGATCCAGCCAAGATCGCCGCCGACCGCCGCCGTGGAGGCCTCGGAAAACTGGCGCGCATAGGCGACAAAGCTGCCGCCCGCCTGCAATTGCTGCACGATCCGCTGCGCGTTTTGGAGCACGGCATCGCGGTTCTCGTTGGTGGCGGACAGATAGATTTCGCCCAGACGGTGCTCCTCGGTGCCGCGCGCTTCTTCCAGCCGCTTGAGCACTTCGTTGACCTCTTCGCGCGAAACGGCGACCTGCGGTGAGACATTGCGGCGCAGCAGATTGTCCCATGCCAGCTCGCCTTCGATCTGGCGTTTCAGCGCTTCGGGAGAAGACCCGATGGAACGCAAATACTCGCCCATCTTTTCAGGTTGCTGGCCAAAGTTCTGCGCAGCCAACTGGTTATAGGTCTGGTCAATCTGATCGCGCTCAACCTTCATTTCCTGCGCTTCGGCGGCTTGCACCTTGAGCGTTTCGTCAATCAGATTGCGCAGCACCTGCACCCGCAGACGATCCAGTTCTTCGCCCTCAATCGTGCCTTCAGAGGCCGATGTAACCAGAGCGACGCGCTGTTCAATATCGGTTCCCGTGATGACAAAGCCGTTGACCACTGCGGTGGCGGTGCGGTTGTTCGGATCGTTGTTGCCGATGATGTTGATTGTCTCTGGCAGGCCCAGCGGATTGTCCGACGTCGGCACTGCCACGGTCTGCGCCTGAACGATGGTCGGCACAAACGTCGGTGCGGCAACGGTTGCCAGCAATCCTGCTGCGCCGACAATACCAAATGATTTCAGAGTTGATTTCAGATTCACGTTCAAGTCCCGAATGTCCCGTTCTGTTATTTGCGCGGCCCCCTCGCGCATTTCAGTCTTTCCGCCCTATTGGACGGTGTGTGTCGTGTGTTGCCTTCAACCCGGTGGTGCATAAGGCGCGCTGCCTGAATGGGCGCTGAGCCAATGGCGGCTGTCCCCAACCAACCCGCGCATGGCCCGACGATTGCGCGCGTCATTAGCGCCTTTTTGCAGATGTGCCAACGGTTGCGCCAAGGACGGGGTTGATCAGCGAAAGCCCAGATTGCGCAGCGCGAAAAACAGCTGGTACGAGTTTCCGCGCGCGGCATCGCCCGCCGTGATGAAATCGCGCCGCCAGGTGAAGCCGAACTCAATGCAATCGTCTTCATAGGCAATGCCAAGCCGGGTGCGGATCGGCTCAAATCCGTCAGGGGAAAAGATCGGGTCTTCCTCTGCTCTCGTCAGGTTGACCACGCCCGATCCAAATGCGGACCAGTTGCGATTGAAGGCGACGCGGGCGGCGGCGCGCACTTCTTCGCGGTCCTGCAAATCCTCCACTGTCTGGATATTGCGGTCGAGCCGCAGATAGCCCAGCTCGACATAGTTGCGCTGTGATCCGACGGTCGCGTCAATCTCGTTACGGCGCACAGCCAGATTGTCCTTGTCCAGCCGGAAACGGTGCGTGAACTTCAGGAAATTGCGATAGCGCACTTCGGTCCGGCCCACGAAATCGGAGACGCGTTCCGACAGGCCTGTGCCATTGGGGAAGGTGTCTTTCTGGTCCTCCAGCCGATAGGACTGGCCAACATTGGTCTTCACCCGCCAGCTCGGCTTGGTCAGTTCCCAATCCAGCCCCCAGGTGATGCGGGCGCCGTCCTCGACCCGGTCATAACCGGCGAAACGGTTCAATGCGAAAAGGTTGGAATCCTCCAGATCAATCGCGCGCGCGTCTTCATTCGGGATCGCCAGATTGCGGATCGGCGGGGATGCGACGAATTGCACGCGCGGGGTCAGCACCTGCGTGCCGCCAAAAGCCTCACCGACAAATGGCCATTCCAGATCAATCGCGCCAATGGCGATGGCGCGCCCGGTCCACCCTTCATTGCCGCGATAGACTTCGGTCAGCGTCGATCCGGTGTTTTGCGTGTGATAGACATCGCCGCGGGCCAGCGCGCTGAATGTCACCACCTGCCCAAGGCCCGTCAGCGTGCGCAAATCCCACCGCGCTCCCGTAAAGGCGCGCTGTGTATCCTGCCCGTCACTGCGGATCAGGCTGAGCGTGTTCGCCTGAAACTGGATATTGCCGCCCAGCACTGGGTCTTTGATATTGTAGCGATAATCGAAGGCGGGAATGGCGATCGGGATCTGCCCCTGATCGGCTGTGATCCGCAGCGTCTGGGTCGCCCACCCGGCCAGGCTGAGATAGGAGTTGTCATCAATCCGCTCCAGATTGACGGTCGAGCGCAGTCGGTCATCGCGGCTGAGGTCATAGCGACGCAGGAATGTGCGGTCGCTCGCAAGCCGGACTGATCCGGTGAGGCTCCATTCAGGGGTGAACTGGAATTTGCCATTGGCGAACAGATAGCCGCGCGGGTCGCTTTGTGTTTCGGGCACGCCGGTGAAATCGGACACGCGGCTGCTGGCGGTGGCGTATCCGGTTATCTGGTAGGCGCCGTTGTCCGTCAGGTGCCGCCATTGCGCCGATGCCATGGGCGCAACCTGAGAAAACAGGAACGCGCCCAGCGTCAGGTCCTTGTTTTCGGCCAGCCGGTAGTAATACTCGCCCGACACTTCGAGGCCGTTGACATTGGTGACGCGCAGATTGGGATTGATGAAGCCGGTTTCCGCCCCGCCATCGGTGCGCAGGGTCAGGCCGGGCAGGGGCAGAATACGCTGCCCAAACAGTTCCAGCATCGCGCCGGTAAAGGTCACTTTGCTGTTTTCCTGATCAAAACGCACGCGCTCTGCCGTGATCCGCCAGCTGGGATCCTTGGCGCAGCCATCCTCGTCCGTAACAGCGCAGGCCGTATAGGCGGCATCGGTCAGCAGCACTATGCCGTTTTCGCCGCGCTGTGCGGACTGCGCTGCCAGTCTGCCGCCCGCGCGCAAGGCGATCAGGAGGCGGCTCATCGCCCCCGCTTCGAATGTATCGGTCAGTTCAAGCGCGTCAGTGAACAGCTCATTGCCGCTTTCATCGACCAGCCGGATATTGCCCGCAGCATAAATGCGCCCCTCGCCGCGCACCCATACGACTTCATCCGCGCGCACCGACCGGTCCATGGAGCGCAGTATCACATTGCCGCGCGCGACAACGGTGTCTGTTTCATTGTCGTAGGCGAGTTGTTCCGCTTCAAAATCAATTACATCGCCGAGCAGTTTCTGCTCAAGCGGCACATCATCTTTATCGTCTTCGGCTTGTACTTGAGATTCGTCGGGGTCTTGCGCAGGGGCCGCTTGCAATGCCGCGTCTGTGGTTTGCGCGGCGATCAGGGAAGGGCCAAATGCCATTGCTGACTGCGGGGACGCGAAAGTCGCTGCGCCAAGGGCAAAACCCATCGTAAGCCGCGATGCACACGGGCTGTGCGCACGCAGCGGCGATAGCGGCCTTGGCGCAACCAGCTTGGACCCTCCGGACATGCCTTGCCTATTGCACCGCTCGCGCCTAATCGCAATCGCCATTAACGGCCTCATTTTCGGCCCCCTCAGGGCGTTTCATGCATTACCTGTGCACGACCTGCGCCAAAGTCATCGAGCGCCTCATCTGGTCGCCACCACAACGGGAGAACCCATGCAATTCCACTTCGCCAGCACGCCACCTGCAAACGTCCGACTGACTGCCCGTGTCGTCAATCAGAACGATACGCCCGCTGGCCTCGACGCGGCGGTTATTGATGGAGCCAAGGCTGCGCGTTTCAAAGGCAGCGTATCGCAAGTGTTTGAAGGCTTCACGATGGTAGACGGTTCGCTGGCTCGGGTTGCGCTGGCTGGCGCGGGTGAAGTCGATGCCGACAAGCGCGCGCTGAATGTGGAGAAAGCGGGCGCGGCGCTGGCTGCGAAATATCTGTGCTCTGGCGAGACGGAGATGGTGCTGGATCTGGGCCATGCGGATCTGTCCGGAGAAGAGGCGGCATCGGTGCTGTTGGGTCTGCGTCTACGGTCCTGGCGTTTCGACGAATATCGGACCAAGCTGGCCTCTGAGAAAAAAAGGTCACTGCACAAGGTGCACGTCGTGAATGCCCCTGCCGATACCGAGAAGGCTTGGGAGCAAGCCTCGGCCTTGGCTGAAGGTGTTGAATTTACCAAGCATCTCGTAACGCTTCCAGCGAATATCCTTTACCCGGAAACTTTCGTCACGAACTGCGAAGAAGCGTTCAAGGGCACCGGGGCGGAAATCACCGTGCTGGATGATGCCGCGATGGAAGAGCTGGGCATGGGCGCGTTGCTGGGCGTCGGCCAAGGGTCGGAGCGGCCATCGCGCATGCTGGCAATTCAATGGAATGGCGGCACTGAAGGGGAGGCGCCCACCGCTTTCGTGGGCAAGGGTGTGACCTTTGATACGGGCGGTATCTCGCTGAAGCCCCCTCCCGGCATGGAAGATATGAAGTGGGACATGGGCGGTGCAGGCGCTGTTGCGGGCGGGATGCTTGCTCTGGTCAAGCGCAAGGCCAAGGCGAATGTCGTCGCGGTTATAGGCCTCGTTGAGAATATGCCGGATGGCAAAGCGATGCGTCCGGGTGATGTTATCACCACGATGAGCGGGCAGACGGTTGAAGTGCTCAACACCGATGCCGAAGGGCGGCTGGTGCTGTGCGATGCGCTGCATTGGACACAGGAAGTGTTCAAACCCGCCCGCATCGTCGATTTCGCCACCTTGACCGGCGCGATGATCGTTGCGCTCGGCCATGAATATGGCGGCGTTTTCTCGAACAATGATACGCTGGCCGGACAGCTCGAATGCGCCGGGCTGAGCACTGGCGACAAGGTTTGGCGTCTGCCGATTGACCCGGCCTATGACAAGCTGATCGATTCGCCGATCGCCGACATAAAGAATGTCGGCCCACGCCCGGCGGGCTCCATTACGGCGGCGCAATTCCTTGGCCGGTTTATCCAGAACGACACCCCTTGGGCGCATTGCGACATTGCGGGCATGGTCTTTGCGGACAAGCCCGGCCACACATGGGACAAGGGCGCGACCGGATATGGCGTGCGCCTGATCGACCGTGTGGTTGCGGATAACTTTGAAAAGTAGGAGCGCTTCCCATCCCGAAGATGCGGAAAAAGTCGGACCTGCCCTCCAAGATCTGCGAGGCCTGCGGACTGCCGTTCACCTGGCGCAAGAAGTGGGAGCGGGACTGGGACAATGTCCGTTACTGTTCGGAGCGGTGCAAGAAGGACAAGAAGCAGGCGTCTTGACAAGAACGCCGCGCCGCCCGCTTCCTCCACCCGGACCATATCCGAAAATATTCCGGGTGGAAGGGTGGAGGGAGCGGGCGGCTCGGGTTACACCGAACCCATGAAAATCGACTTCTGGCAACTCTCGCGTGATCCGGTGGAAAAGGTCACAGCCCTGATTGCCCAGCGCGTGCTGGATCAGGGAGAGCGCCTGCTGGTGGTCAGTGCCGATGCCGATCAGCGCGCAGCCTTGTCGCGCGGGCTGTGGCAGGGCGACCCGGAAAGCTTTCTGGCGAACGGCGAAGCGGGAAAGGACGGAGCGGAGGCTCAACCCATTCTGCTGTCGGAAACCTGCGAGCCCTCTAACGGCGCAAGCCATGCGATCTTTGCCGACGGCACCTTTCGCGAGACAGACGGCTTCGCGCGCACATTCCTGTTGTTCGATGACACCACTTTGCAGCATGCGCGCGAGACCTGGAAAGCCCTGTCCGACCGTGACGGGCTGGAGCGCGCTTTCTTTCGGCAGGACGGCGGCAAATGGGTCAAGGTTGCCTGAGGCACTTGCCATGCCGACCTGACTGAGAGATGTTCCGGGCCAAATCGGGAGGAAACACACTCATGCGTAAATCCACGCTTTTGATCATCGCTGCCGCCAGTCTGGCTCTCGCTGCCTGCGGGGGCGAGACATCGGGCACCTTTGAAGGTCAAGACGGCGAGACCGGTGAATATACGATTAACACCGAAACCGGCGAGGCCAGCGCCACGATTGAAACCGAGGACGGGACCGCGACGGTCCGTTCCGGCTCCAGCGTGCCGGTGGACCTGCCCGGAGGCTTCACGATCTATCCCGGCGCGAAAGTCGAAAACAACACCGTCTTCAGTCAGGGCGAGGGGCAGGGCGCCTTCGTCACTCTCATAAGCGAGGACAGCGCGGAGGAAATCACCGATTTCTATCGCAAGCAAGCCGAGGCCGCCGGGGTGGAAATCCAGGTTGAGGCGAACATCAATAACGGGAAGACCGTGGGCGGGGAATCGCCGGATGGTCTGACATTCTCGATCAATGCGAGCCCGGCGGGTGACAGCACGCGTGCGCAACTGGCCATCGGGAACAATTTCGACAATTGATGCGGACATCGGAGCGGAGCCGCTGCGCCCGCCCGTTGCCGACCAGAAAACTTGAATTGGCCCGCACTCGGGGCTAGGGGCGCGCCCAACACCTCTCCGTTTGCGCCAAAGTCGGCGCTTCTATTCAAGGAAAACACCATGGCGGTTACCCGCACCTTTTCGATCATCAAGCCTGATGCCACCCGTCGCAACCTGACCGGCGCGGTTACCGCGATGCTGGAAGAAGCGGGCCTGCGCGTCGTTGCATCCAAGCGTATCCACATGACCAAGGAACAGGCCGAAGGCTTCTACGCTGTCCACTCAGAGCGTCCGTTCTTTGGCGAGCTGACCGAGTTCATGATGAGCGAGCCGGTGGTAGTGCAGGTTCTGGAAGGCGAAGATGCCGTCGCCAAAAACCGCGAAGTGATGGGCGCGACCAACCCAGCCGACGCTGCCGAAGGCACGATCCGCAAGGTGCACGCGCTCTCCATCGGTGAAAACACAGTCCACGGTTCGGACAGCGAAGAAAACGCCGCGATTGAAATCGCGTTCTTCTTCAACGAAGACGAGATTGTCGGCTAAGCCTTTCTGGCACGACCGGACTTTTGAAGGGCCGTCCTGTCGGGGCGGCCCTTTTTGCATCCGGCTGCCTTGAACCCGTCAAGCTGCGCGGAATGGGCGTGGTGGTGTCCCTTCGCGCTGTCGGCTATCTCTGCGCGCATCGCGGCAAGCGCGCCGGGGCTGAGGTCCAGCTCCAGATCGCCATAGGCGCGGGCGATGGCGCTTTCCCAATCCGCACTCAGATCATCGAAGTGGAGGCGGGCAATCGGGCCGGACCAATTGGCGAGCGCATGCTTGCGGCGCTCCTCTCGCAGCGCGATCTTGCGGTGCCATTCCGCCTCAATCGCGGCGAGATTGCAGGTATCGGACTGAACAGCCATCTGGTTGGCGACGAGTGAAACGGCGCTGCGATGCACGGCGGCGGTGTCGCGCTCGGCCACGATCAGGCGCGCATCGGGAAACTGTTCAAGCAGTTCGGGCAGGTTTTCGGAGAACACCGGCACCTTCATCACGCGGGGGCGATCCGCATTGCCCCGATGCGCGGCGTCTGTGCGCAAAACTCGCGCAAATTCCCGGTAGACCGGGGCCGCATCGCGCGCCTCGCTCCATGCCGAATAGCTCGGGATGCGCCACTGGCTTTCATAGATCGAATGCTGAAACGCGCCCGCCAGCCAGCCCAATTCCTCCTCAACCGCGCCGCTGGCGATGGGGTGGATCGATTGCAGCCACGGATTGAGCGCGGACAGGAAAGCGATTTCCCCGCTGGCCTTTGCCAGCCGCAGATCGGGCCGCGCGGGGACGGGATGGAAGGCATCGCAATATCGTGTGTGCGAATGCGCAGGATCGGCGGCGAGCAGCTTGTGAATGCGCGTTGTCCCGCTGCGCATATGACCGATGATGATGAT